>JBJXFY010000332.1:0-11902 GCA_046155815.1 Limisphaerales bacterium | reverse complement strand
GCGGCGGTCAGCAGATGGATGCCGTTGGACGGCCCCGGCGGGGCGAACAGCTCCTCCGGCACCGGCAGCGCGCCGCGCGCCTTCAGCTCCGCGACCGTGGCGGCGAGGATGCGCCGGCCGCGCCAGTGCTCGATGACCAGCGCGAGGACGACGAGGAGGACGAAGGCGAGCAGGAGGCCGAAGAGGCGGCGCCAGAACCGGGACACGCCGGAGCATCGCACCGGCCGCCTGCGCGGCAAGCGGCGAAGCCCGCCGCACGCCGGCCGTGCCGCTTGACCCGCGGCGCGGCCGTGATTCCGTGGCCCATGCAACCGAGCCGCATACATCCTGGGGCGCGCCGCGCGGGATTCACCCTCATCGAGCTGCTGGTGGTGATCGCGATCATCGCGATCCTCGCGTCGCTCCTGCTGCCCGCGCTCGGGAAGGCCCGGGAGAAGGGCCGCCAGGCCGCCTGCGTCAACCACCTCCGCCAGCTCACCCTCTGCTGGGCGATGTATGCCGACGACAACGACGGGAAGCTCGTTCCCAACGAGGCCGCCGGCGAGATCAGCCTGCCGGGTGCCTGGATCGAGGGCGACGCCAAGACGGACTTCAACACCCGCAACATCGAGAAGGGCGCGCTCTTTCCCTACAACCGCTCGGTGGCCATCTACCGCTGCCCCTCGGACCGCGCGAAGGTCTACCGCCACCCGGGCGTGCCCCGCTCGCGCAGCTACGCGATGGGCACAGGCCTCGCGCACCTGAATCCCTCCAAGATTCCCCGGCCCATCTACAAGGCCGCCGCCATCGTGGACCCCGGCCCCGCGCAGGCGTCGCTGTTCCTCGACGAGGATGAGTGGAGCATCCAGAACGGCGCCCTCGGCATCGAGCCGCGCTCCACCGGGCAGCCCGTCTTCTGGAACCTGCCCGCCAGCCGCCACAACCGCGGCGCCAGCCTCTCCTTTGCCGACGGCCACGCCGAAGGCTGGCGCTGGCGCGACCACCGCATCGCCGAGGGCAACGCCCTGCTCCGCCAGCGCGCCCTCGCCGCCGGCACCGGCTTCGACGTCAGCGTGCCCACCACGCGCGGCGACCGCGACCTCGCGCGCCTGCAGGACACCGTGCCGTCGGGGACATAGGCCGGCCCCGGCCCCGACGCGTCACTTCAGTCCGAGCGAGAAATGGTGGCTGGTGATGCGCAGGCCGGCCGAGTGATAGACGCCATGCGCGGCGAAGCGCTGGTGGCCGGAGTCGAGGTGAAACTCGTCGCATCCACGCCGCCGCGCCTCGCCGAGCAGCCGTTGCATCACGCCCGCGCCGAGACCACGACCGCGCGAAGCCTCGTCGGTGATCAGGTCGTCCACGTAGAAGACGCGGCCCCAGGCGAGGAACTCCATGACCCGCCAGCCGGCGGCACTCACCACCGCCCCGTCCACCTCAAGCCGCGTCAGCACGTAGCCGTGCGCCGCCTGCTGGCGCCGGACGCGCGGCAGGAACTCCGCCTCCACGAGATGCGGCCGGAGCTGCCGGAACAGCGGCCAGCAGCGGAGGATGTCCTCGTCGGTTTGGGCTTCGCGGATGTCGTTCACAGTTTCCACCAGGAGTGCGGCGGAGCGGCGGGCGGGGCGATGGGCGGACAAGCCCGCGGTCACGGTGTCGCCGGCCCGCGCAGGGTGAGCCACGCGACAACCGGGAAGTGGTCGCTCGGATACTGGCCATCGCGGGAGAAGACGTTGACCTCCGTGGCGCGCACGTCGGCCGCGCCGCGGAGGAGGATCCAGTCGATGCGCTCGCCGTCGCGCTTCGCGGGGGCGAAGCCGGTGAAGGTGTTGTAGTCCGCGTTGCGCCGCTCGCCGGCCAGTGTCCAGGTGTCGCGGAAGAAGCCGTCGCCGGTGAGCGCGGTGTACGCCGGGTTCTTGCCGGCCACGGCGTTGAAGTCACCGAGCAGGATCACGGGCAGGTCGGTCTTCAGCGCTTCGACGCGCTGGCGGATGAGCGCGGCGGCCTTTTCGCGCGCGGGCTGGAGCGCGTGGTCGAGGTGGGTGTTCCAGAGGTGGAATTCGCGGTCCGTGAGCCGGTCGCGGAACTTCACCCAGGTGACCATGCGGCGGTTGGTGTTGCCCCAGGTGCTGGAGCCGATCACGTCCGGCGTGTCGCTCAGCCAGAAGTGGTCGAACTCGACGGGCTCGAGGCGCTCGCGGCGGTAGAAGACGGCCATGAACTCGCCGCGACTGCCGCCGTCGCGCCCCAGGCCGATCCAGTCGTGTTCGCGGAGGTCCGCGGCGAGGTCCTTGAGCTGCGGGAAGACGCCCTCCTGCGTGCCGATGACGTCCGGGTTCACCTCGCGCAGCAGGTCGCGCATGAGCGGCTGGCGGTCGGGCCACGCGTTCGGCGGGCGCACGCTGGCGTAGCGGAGGTTGTAGGTCATGACGACCAGTTCGCGCCCGACGGCGGAAGCAGCCGGCATCACGAGCAGGGCAAGTGCCGTCAGGAGGAGCAAGCGCATGGGCTTATTCTCCGCAATTCAGGTGCCGCTGGCGAGCAGCATGCTCACCTCCCCAGCACCGCCCGCGCCTCCGCGCGCGGCGTGGGCTGGGTGCGCGGCAGCAGCGTGTAGGTGTTCGTCTGGCTGAGGCGGTCGCCCACGTTCAGCGTGGCGAGCGGGCCGAGGGTCTCCAGCTCCACGTAGGTCTTCGGGTCACCGTTGGTGTACACCTCGGCGCTGGAGTTCTCGTCCGGATACTCGAGGCCGGGCAGGCGCGGGGAATCAATCCGCAGCACATGCTGCTTCCCCACCCACAGCATCGTGCCGGCGTCCGTCCCGATCTTCGTGCCCGTGGACGGATGGCGGCGCAGGGAGATCAGGCCGTCCTCGACCCGGAGGTCCGCCGGCAATGTGTCGCTCTGCTTCACGTAGCCGGCCGGATTCACCGACGGCCGGGGCAGCGGGATGAACACGGCCTCGGGGTCACGGAGCTGGGTGATGATCCACACGCCAACGCGCGCGGACGGCCCCTGCTCCTTCACGTAGGTCGTGACGATGGACATCACGGCGTTCGTCCTGTCGAGGCGCACGAGGCGCTCGGTGCGGAGGCCGTAATGTGGGTCAACCGGGGAGCGCAGCAGCACGCCGTCGCGGAACACCGACGCCTCCACCGCCATCGCGTCGAACGCCTCCGGCGGCGGCCACGCGCGGGGCGTGACCTTGGGCCAGTCCGCCTGCGGCGCGGGCCAGGTCTTGTCCCCGCCGAAGTTCAGCCACTCGGCGGACGCCGGGTCGGGGGACTTTCCGTACAGGGAAGGATCGTCCCAGAAGACGCCCGGCTCGTCGCGGAGGCGGAACTGCATCACGCGCCCGACTTCGGGCACGACGACCACTTCGGCCACGCCGTTGCTGAGCGTGACCGCCCGTGGCCAGCCGTTCCACGGGCCGAACTGGATGCGGATGGGCGCGTCCGCAGGCGGCGAGGCGGGGACGCCGGTTACGGCCGGGGCCGCCAGCCGGAGCAGTTGCTGAGCGCCCTTCGGGGTTTCGGCGGCTGGGACCAGCAGTCCGGACAGGAGCAGCGGGAGCAGGCGCTTCATGGTCAGCGATAGGTTTGATGGAGCTGCACGGGCTTCGCCTTCGCGCGCATCTTCATGTTCAGCAGCTCGACGAGCACCGAGAAGGCCATCGCGAAGTAGATGTAGCCCTTCGGGATGTGCTGATGGAAGCCCTCCGCCACGAGCATCGTCCCAATGAGGATGAGGAAGGCCAGCGCCAGCATCTTGATCGTGGGATGCCGGTCCACGAAGGCGCTGATCTGGTTCACGAACAGCAGCATCGCGATCATCGCGATGACGACGGCGGCGACCATGATCGGCACCTGTTTCACCATGCCTACGGCCGTGATCACGGAATCGAGCGAGAACACGATGTCCAGCAGCGCGATCTGCACGATGACGCTGGTGAACGTCGGCGCCACGCGCGCCGAGGAGTGGCCGTCGTCGCCCTCCAGCTTCTCGTGGATTTCATAGGTGCTCTTCGCCAGCAGGAAGAGCCCGCCGAGGATCAGCACGAGATCCTTGCCGGACACTGACAGCTGCAGCCCCGCCAGATCGGCCTGCCAGAAGGGCTTGTCGAGCTTCACCACCCAGGCGAGCGAGAAGAGCAGCAGGATCCGGGTGACCAGTGCGACCATCAGGCCGAGCTGGCGGGCCTTGGGCTGCTGCTCCTTGGGCAGCTTCGCGCTGAGGATCGAGATGAAGATCAGGTTATCAATGCCGAGCACGACCTCGAGCACCGTGAGAGTGACGAGGGCGATCCAAATTTCGGGACTCGCGAGCCAGGAAAAATCCATTGGCGGAATCATGGGGAACGGGGCCGGAAGCTCCAAGTTCCAAGCTCCGGGGACCAAGGCTCAAGACGGCCCGGGCAGGCGACGGGATGTCCGGACAAACTTGAGCATGGGAGCCTTGGGATTTCCTTGGAACTTGGAACTTGGAACCCTGAGCTTTTCCCCGTGTCCGACCTGCTCGCCGCCGCCGTCACTCTCCGCCGCGCCACCGCGCGCCTGCGTTTCGGACCGCCGGCGGCCCACGTCTATCGGCCGCTCGACTACGCGTGGGAGGTCCACGCGGCCTACGCCGGACGCTTCGGCGCCGCGCCGAAGCTCGCCGTGTTCGTGGGCATGAACCCCGGCCCGTTCGGCATGGCGCAGACGGGCGTGCCGTTCGGCGAGGTGGCCGCGGTGCGGGATTGGCTGGGACTTCCGGACGCCGTGTCGCCGCCGCGCGACCAGCATCCGAAGCGGCCCATCGAGGGCTTCGCGTGCCGTCGCTCCGAGGTCAGCGGCCGGCGGCTTTGGGGGCTCTTCGCGGAACGGTTCGGCACGGCGGACGGCTTCTTCCGCGATCACTTTGTGCTGAACTGGTGCCCGCTCGCCTTCCTCGCGGAGTCCGGCGCGAACGTCACGCCGGACAAGCTGCCCGCCGCCCAGTTCGCGCCGCTGGCCGCCGCGTGCGACGCCCACCTCGCCGCCGCGCTGCGAGCGCTCCGGCCGGCGTGGGTCATCGGCGTGGGCGGCTTCGCGGCGGAACGCGCGAACCGGCTCCTCGATGGGGCCGCCTCGCCCCGCGTCGGCCAGATCCTCCATCCCAGCCCGGCCAGCCCGGCGGCCAACCGCGGCTGGGCCCCGGCGGTGACGCGGCAGCTTGAGGCGCTGGGCCTGTGGTAGCCGCGCGGCGACGGCCCCGTCGCGGCGGCCGGCCACGGCACGCATCTTCCGGGGCAGGCAACAGGGCGTCGCCGCCGCGGCTCACGGAAACGACGCCGTCGCCAGGTCCAGGTGGTGGAGGCTCCCGCCGTGGCCCACGAGGTAGATCTCGCCGTCCCGCCCCTCGCAAAACGCCACCAGCGGTTGCGCCGCCAACGCCACCAGCCGCACCTCGGACGCCACGCCCGGACGCCGCCGCAGCGCAAAGATCTCGCGCATCACGAAGTCGCCGAAGAGATAGGCGCCCGCAAACGCCGGCGCACGGGTGCCGCGGTACACGAAACCGCCCGTGATCGAGCAGCCCACGTCCCGGCCATAAACGAGCATTGGCGAGGTGAAGACGCGGCCCGGTCGCCGGAACTTCTCCGAGAACGGGGCCAGGCCCTCGTAGACGTTCCAGCCGTGGTTTTCACCGGCACGTACCAGGCACACCTCCTCCCAGCCCAGCTGGCCCACGTCGCCCAGCCAGAGCTCGCCCGTCACACGGTCGAAGCTCATCCGCCACGGCTCGCGGAAGCCCAGCGCCCACACTTCGGGCCGCATGCCGGCAGCTGGTTGCACCACGAAGGGATTGTCGCGCGGGAGGCCGTAGGCGCGCCCGCGGTCCGGCCGGTCCACGTCCAGACGCAGGATCTTGCCCAGCAGCTTCCCACCGTCCTGCGCGTGGCCGTTCGGATCCTCCTGCGGCCCGCCGTCGCCCAGTCCGAGGTACATCATCCCGTCCGGCCCGAAGAGCACCGTGCCGCCATGGTGGTTCTCGGAGGCGGTCGGGATGCGGATGATCTCCCGGCCGGGCGTCCCGGCGTCCGCCCGACCGTCGGCCGTGGCCCGGCGTTCGACGATCACCGTCGAGCGCACGTCGCCGCGCACGTCATCGTGCTTCACAAACCAGCGGCGGTTCGTGGCGAACTGCGGGTGGAACGCCACGCTCAGGAAGCCTTCCCACGGGCTGAAAGTCACGCCGGTACCAAGCTCCGCGAACACGGTCCGCCCCGTGCCGCCGGCGGCGTCCAGCTCGATCAGCCAGAGGCGGCCGGTGGTCTGGCCAACCATCACGAAGGCGTTGGTAAGCGTGGGATGCGCCGTGGCACCCGTGGTGTGCTGCCAGTCCGCCCCCGGCTCATGGATGGCCCGGACCTCCGCCGGCCGCGTGGACGCCACCACGTTGCTGCGCAGGAGCACGAAGGTCGGACTGGCAGCCGAAGTCTGCCCGGCACGGAGCGCAGGGAGCAGCAGGGCCACCGCTGCCAGCGCGAAGCGGCATGGGAGGAGGAAACGTCGCGTCATGAGCGCCGTTTCTCCGACGCCTGGCGCAGGTTGGCAACCGCGGAGTCAGCCGCCGGCAGTCGAAGCCGAGCGCGACGTGGGGGCGGCAGGCTGGTCCGCCATGAGAGGCGGGGAAACCCGTTCCCCGCCGCAGGGCGCCTCAGGCCGGCCAGGATGTCGCGAGGCCGCCGTGCGGTTCAGCGGGCCACCGCACGGACGAAGCCCACGCTGTTCGTCGCCGGGACGCTGACGGGGATGGGCGTGCCCGGCGGGATCACGGTGGTCACGTCCACCCAGCCACCGGGCAGCGCCGGGGCCTGCTGGATGGTGTAGGTCGCGCCGGCGGTGCCGTTGAGCGTGAACCGCAGTGTGCGCCCCAGTCCGACGCCAAGGATCTGCGGTGCCCCGAGGACAGCCGGGGCAGCGGCCGGCGTACCCGCGCCCAGCGTGAAGGCGCGCAGCCCGTGGTTCGTATCGAGCACGAAGAGCTTGCCGCCGCCGAAATCCGCGGCGCCCGTGCCGTTGGCGTTCACCTGCTGGGGCAGGATCAGCTCCTGGTCGGCGAGCACGGGATTGTCGAGGTCCGCGAGGTTGAAGAGCTGCACGTTATGCGGGTTCTCGAGTGCGACGCCGGCGAGATGGTTGCTGGCCACCAGCGTGCCGATGAAGCTGACGGCGTTCGGCACGTTCGTGCTGGCGTAGGTGCGCGCGATCGCCGCGGTGCCGGCAGCGCGGTTGAAGGCGGCGTGGACGAGCGGCTGGCCGTTGGCGGTGCCAAACACCGTGTCGCCGGGGCCGAAGGCGATGCCGAGGCCGAAGGCGGAGGCGTTCGCCCCGTCCGGCGTGAACACCTGCCCGGTGAAGCTGAAGCCGTCCGTCGTGGTGAGCAGCGCGAAGGCGCCGCCGCTGCGGCTGCCGAGCAGGATCTCCACGTCCGGCAGCTCGCCGCGGATGTCCATGGTGTCGCCCCAGCGCTGCGCCACGGCCAGCGCGTCCACCGGCGCCAGCGCGAGCGGGGCGGTGTCCGGCGAGTCATCCTCCCAGCGGTACAGCGTGAAGGCGGCGGCCGAGCCGTCGGTGACGAGGTTGCCGGCGAAGACCACGCCGTCATCGCTCGCCGCGACCATGTTCAGCGGCAGGGTGCCGCCGGCGATGACAGGTGTGCCGTTGTCGTCGGTGGTCTTGAGGGCGTGCTTGAAGGCGCCGGTGGCGGCGTCGAGCACGGCGACGAGGTTGCTGGGCGAGCGGGAGGCGACGAGCAGGTTGCTCGTGGCGGGGTTGTAGGCGAGGCCGCGCTGGGTGTTGTCCGTGGTGAGGTACGGCCGCGTGCCGGGCAGGGCGCTCCAGGCGGGGGTGAGCAGGCCGGTGTTGAGCGGCTCGCGCACGGTGAGCTGGGCGGGGTTGCTGGTGACGGGCTGGTTGGCGGCGTTGTTCACGAGCGCCTGGTAGGCGCCGCCGGCGGCGGCGGTCACGTTCGTGAGCAGGAGCTGGGCGCCGGTGGCGCCGGCGAGGTTCGTGCCCTCGCGCTGCCACTGATACGTGAAGGGCGGCGTGCCCTGCACCGCCACGCTGAAGCTGGCGTCGCCCCCGGCGTACACGGTGAAGTTGGCCGGCGGCGTGGTGATGACCGGCGGATCAACCACCGTGGAGGGGATCACCCGCAGCGCGAGCACGCCGTTGTTCGATTCGAGCGCGACGACGCGGTCCTTGAAGAGGTCGGCGTCGCCCGTGCCGTTGGCGTTGCCGTTGGCGGCCGGGAACGGAACGGGATCGCCGAGGGACACGAGCGCCGTCGGATCGGAGGCATCCCAGACGGACAGGGTGTGCGCCACGTAATCCACACCGGCGAGCCGCTTCGTGGCGGGGTCGTAGCCGAGGCCGGTGATGTTCACGCCGACGACGGTGGTGGGGATGGTGGGCTGGACGGTGGTGGCGGTGCCGGCAGCGAAGTTCAAGGCCACGCGGCGCAACGGCTGGCCGTTGGCCTTGACCCACAGGGTGTCACCTTGGCCGAAGGCCGTGCCAAGGCCCGCGCCGCCGCTGAAGTCCGTGGTCAGCGTGCGGTTGGTGAAGGTGAGCCCGTCGGTGGTGGTGAGGATGACGGCGTACTTGCCGTTGCGGGAGGTGAAGGCGAGCTGCGTGCCGGCGCCCGCGCCACGCACCGCAAAGTTGTCGCCAAAGCGGATGTCCTGACCGGAACCGGGATTTGCGATGCCGGCCAGCGGGTCGCCCTCGAAAGCCAGCGTGACAGGTGTGTCGGTCGCCTCGTTGGCCCAACGATAAACCTTCAGGTTCGGCGGGTTGGCGGTCGTCAGGTTCGCGGCGTACACGGCCCCGTCATCCGCGGCGCCGACAAGGTTCAGCGCGAAGGTGCCGCCGCTGATGATCGGGTTGCCGTCCGCGTCGGTGTTGAGGAGCGTGCGCGGCGCGCCGAGCGTGGCGGTGCCATCGTCGCCCGTGGCGCCATCCAGGACGTACACGGAAGGCGTGCCGACGCGGCTGAGGAGGAGGACGTTGGTCGTGGCGGGGTTGAGGGCGATGCCGCGCTCAAGGTTGCTCACGCCGAAGTACAGCCGACCCTCGTCGGGCGAGATGGACCAGAGGTTGGTGAGCGTGTCCGCGGCGGCGGAGGCGGCCAGCAGGGTCCCGGCGGTGATGGCCCCGAGAACCGGGCAGCGGCGAGGTGTTGTCAGCGCGTTGCTCATGAGGCCGGGAAACTAACCGCGAAACGCCCCGGCAAAAGCGTGAATTTCGCGGCCCGGAAGCCCCGAGCCGCGGTTCAGGCCGTCCGCAGCCGGTGGAAGCGGGCCGGCGTGGATTTCCGGAGCGCCTGCGTCACCACCGCGCTCTGCTCGCCCAGCCGCGCCTCGATCCTCACGGGCGTGCACCCCTTCCGCCACCGCATCGTGGACAACAACACGGCGCTGCCGCACGGCACGGTCTTCTTCCCGCACCAATTCCAGTGCGCCGGTGCCGGCCTCAGCCCTCCCGCAGCGTCAGTTCGATCAGTTCCGCCCACGCCCCCGTCGGGTGCCAGATGCGATGCAGGTCGGCCTCGGCCTCCGTGCGCGGCACGCCGAGGTCGAGCACGCGGTGCAGGAACACGAACGCAGACACGCGCATGTTCGCCGCGCAGTGGACGAAGACACGGCGGCCATCGAAGGCCCGCATCACGCGGCGGAAGGCCGTGACGTCGGTGGGCTGCGGATGCTCGAAGTCCACGGGCAGGTGGACGTAGGCAAGGCCGAGACCGGCAACGATTTCGCCCTCGTTCGGCACGGCGCGGTCGGAAGTGGGCAGCGCCAGGTTGACGACGACCTCGTATCCGGAACCGGCGATGGCGGTGAACTGGTGCGCCGCGGGCTGTCCGGCCGTGCCGAGCGCCGGCCCCAGCGGGAGCCACGCGCGGATGTCCTCGAGGCGGCGGCCGGGTTCGGGCATGGGGCTTCTTGGCGCGGGACGGGGTGAGTGTCAACGGGGGGCGATTCATCCTGCTCGCCCCCGCTCCCGGCGCGGGCTTTCGAGCGCGAGAAAGGGGACGAGGACGAACACGGTTCCCCTCTGCCCGCGGCCATCTTGACCCCCCCGGTCACCCGCCTACTTTGACGCGCCATGTTCACGGACGCCTCCGCGGGTTCCGCGGATGAACCTCCCTCGGGCCTCTCCCCCGCCGACCTGAAACGCTTCCGCCCCGCCGGACGCGGGCCGTGGACCCATGTTTCTGACAGGGACTGGAACGACTGGCGCTGGCAGCTCCGGAACCGCGTCACCACGCTGGAGCAGCTTGAGAAGCTGCTCCCGACGCTCACGGCCGAGGAACGCGCCGGCGCCATCCTCGCCCGCAGCAAGCTGGCAATGGCCATCACGCCGCACTTCTTCAACCTGATTGACCCGGACGACGAGCACTGCCCGATCCGGCGGCAGGTGATCCCGCGCCTGGAGGAGACGGACACCGCGCCGTGGGAGATGAGCGACCCGTGCGGCGAGGACGAGCACTCGCCCGTGCCGGGGCTGGTGCACCGCTACCCGGACCGCGTGCTGTTCCTGGTGACCGACCGCTGCGCGGCCTATTGCCGCTACTGCACGCGCTCGCGACTGGTGAGCAACGCCAGCGGCTATGACTTCCATCCGGAGTTCGACCGGCAACTGGCCTACATCGAATCGCACCCGGAGATCCGCGACGTGCTGCTGAGCGGCGGCGACCCGCTGCTGCTGAGCGACGAGAAGCTCGAGGACCTGCTTACACGGCTGCGGCGGATCCCGCACGTGGAGTTCCTGCGCATCGGCACGCGCATCCCGGTGTTCCTGCCGCAGCGCGTCACGCCGGAACTGTGCGAGATGCTGAAGCCGTTTCATCCGCTCTTCATCAGCATTCACTCGAACCATCCGCGAGAGCTTACCACCGAGGTGCGCGACGCCCTCGGCCGGCTGGCCGACGCCGGCATCCCGCTGGGCAACCAGTCCGTGCTGCTCAAGCATGTGAATGACGATCCGGACGTGATGAAGGCGCTCGTGCAGAAGCTGCTCCTGTGCCGCGTGCGTCCCTACTACATCTACCAGTGCGACCTCATCGCCGGCTCCGCCCACCTGCGCACGAGCGTGCGGCAGGGCGTGGAGATCATGGAGTCGCTGCGCGGCCACACGACGGGCTATGCGGTGCCGCAGTATGTGATTGATGCGCCGGGCGGCGGCGGGAAGGTGCCGGTGAATCCGGAGTATGTCCTCAGTCAGGACAACGACCGGGTGGTCATCCGGAATTTCGAGGGCCGGACCTTCGAGTATCCCGAGGCGGATGCCGCGGTGCCGCTCGTGCCGCGGTCGAGCCGCGCGGAAAACAGCCCGTACATCTGAGCGGCCGGCTTGCCGTGGGCGCGGCCCGCCGCCATCCTTCCCACATGGGTCTCGCCGCAGCAACCCGTCCGCGCCTCAGCGAGGCGGAATACCTCGCGCTCGAGCGTGCCGCGGAGTTCCGCAGCCAGTTCTACGACGGCGAAGTGTTCGCGATGGCAGGCGGCACGCCGGAACATTCGCTCATCTCGGTGAACCTCGTTTCGGAACTCCGCTCCCGCCTCCGCGGCCGGCCCTGCCGCGTGTACAACGCGGACCTGCGCCTCAAGATCGAGGCGGCGGGGCTGCACACCTACCCGGACGCCTCCGTCATCTGCGGCCCGGTGATCACGACTCCGGGCGCGGATGACGTCGCCCTCAACCCCACGCTCATTGCGGAGGTGCTGTCGCCGGCGACCGAGGCCTATGACCGGGGGCAGAAGTTCGAGTTCTACCGCCGTATGCCCTCGCTGAAGGAGTATCTTCTCGTCAGCCAGCGCGCGGCCCGGGTGGAGCTGTTCAGCCTCGATGCGCAGGGCGTCTGGCGGCTCTCGGAGGCGTCCGGCCTGGCGGCC
>JBJXFY010000347.1:0-3713 GCA_046155815.1 Limisphaerales bacterium | reverse complement strand
AGCGGAGGCTAGGCGCGGGCAGCGAGCCTCCGCAACGTGCCGCGCTCAGGATGCATGCGCCGACGGCAGGGCGGGCAGTCCTCTGCCCGCCGCGGGCGCACGGCCGGCCCCCTCGCGCGCCGCGGAGCCGCGCGGGACGGTACGGAGTCCGGACGGCCCTGCTCACGCCGCCAGCGCGCGCGGTGCGACGCCCCCCCGCCAGCCAGACGGCATCCGACCATTCACACTGCCGGGCAGGCTTTGAATCCAATCGCATTTGTTGGGGTGGCCTCGCTTCGCCTCACAGGTGCGGAATCGTTTCCTGGAGCCTTGCCAGCAGCTCCGCGTTCGCCTCGTCTCCGCCGGCGTTGGCGCTGCGCCACAGCTCCGGCACGACGCCCCGCGCGGTGGACAGTTCCGCCGCGCGCAGGACGACGGCGTGCAGCAGGAACGCGCCCACGATCGTGGACACCGGGCCCATCCGTTCCCTGAAGCCGGGCACGGCCTGCGCCGCGTCACCGTCCGGCGCGCCCGTATCCAGCACCACATCCGCCACGTCCGCCAACACCCGGCCGGAAGCGTGGCGTGAGGGTCTCGAACGGCTGCCGGCGACGCCGGTCAGCGCGATCACCGCCGCGCCCGCGGCGCTCGCGCCCGCGGCTACCTCGATGGGAACGGCGTTTCGGCCGGAACTGGAAGCGACGAGCAGCACGTCGCCGGGGCCGGGCCGATAGATCCTGAGCAGGCTCGTCGCACGGGTTCCCTCGCGTTCGAGCTGGGACGAGCGGCTCGCCGAGCGGTGCAGCATGAGATCCTCGTCCAGCATCGGGATGACGCGCGCGAGGCCGCCGGCGCGGTAGAAGATTTCCAGCGCCAGCAGGTGGCCGTGCCCGGTGCCGAAGCTGAAGAGCCGGCTCGGGCCGGCCAGCGTGTCCGCCACCCGGCGGGCCGCGGCCTCCACGGCCTCCGCCTGCGAGGTGGCGGCGCGGTCAAGCAGGCCGGTGACCGTGGCATGCCAGTCGGCGAGCAGGCTCACGACATGACGGGGGGCGCCACCACGGAGGCGGACTTGGTGGCCAGCAGTCCCGCGTAGGAGGCGGCCATGCGCTCGACCATCTCCGGCGTGACCGGGATGCAACCGGCATTGAGGGCCAGCGCGGCGGCCCCGAGCAACGGCGCGAGCCGCGGCGGCTCAAGCACGACGGGCACGGTCTCATTGAGCGCCGCGAACAGGCTCTCGCGCACGCGCGTGTTGTGCTTCACCACCGAGCCGTTCAGCCAGACCGGCACCGGACGCCGGCGGATGTCCACCAGCCGGATGGCGGCCAGTGCCTGCCGTCCCAGCTCGCGCCCGGCGCGGTCGCAGATGTCCTTCCACACCGGATCCGCCGCGTCCGTCTCCCGCGAGGCGAAGCCTGCCAGCGCGGCCAACTTGTCCTTGCTGTACTTGGCCGAGTAGATCACCGGCACGATCTCCGTCAGCTCCTTCACGTCGAACCAGCGCAGCACCACGCTGAGCAGGCTCGTCGCCGGGCCCGTGCCTTCGCTGGCGTTGATGGCGGCCCGGACGCATTCGCGGGAAATCCAGTAGGCGCTGCCCTCGTCCCCGAGCAGGTGTCCCCAGGCGCCCACCTGCGCGAACTCGTCATGCTCGTTCTTGGCCAGGAAGCTGGATCCCGTGCCGCCGGTGATCAGCACCCCCGGGCGCCCCAGGCCGGCGCCGTGGTAGCCGGTCATCACGTCGCTCACGAGACGCACCTGCTCCGTCGGCAGCACGCCGCGGCAGAGCAGGTCCTTGTCCCTGGCGGTGCCCTCGGCGAACAACGCCGCGCTGCCGATCACGACCTGCGCGAAGCGCGAACCCAGCGGCAGCGCCACCTCGAGGGACCGGATGATCTGCGTGAGGCTGCGCCGCGCCTCCTGCACGGAGGTGCCGAAGAAGTTCAGCGACCCGGCTTTCTCCGCGGCCAGCGCGCGCCCGGTCGCGTCCACCGCGACGCCGAAGCTGTACGTTGCACCGCCGTCAATGCCGACAAACACGTCCTGCGGTTCCTGCACGCGCGGAGCATGGCCGCACCGCGAGACGGAGTGCAATGGAACAGCGAGGCGGCGACGGGCGAAGCCCCGGAGGGCTCCATGTCCGGGAACCCCGCCCGCCCCGCCCTTTTCGCGTCTTCGCTGATTTCGCGGCAGCCGGGCGACCGCGCGCTCAACGCCGCTTCCAGCGCGCCCGCCCGCCACGCGGCGCGAAGTGCCGACCTGCGGGCCCCTGCGGGCCGCGTCCCGCGGGCGCCGGCCGCGGCTCGGCAAACGCCGCCGTCGCCTCGTACGCGAACGGCTCCAGCTTCGCCCGCTCGATGCGCCGGCCGATGAACCGCTCGATGGCCGACACCGCCACGATGTCCGCCGACACCATCAGCGTGAAGGCGTCGCCGGCCGCCAGCGCGCGCCCCGTGCGGCCGATGCGGTGAACGTAGTCCTCCGGGTGCTGGGGCACGTCATAGTTGATGACGTGGCTGACGTCCGCGATGTCCAGCCCGCGCGCGGCGATGTCCGTCGCCACCAGCACCTCAAACTTCCCCTCGCGGAAGCCTTCCAGCGCGCGTTCGCGTTCCCGCTGTGTCCGGTCCGAATGCAGCGTTGCCACCGAATGTCCCCCGCGCTTGAGCACCTGCCCGATGCGGTCCGCCCGGTGGCGCGTGCGGCAGAAGACGATGACGGACTCATAGTGGACCTGGTCGAGCAGCGCGAGCAGGAGGTCGGTCTTCTGGTTCTCCGCCACCGGATACAGGACGTGCCGCACGGTCTCCGCCGGGGAGCGGCGGTGGCCGATCTCGATGACCTCCGGCTTGCGCATCGCCCAGCGGATGAGGGCCTCGATGTCCGGCGGGATCGTTGCCGAGAAGAGGCTGGTCTGCCGGTCCGGCGGGATCTGCTGGATGATCCGCCGCACGTCCGGCATGAAGCCCATGTCCAGCATCCGGTCCGCCTCGTCGAGCACGAGGAACTTGACGCGGTCGAGCGTGGCCGTGCGCCGCCCGAGGTGGTCGAGCAGCCGGCCGGGCGTGGCGACCAGGATGTCCACGCCGTCCCGGAGCGCATCATTTTGCTTCCCGTAGCCGACGCCGCCGTACACGCAGGCCACTCGCAGGCCGGTGAAGCGGGCGAGGTCGGCAAAGGCCTTTTCCACCTGGGCGGCCAGTTCGCGCGTCGGTTCGAGCACCAGCACGCGCGGGCCGGGCGCGCGGGCGCCCAGCTTGGTCAGGATGGGCAGCGCGAAGGCCGCCGTCTTGCCGGTGCCCGTCTGCGCGCTGCCGATCACGTCGCGGCCGTCGAGCAGCAGCGGAATGGCCTGGAGTTGGATTGGCGTCGGCAGCGTGTAGCCCATGGCCCGGACGCCCTCCATGACCGCAGGCGCGAGGCCCAGCTTGGTGAAACCCATTGGCGAGAGTATTCAGGAATTGCCGGCCGGGAACAACTTTCTCCGCGGGCCGTGGCTGCGAGCCCCCGTCGCAGCCAGGGTGCCGGCGTCGCCTCGTCGCCGGGGGCGCACGCCTCCGGCGTGCCGTTTTCGGCGTCGCGCCGAAAACCTCGTCCCACCAGCTTCCTTCCCGCATCCGGCTGGAAAAGGATGGAGGAAACGAGGGTGCCGGGCGTGACGCCCGGCACGGCACGCCGGAGGCGTGCGCTCCCCGGCTGGGCCTCGCCGGCGCCAGGCCCCGGCTTTCCGGCCG
>JBJXFY010000290.1:0-3669 GCA_046155815.1 Limisphaerales bacterium | reverse complement strand
CCTCGTCCTGCTCCACGGCCCGGTCTGGGGAAGGCCGTCCGGTTTTGGCCGCCCACGCCGTTCCGCTCCTGAAAACTAAACGACCGGGGAGCCTTCTGGGCTTGAGCTTTGCGCTTTGACCTTTGAGCTTCCGGCGCTTCGCCGGCATGTCCGTCCAGCTTTTCAACACCCTGACCCGCCGTGTCGAGCCGTTCACCACGCTCGACCCCGCCTCGCGCGCCGTCGGCCTCTACGTCTGCGGCCCCACGGTGCATGACTTCGCGCACATCGGGAACTTCCGCACCTTTGTCCTCGCAGATCTCGTGCGGCGCTTCCTGACCTTCCGCGGCCATGCCGTGACGCACGTCATGAACGTGACGGACGTGGAGGACAAGATCATCCGCCGCGTCCGCGAGGCGGGCACCACGCTGCGGGAGTTCACGGGGCGGTACGCGGAGGCGTTTTTCGCGGACCACCGGGAGCTGGGGTGCCTGCCGCCGCACCACGCGCCGCGGGCCACGGAGTTCATCTCCGAGATCGTCGCGCTCATCACGCGGCTGCTGGAGCGGGGTCTGGCCTACCGCGCGGCGGACGGCTCGGTGTACTTCAGCATCGAGAAGTACCGCGGCTGCGGCGGCCACTACGGCCGGCTGCTGAACTTGAACCTCGACCAGCTCCGCCCCGGCGAACGCGTGGCGCACGACGAATACGCCAAGGAGGCCGTGGCCGATTTTGCGCTGTGGAAGGCGCGCGTGCCGGAGGATGGCGACGTGGCGTGGCCCAGCCCGTGGGGCGAGGGCCGGCCCGGCTGGCACATCGAGTGCAGCGCCATGAGCATGAAGCTGCTGGGGCCGAGCTTTGACCTGCACCTCGGCGGCGAGGACCTGATCTTCCCGCACCACGAGGACGAGATCGCGCAGAGCGAGGGCGCGGGCCTCCAGGCGCCGGGCCGGCCGTTCGTGAAGCACTGGCTGCACGGCGCGCACCTGCTGGTCGAGGGCCGGAAGATGAGCAAGAGCCTCGGCAACTTTTTCACCGTGCGCGACCTGCTGGCGAAGGGCTTCACCGGCCGGGAGATTCGCTGCCTGCTGCTCACGGCGCATTACCGGGAGCCGTTCAACTTCACCCTCGACGGCCTCGCCGGGGCGCGCACGGCGCTGGCCCGGCTGGACGAATGCGCCGCGAAGCTGGCCGACCTCGTGGCGGCGGCGCCCCCGCCGCAGTCGTTGCCTCCGGCGCCTTCGCCGGCGCTGCTGAATCCCTTCACGGCCGCGCTGGACGACGACCTGAACGTCTCCGCCGCATGGGCCGCCGTCTTCGAGTGGGTGCGCGAACAGAACCGCCTCCTCGCCCTAGGCCGGCACACGCCCGCCACCGGGGCCGCGGCGCTGGCCGCATGGCGGCAGGTGGCCGAGGTGTTCGGCCTCGCGCCCGCACCGGAGGCGGAGGTTCCGGCCGAAGTTCTGGCGCTGGTCGGGGCCCGCACCGCGGCGAAGCAGGCGAAGGACTTCGCCCGCGCCGACGCCCTCCGCGGCGAATTGAAGGCGCTCGGCTGGATGGTCGAGGACACGCCCAAGGGGCCGCGGGTGAAGCGGGACTAGGGGAGCACGCCGAGCCAGCCCCCGCAGGCACGGACGGCAACCACGGCCGGCGGCCGGCCACGGTCCGAGGCCATCTCGGATGGCTGCCGCCCGCGAGCCTTCATTCCCTGGCCGTCATCGCTGCGCCTCCCAGAAAAAATGCAACCTCGCGTGCATTCCTGGCGTTAGTGAATATGCTGCACCGCCGTCGCCCGGTCGCCGGCCCCTTGCCGCCATGAATGCCCCTTGTCGCGCCGCCGCCCGCCGTCTCCTGGCGGTTCTCTGCCTCGCCGTCCTGCCCGCCGCCGCCGCGCCCCGGCGCGAGGTGCCGGACTTCAACCTCACCGACATTTTCGGACGCAACTACCGGCTGCAGGCCGCCGAGGGCCGCGCCGTGGTGCTGATCTTCACCGGCGTCGGCTGCCCCGCCGCGCGCAAGACCGTGCCCAAGCTCCACGATCTTCGCGCGAAGTTTGGCGCCGACGTGCAGTTCTGGCTCGTCAACAGCTACGCCGGCGACTCGCTCCGTGATTGCCGGAAGGAGTTCGGCGAAGTCGGCGCCTACCCGCTGCCCTACCTGCGCGACACGCGGCAGACCGTGGCCCTCGCCTTCGGCATCCAGCGCACCACCGAGGCCGTCGCGGTCAGCACGGACGACTGGCAGGT
The DNA here is from genome assembly GCA_046155815.1 of Limisphaerales bacterium. GTDB lineage: Bacteria > Verrucomicrobiota > Verrucomicrobiia > Limisphaerales > CAIMTB01 > JBJXFY01. The sequence goes on along the minus strand of JBJXFY010000290.1, from coordinate 1,444 downwards.
CTTCTACCAGGGCGCGGTGGACGACCAGCTCGCGCCCGGCGGCGAGCGCGCGGAGGCGCAGGCGAACCCCCTCGCCGACGCGCTCACCGCATTCCTCGCCGGCCAGCCCGTGAAGCTGGCGAAGACCGCCGCCAAAGGCTGCCGCATCACCTACGCCGCGCCCGCGGAGGCCGCCGAGGCGCCGACCTACGCCGCACACGTCGCGCCGCTGCTGAAGCAGCACTGCGTCGAGTGCCACCGCGACGGCGGCATCGGGCCCTTCGCCTTCGACGGTTACGCCCGCGCAAAGAACTACGCGCGCATGATCGAGGAGGTCGTCGTGGCGCAGCGCATGCCGCCCTGGGGCGCGGACCCGGATTTCGGGAAGTTCGCCCACGTCCCGGTGCTTTCGACCGAGGAGGCGCAGACGCTCATCCGCTGGGTGCAGTCCGGCGCGCCGCGCGGCGAGGGCGAGGACCTGCTGGCGGCGGGCCTCGCGCCTGCGCCCGCATGGCGCCTGGGCACGCCGGACGCCGTCATGCGCCTGCCCGACGTGCAGCACGTTCCGGCCACCGGCGTCCAGGACTACCGCATGGTCGGGATCCCCTCGCCCTTTACCAACGAGGTCTGGGTTTCCGGCTTCGACGTGCAGCCCGGCAACCGCGCCGTGGTCCACCACGTCATCCTTTACGCGAAGTGGCCCGGCAGCGGCGACGGCCCCATCGGCAAGGGCATCCACCTGGCCGGCTGGGCGCCGGGCACGCCCCCCTACCGCTATCCGGCGGGCGCGGCCAAGCGCATCCCGGCGGGCGCGGAGTTCACCGCCGAGCTGCACTACACCACCACGGGCACTGCGGCCACGGACCAGACGGAGATCGCCTTCTACCTTGCGCCCGGCCCGCAGGCGCACGACGTCGAGACGCGCTTCGCGTGGACGCAGCACATTGACCTCCCCCCCGGCAGCGACAACGTGCCGCACAGCGCCGTGTACGGCTTCCAGAGGCCCGCGCTGCTCTACACCCTCGCGCCCCACATGCACATGCGCGGCGCGTGGATGAAGTACGAGCTGCTCACGCCCGATGGGAAGCGCCGGACGCTGCTGCACGTGCCACGGTACGACTTCAAGTGGCAGCACGTGTACGAGCTCGCTGAACCGCTCCGCGTGCCGGCCGGCGCGTGGCTTTATGTCACGGGCGGCTTCGACAACTCGAAGAAGAACCTGAACAACCCCGAGCCGGGCAAGCGCGTGACCGAAGGCGAGCAGTCCTGGGACGAGATGTTCATCGGCTTCTTCGACGCCGCGGACGTTCCGGAGGAAGGCAAGTCCGTCGCCGCGGCGCGGTAGCGCGGGACGGCAGTCCGCCCGTCTGCCGACGGTTTCGGCCCGGGCGCCCGGCCGCTGGCGCGAGCAGGTTCCTGCCGACACCTTGCGGGACGTTGACCCCGGCCAGCCCCGCCGTTCGAC
>JBJXFY010000268.1:0-19650 GCA_046155815.1 Limisphaerales bacterium | reverse complement strand
CGATGAGGATGAACCACGGTGTGCCGCCGCTGCGGTAGGCGCGCATCACTTGCGAGCTGTTGTCTTCACTGCCTTTGCCGGGGTCGTGCGCGAAGGGCACGCGAAGGTCGTATCGCTGACGGGTCTGGAGGAGGGCTTCAAAGGTGTTTTCTTCAAATCCTTCAAACACGGTTTGGATGACCGCGACACTGAGGTCGCCCGGGCGGTCTGCGAACGCGGCAACCACGCGGGCCAGCGTGGGAAAACCACTTTGGTGACAGCCGGGACACCAGCTTTGGAAGCAGTAGAGAAGTTTGTGACGACCGGTGAGGCTGGCGAGGGTGAGCGGAGCGGTGGCGGGTGTGCCGTCGGCGGCGAGGGTTTGGGCGAGGTTGAAATCAGGTGCGGGACGGCCTTCGATACCGGGGCGTGGATTCATCGGAATGATATTTTTAGCTGACGCTTGCGGTATGCACCTTGGCCCACACCAAACCTGGGTGACGGGCCTTGTTCGCGTCAAACCGGGCTTTCAACGCGGCCAGCAACTCGTCGCGTTGTTTGGGGGATATTCTTTTTTCATTTCAACACCTTTCGTTGGACCGCCCAGGGTTCATTGCTGTCATTTGTCCCCAACCCATTCAAACAAATCCGGAATTCCCAAATCAGTTGTTTCAAGGTCGCGTAGCAGGGACACGAAAAAATACATGAGAGTCTCATGAAACCCTTGCTCTTGTTCGCTGGCATTTAGCCAAACTACCCGCGTCGGTTCGTTCTGACTTTCCAACCAAATCCCCAGACCTTTATTCAAAGCGACAACTCCAACATCCTCGGAAGCCGAAAACCCATTCATGAATTCCTTACACGCTTCAGTAGAAGTCGCGAGTTTGTAGCCAAACAGATAATAGCTTGGACTGCGTCGAAACCCCTTCTTCAATCGAACTCGGTTTCGGCAGCGAGGCAACTCCTTAATTCTCGCGAATTTGTTCTTCGCGTCCGCAATGGCTTTTGCATCTACAGAAGATTTCACTTCGATGACCGCATAAACCCCTTCCAGCGGGATTTGCTGAACAGCTTGATTTCGCCCAAAGACTGGTGTTCGTAGTCTATCGTAAACGATTATGTCGCACTGTGGGGATGGCTTCTTTCCCATGAACGGCATGATTTCACCGCTTGCCACCCCATATGCCGCTGGCAACGTCTCCCGCAGAAACATCATCAAGCCATTCTCACGCTGGCGACCTCGCTCACCCTTGTGCCAGATACTGCTCGACACTTCATATTTCTGCTGTAGCAGCTTTTCATAGTTTGCGAGATTGGCAGCAAAAATCATGATTATTAGAGAGTTCCGGCGTTCATACCAAGTGATTGGTCCTAAAGCCGCCCCATTTGGCATTGAGGTATTCGGCAACGAGCCGTCGGTGGCAGTGGTGCGGCAGATGTTCACTGCAGAGCAAGCAGCCGTGGTCGAGAATGTCGGGACGAACGGATTTTTCAATCTGCCGCTGCGCCATCAAATCCAGAAATTTCTTTTCGTAAACTCCCCAATCGCCTTTTTGCTTCTTGTAGGCGTCGAGGATGTCCTGCGTAGGGGCAAGTTCGGGCAGGTGGACATATTCGATGCCGCCGATTTCGCGGAGGAAGTAGGCGAGATCGTCTTTCTTGGAAAAGCCAGCAAGCTGGGAATTGTTGTTGAGCCGCACGTCCACGACGCGCTTCACGCCCGCGCTCTTGAGCTTCGTGAAAAATTGACGCGCGGTGGTCTGGGTGAAGCCGATGGTGAACAGTTCAATTGCCATAACGCGGTGGTTCTTCTCGCAGCACCAGATCTTCCTCGTGGTAGGCGACCTTCTCACCCTGTTTCTTGTAGGCTTCAGACACGATCTCATCCTGTGAACGGAAGAGCTCTTTGTTTTCGAGAGCGAAAACTTGCAGCAACCGTTTCTCTGTTTGCGAATGATCTTCCAACGAGCCATCCGACAGGACGTGCAGGACCTGAAGCCCCTGTTGCCGGAGATGCGGCGTCACGAGGATACAGCGGTGACAATCAATCGGGTCTTTTTCTGCGCACATCAAAGCGACCCGCATCTTGGTCGCGCCTTGGGCCACACGCTCAATGCCGCGCCTGAAGGCCGGGGTTTGTGAAATCAGCCCGTAGTCAGCGCGTCCCTCCAGATAGCACTCACGCTCCGAGCGGCGAGCGCCGAGTTCCTGGCCCAAGAACACATAGGCGATGCCATGTCCCAGAAGGGATTTCTGAAGCAGCTCCCGATTGAATTGCGGGTTGTATTGGCTGTAGGGCGACGAGCGAACGTCGGCGATGGCCTGAATGCCGTGCTGTTTCAGCAGCGCAACAAATTTGCCAATGTCCAAATTGGAGTGGCCGATCGTGAAAACGGGATGGCGTTCGGCGTTCATGCTGGCAGCTCGAAAACAGTGGCAACGATTTTGAAATGGTAACCCGGCTCTTTGAACTCCTTAAACTCTTGCGGCAGGCTTACACAAAGAAGCACTGGGTTTTTAATTTGCACGTCGCCATCATTGGCTTTGGAAAAATCCGGAAAATATTTTCGAACGATGAGCGGGTCTTCCAAAGCCAAGCTGTAGTATTGCCGCCTGTAGGTGAAACCTGCTCGTATCTTTTTCTTGGTTACGGATTCCCAAGTCTTGGACCGAACCTCAAAACAAAAAGTGTCCGGCTTGATCAGGTAAAGCGAGCGCGGTTCGGGCCTTTGTAGCAGAAATGACTTTTGAACTCGATCGTTCCGCTGGCCCGATTGCATCCACAAATCTTGCGGCTCTTCGACAAGCGGAAGCAGGTCTTGGACAGATACGGCAGATAACTTCGTCCACGCTTGCCCCGGTTCAATCAACCAGTTTTCAGGTTGAATGGGATCGCTCTGAAGTGCACTCAGCGAGACTTGAACAATATCCAAGGGCTTTGGATCAGTTCCTGTCGCCAATCTTCGTTCGGCAAAATCAAGTGCGCCCTCGTCGTGGTTGGAAACCGGCCTGATCCAACCGCCCCAGCGAGTGTTACCGCCCTCATCAATCAGTTCGCGGCCCGCGACGCAGCTTTTGGGATAATGCTTCGTCGAGTTCGCGAGAACCAATATGCGCTTGGTAATCATGGCCACAGCGTTTCGCGCTGCTGGAATCACGTTACCAAATTCGCGGGCCAGCAGCAATCGCGGTTACGCCTTCGCGTAAACCTCCGCGCCTTTCTCCACGAACTCCTTCGACTTGGCTTCCATTCCCTTCTTCAGCGCCTCTTCCTCGGCGATGCCTTGTTCGGCGGCGTATTTGCGGACGTCTTCGGTGATTTTCATCGAGCAGAAGTGCGGGCCGCACATGGAGCAGAAGTGCGCGGTCTTTGCGCCTTCCTGCGGGAGGGTTTCGTCGTGGAACTCGCGCGCGGTGACGGGGTCGAGGCTGAGGTTGAATTGATCTTCCCAGCGGAATTCAAAGCGCGCCCTGCTCAACGCGTTGTCGCGGTATTGCGCGCCGGGATGGCCTTTCGCGAGGTCGGCGGCGTGCGCGGCGATCTTGTAGGTGATGACGACGTCTTTCACGTCTTTCTTGTTCGGCAGGCCGAGGTGTTCCTTGGGCGTGACGTAGCAGAGCATCGCGCAGCCATACCAGCCGATCAGCGCCGCGCCGATGCCGCTGGTGATGTGGTCGTAGCCGGGCGCAATGTCGGTGGTGAGCGGCCCGAGCGTGTAGAACGGCGCTTCGTGACACCACTCGAGTTGCTTGGCCATGTTTTCCTCGATCATGTGGAGCGGCACGTGGCCCGGGCCTTCGTTCATCACTTGCACGCCTTTGGCCCAGGCGCGCTTGGTAAGTTCGCCCTGGGTTTCGAGTTCGCCGAATTGCGCGCGGTCGTTCGCGTCGGCTATTGACCCTGGACGTAGTCCATCGCCGATGGAGAACGCAACGTCATACGCGGCCATGATGTCGCAGATGTCGTCCCAGTGGGTGTAGAGGAAATTCTCCTGGTGATGCGCGAGACACCATTTGGCCATGATGCTGCCGCCACGGGAAACGATGCCGGTCATGCGGCTCGCGGTCATGGGCACAAAACGCAGCAACACGCCGGCGTGGATGGTGAAGTAATCCACACCCTGCTCGGCCTGTTCGATGAGGGTGTTGCGGAAGAGTTCCCACGTGAGGTCCTCGGCTTTGCCGCCGACTTTTTCGAGCGCCTGATAAATCGGCACGGTGCCGATGGGCACGGGCGAGTTGCGGAGAATCCATTCGCGCGTGGCGTGGATGTTCTTGCCGGTGGAGAGGTCCATGACGGTGTCGGCGCCCCACTTGGTGGCCCAGCGCTGTGCCATGCGGCAGGCTGGGCGGCCTCCCGGCCGGGCCTCAAGCGGATTCCAGGCCGCGACGGGCTGGGGGCTGGGAGTCAGGGGCGCAACGCATTTATGGGCAGGGGGCTGAAGCGGAGGCGGGCGCTACCGTTGGCCCGGCGGCCCGCCGGTCCTCCGGCTGTCTCGCAGCGGCGCGCAGCCCGTGGGGGAAGGACGATCGCACGCCACCGCAGCCGCCCCGCGTGGAATCAGTGAAATGACGGGCTGGCCGCCCGTCCCACGCGGCGGGGCTCCGTGGGCACCTTGCGGCGACGGGGCGTCGCCGCCACGGGAGGCCACGGGGCGCGCTTGCCCGGCTTTTCCGCGGCCCGTAACACTCCGTTCTCGCCCGTCCGCGGGCCGCCGCCATGTCCGCCGAACGCCTGTGCTATCTCGACAACAACGCCACCACCCGGGTCGCCCCGGAGGTGTTTGCGGCGATGGAGCCGTTCCTGCGCGAGCAGTGGGGCAACCCGTCCAGCGCGTACCGCTTCGGCCGGGCGGCGCATGACGCGATCGAGGCGGCGCGGGCGGCGGTCGGCGCGCTGATCGGCGCGGAGGCGCGGGAGATCGTCTTCACGAGCTGCGGCACGGAGGCGACGAATGCGGCCCTCCACAGCGCGCTCGCGACGCAGCCGGGGAGGCGGCACGTCGTCACCACGCGCGTCGAGCATTCCGCCACGCTCAAGTACTGCCAGAAGCTCGAGAAGCAGGGCGTGGAGGTGACGTGGCTTCCGGTCGAGCCGGACGGCACGCTGGACCTCGGGGAACTCCAGACCGCGCTGCGGGATGACACGGCCATCGTCTCCGTGATGCTCGCCAACAACGAGACGGGCGTGCTCTTCCCGGTGGACGACATCGCCGCCGTCTGCCGCGCGCACGGCGTCCTCTGCCACACGGACGCCGTGCAGACGCCGGGCAAGATCCCCCTCGACGTGCGGGCGCTGGGCGTGGATTTCGCGTCGTTTTCCGCGCACAAGCTGTATGCGCCCAAGGGCGTCGGCGCGCTGTACGTCCGGCGCGGGACGCGCTTTGAGCCGTTGCTCGTGGGCGGCAGCCAGGAGTCCGGCCGGCGGGGCGGCACGGAGAACGTGCCGTACATCGCGGGCTTCGGCCGCGCGGCGGAACTGGCGGCCGGCGGGCTCCTCGCCGCGTACCAGGAGGTGAAGCAGCTCCGCGACCGGCTTGAGGCCGGGATTCTGCGGCGCATTCCCGGCACCAGCCTGAACGGCCACCGCACCGAGCGCCTGCCGAACACGACGAACATCGCCTTCGAGGGCGTCGAGGCGGAGGGCCTGCTGCTCATGCTGGACCAGGTCGGCATCTGCGCCTCGGGCGGCTCCGCCTGCACCACGGGGCAGGTGACGCCTTCGCACGTCCTGACGGCGATGGGCCTCTCCGCCGCCCGGGCCAAGAGTTCCGTCCGCTTCAGCCTCGGCATCTACAACACCGAGGCCGACGTGGACCACGCGCTGGAGCAGCTGCCGCGCATCGTGCAGCGACTGCGCGACCTCGCGCCGCCCGACGAGCCGGTGCGCCGGCCGGCACGCGCGGACGCAGTGGCACGGTCACCGTAGCTCGTCCCGGCCGGGTGGCGTCTGGTCACCAATGGCGTGCGGAGGTGCGACCCCGCCCTATCTTCGCAAGAGCCATGAAGCGTTTCGCCATCCTCCTGCTGGCTGCGGCCGGCGCGTCGGCCGCGACGTACACCTTCGTCGCGCGGAACCACCAGGCCACGCTGGCGCGGCAGCGGGCCGAGCTGGCGGCCGGGTGGGAGCGCGAGAAGGCATCCCTCGCAGCCCAGCGTGTCGGCACGGCACGCCCTTCCGAGACCCGCGAAGTCACCACCACCGTGGAGGTGCCGGTGACCGTGGGACCGGATCCGGCGGCGCTGCTCGCGAAGCTGGTCGAAATCCGTCCCGAGGGCGACCGCCGGCGGACCACCCGGAGGGTGATTCATTATCTCGAGTCGCTCGTGGACGTCGGCCAGCCAGCCGTGCCGGTGATCGCCATGTTTCTCCGACGGAACGAGGACGTGGAGTTCCTCTCCCGCCGTGAGGAGGGCGGGCGTGGCGGCGGCGAGACGAACGGACAGGCACGGGGTGAAAACAACCGCGATCGGGGCGGCCGCGGCCCCGGAGGCGGTTTTGGGGCCGGCCTGTTCGGCGGCGGTTCCGGCGGCGGCGCGCCGAGGCTGGACTTCAATTCCCCGCCGTCGCTGCGACTCGGCCTGTTCGAGGTGCTCCAGCAGATCGGCGGCGCGGACGCGGAGGTGGTGCTGGTCGAGACGCTTCAGTCCACCGGCCGCGGCGTCGAGGTCGCCTATCTCGCCCGTGTGCTCGAGGAGATGGCCCCCGGAAAGCACACGAACGCCACGCTCGCCGCCGCGCGCGAGTTGCTCACCAATCCGCCCGCGATTGACGATCCCTCGCGCCTCGACGAAAGCGCGCGCGCCTACCTCTTCGACCTGCTGACCCGCAACGGCGACACCTCGTTCGCCGGCACGGCCGCCCAGCTTCTGGTGACCGGTGAAGGGAGGGTGGACGCCTCCGCGCTCCGCTACCTCACGCAGACCCTCAAGGACCAGGCCCTGCCGGCGCTGTATCAGGCCTACAAGGACGTGCGCGTCACCAACCTCGCGGAAAAGGCCCCGCTGATGCAGTCCGCCCTCCCCTATGTCGGCGGCAACGCGCTGGCCAACGACATGTTCAAGACCACGCTCAATAACGATTCCGTGAACGCCGGCCTGCGCGCGATGATGGTGCAGGGCCTGGTGTACGGTGACCGCTTCCGTGGAGGCCCCGGCGGCGGCGACGACGCAGCCCCGGTGGACCCGGCCCAGGCCCAGCTCAAGCTCCAGTTCGTGCAGTCGCTGCAGGGCCAGTTTACCGACGAGCGCCTCAGCCGCTCGCTCGTCGTCGCCGCGCAGGGCCTCGCGGCGCAGGCCGCCGGTGAGCCTGCAACAAATCCGCGCGAGGTGATGCGCGAACTGTTCCAGGACGCCCAAGGCCGCGCCGGCCGTGGCCGCGGCGGACAGGCCCCGGCCCCGGTGCCGGGGCAGTGACCGTGCCGTCCGGCGGTCCTGATCCCGTTCTCAATCTTGTTCTTCATCGTCATCTTGATCGGACTGGTGGATGAAGATTGCGACGAAGATTAGGACTCCGCCTTGGCGCGTGGGCCGAAACTCCCGCGAACACTGCTGGCGTCGAGGAGCCGCCTCCACCGCCGGTTCTGGCCGGATGGGCCAAGTGTGATACGGTGCCCGGCATGTTGCGCAGTCGTCTGAAGGCGCTCCTGGCCGGCGGTTTGGCTTTCGCCGGCCTGGCGTGGGCGCATTCGCAGGAAGCGGGTGACGCGGTGTTCTTCCGCGAGCCCGGGCTGCGTGGCTACCGGGTCGCCGACGAGGCGGTCGCATCGCCGCGGCTGGCGGCCGCCGCCCGCCCGCAGTGGCTGCGCGCCTTGCCGGTGTCGGGCCGGACCAACGCCGTCTGGCTCGGCAGCCGGGTGGTGCTGAAGCTCAAGGATCCCGCCCGCGCCGCCGGCCTTGCGCTCAAGCACGGGGCCACGGTGCTGCGCCAAGCCGGCCAGGGAACGTTCCTGCTTCAGGCCGCCGATGCGCGCGCCGCCGTGGAAGCCTCGGCGGCGCTGGCGGCCGAACCTGGCGTTGAGGCCGCGGTGCCCGTCATGCGTCGCCACCGCGTGAAGCACTCGCCGTGGACCGCCGCGCCCAGCGACAGCTACTTCGACGAGGTCTGGCACCTGGACAACCGGGACGGCGGAGGTCGCCGCGCCGGTGTGGACGTGAACGCCCGCGCCGCCTGGGCGCTCACCTGCGGGGCCGGTGTCACCATCGCCATCGTGGATGACGGCTTCGAGGTGAACCACCCGGACCTGAAGGAGAACGCGGCGGGCGCTCCGCACTTCGACTTCACCACCGGCATCGCCGCGTCGCGCGTGTACGGCAACCACGCGACCGCCGTCGCCGGCCTCGCCGCCGCCCGGGGAGCCAACGGCCGCGGCACTTCCGGTGTGGCCGGGGAGGCGCACATCGCAAGCTGGGCCATCTTCGACGCGATCGAGGACATCGCGCCGGACGACGCGCTCGCGGACGCGTTCACGTACCGGATGGAGACGGTCGGCGTGCAGAACCATTCCTGGGGCAACAGCGGCCTGGAACTGGGTGAACCGAGCCTGCTGGAGCGCGAGGCCGTCACCCGCGCCGTCACGGAAGGCCGCGGCGGGCTCGGCACCGTGATGGTCCGTTCCGGCGGCAACAGCCGCGACGGCGCCGGCAACGTGAACTACGACGCCTACCCGAACGACCCCCTCGTCATTGCCGTGGCTGCCGTGCGCACCGACGGCCGCGCCGCCTCCTACAGCAGTCCCGGCGCGTGCCTCCTGGTTGGCGCGCCCAGCGGCGACCAGCTCGACCAGTTCTCCCGCACCGTGAATCTCTACACCACCGACCGTGCCGGCAGCAGCGCGGGCTACAACCAGATCGGCTTCGCGGACGATCGGGCGGACTACGGCTTTGGCAGCGTCGGCTTCGCCGGCACGTCCGGCTCGGCGCCGATCATTGCCGGGACGGTGTCGCTCGCGCTGGCGGTGAACCCCGCGCTCACCGTGCGCGACGTGCAGCAGGTGCTGCTCCATTCCGCCCATCACTGGAACGGGAAGGATCCCAGCCGCGCCACCAACAGTGCCGGCTACCTCGTCAGCCACAACGTGGGCTTCGGTGTCCCGGACGCGTGGCAGGTGGTGGACCTCGCCCGCCGCTGGAGCAACCGCCCCGCACTCACCGAACTCAGCTATTCCAGCACCGTTGAGCGGGCCATTCCGGATGACGGCCTGCGGGTCTTGGTTTCGACGGGGGGCGGCCCGCCGCAGCGACTACGCTGCCAGCCCGCCCTCGGGACGCACGCGGAGGCTACCACGGAGGCGCTGCCGCTGGCCTACATCGGCCGCGCTCCGGTGCGTCCGGCCCAGGACCTGCGCGGGCGTGTGGCCCTGATCGAGCGCGGCGACAATTTCTTCTGGGAGAAGATCGAGAATGCCGCCGCCGCCGGCGCGGAGGCCGCGATCATCTTCAACAACCGCGACGGCAACGCCCTGCTCGTGCCCGGAGGCACGGACTGGACGCCCATCCCCGCCGTGCTCATCAGCGAGAACGACGGCCGCGCGCTGCTCGCCCGCCTGACGAACGGGGTGCCGGTCACCGCCCAGCTCGAAGTGACGGCCGCCGGCGTGCCCCTCGAGGTCACCGACACGCTCGCCCTCGAACACGTCGGCGTGCGGGTCCGCACCACGCACACTCGGCGAGGCGACCTGCGCATCGTGCTGACCTCGCCCGCCGGCACGCGCAGCGTGCTCCAGACCCTGGGAAACGATTTCGAGGCCGGCCCGGAGGACTGGACCTACTGGTCCACGCAGCATTTCTACGAGGGGTCCGCCGGCCCTTGGACGGTGCATTTCCTGGATGAAGACCAGGGCTTCACCGGCGCCGTGCTCGAGGTGGAACTGCGCCTGCGCGGCGTGGCCATCGAGGACGCCGACCGCGACGGGCTGGATGACGCGTGGGAGCGGCGCTGGTTAGGCGGCCTGGCCCGTGGCCCGCGCGACGACCCGGACGGCGACGGCTCGTGGAACGCGCGCGAGCAGGTGGTGGGGACCGACCCGACGCAGGCCGACCGGCCCTTCGGGCTGGAGATCGCCCGCCACGACGCCACGCGCTGGCGCCTGACGTGGCCCGCGCGCGAAGGGGAGACGAACCGCGTCCACGGCGGCGGCACGGTCGGCAGCCTGGGCGGCTTGGAGACAGTCACGGGCCGTTTCCCGGAAACCGAAGCCATCATGCCGGCGAACGGCGCACAGGGCTTCTTCCAAGTCGCGCGCTGAAGGTGCGGCAGGCCGGTGCGGAGTGACGCGGCTCCGCGAGGTCATTTTCCATCTCGCATTTTTCCTTCGCCGCCCGTCCCGCGCTTGCCCCTTCCGCCCCGTCCTTCACGCTGGCCGGGCAGACATGTCCGGGATGCTGGCCAACATGAACGCGCCCGGCTGGCAGGCGTGGTTCGTCCTCGCGCTGCTCGCCGTGGTGGTGACGATGTTCGCGCGCGAGAAGCCGCGCGTGGACCTCGCCGCGCTGCTCGGCGTGGCCGCGCTGATCCTCGCGCGCATCCTCACGCCGGAGCAGGCCTTCGCCGGCTTCGGGTCGCCGGTCATCATCACGCTGGCCTCGGTGTTCGTGCTGGGCGGCGCCTTGCAGGCCACGGGCGTGCTGGATGTCCTGGGCGCCTGGGTCGTGCGCCGGCTCGGGCAGGGGGAACTGGCCCTCACGCTTGGCCTCATGGCGCTGGCCGCCGCGCTCTCCGCGGTGATGAACAACACCACCGTCACGGCCATGCTCACGCCCCTCACCGTCGGCCTCGCGCTGAAGGCCGGCCTGAGCCCGTCGCGGCTCCTGATGCCCATCGCCTTCGCCTCGATCCTGGGCGGCACCTGTACGCTCATCGGCACCTCCACGAACCTCGCCGTCAGCGGCTTCATCGCGCAGCAGGCCGGGCTGGCACCCATCGGCCTCTTTGAGATCACGCCCGTGGGGCTGATCCTCGTCGCCTCCGGCATGCTGCTGCTGGGGACCGTCGGACGTGCGCTGCTTCCCCGGCCCGCCCCCGGGAGCCTCGCCGACGCCTACGACATCCGCGACTACCTCAGCGAGATCGTCGTCATGCCCGGCTCACGGCTCGTGGGGCAGGCCGTCGCCGAGTCGGACCTCGCCCGCATGGAGTTCCGCATCCTGAAGATCATCCGCCGCGGGCGCGCGCTCGTGCCGGACGCGGACACCCGGCTCGAGACCAAGGATCTGCTGCTCGTGCGCGGGGACGTGGCCGCGCTGATGAAGGTGAAGCAGACCGAAGGCACGAGATCCGCGGCGACCTCAAGCTGGGCGACGCGGACCTCCGGGCCGGCGGACAGGAGATCGCCGAGGTGGTGGTCAGCCCGCAGTCGCCGCTGATTGACCGCACGCTCAAGGAGGCGCGGTTCCAGCAGGATTTCGGCCTGACGGTGCTGGCGCTTTTCCGGCGGGGGCGCGCCCTGCGCGACAAGCTTTCGTCCATCCGCTTCAAGGCCGGCAACCTGCTGCTGGTGCAGGGACGGCCGGAGGCGATGGCCGCGGTCAATGAACGGCGCGAGCTGGCGCTGCTTTCCCTGCGGGGCGCGGCCCGGCGGGATGCCCGGCCCGCGCGCCGGGCGGTGGGCCTCTTCGCCGGCGCGCTGGCCCTCGGAGGCGTGGGGATCGTGGCCATGCCGGTGGCGTTCCTGCTGGGCGCGCTCGGCGTCGTGCTGGCCGGCTGCGTGCCGGTGACGCGGCTCTACGAGCTGGTCGAGTGGCGGCTGCTCGTGCTCATCGGCGCGATGCTCGCCTTCGGCACGGCCATGACCACGACCGGCGCGGCGGACCTGCTGGCCGCCGGCGTGGTGCGGGCCGTGGGCCACTTTGGCCCGCGCGGCATCCTCGCCGGGTTCGCGCTGCTGACGATCCTCCTGACGCAGCCGATGTCCAACGCCGCCGCCGCGCTCGTCGTGCTGCCGGTGGCGCTCACCACGGCGAACCAGGCCGGGCTTGATCCGCGCACGCTGGCCATCGGCATCATGCTGGCGGCGTCGCTCTCGTTTGTGACGCCGTTCGAGCCGTCGAGCATCCTGGTGTACGGCCCCGGCAAGTACCGCTTCCGCGACTTCGTGAAGGTGGGCGCGCCGCTCACGCTCCTGAGCCTCGTGCTGGTGGTCTGGCTGGTGCCGGAGTTCTGGCCGCTGACGGCGGGGAATCCGCAATGACTCCAGTCTTGAAGCACATCAGCGTCGGCCTGAAGCTTGCTGCGTTATGACGGCCATCCTCTCCGGAAAAAACCAGGTCACCGTGCCCGCGGCCCTCGTTCAAAAGCTGGGGCTGGAGCCCGGTGCCAGGCTGTGCTGGCAGCTTGGGTCACGCCCGCGGCAGCTTATCGTCACGGTGCAGCCGGACCGGACGCAGCTGTTGCGGCAGGTCCGTGAACTCGGCCGGCGTTCGCGATCAAGCGGCGACTCGGCGGTGGCGGCCCTGATCCGGGAGCGGGTTGAGGATGACGAGGTTGAACGCCGGGGTGCATGAAGCCGCCCTTCGTCCTCGACACATCGGCGCTGCTGGCGCATTTCGGCGGCGAACCAGGTCACGAAGATGTCGAGCACGTCCTTGAGGCTTTCCCTGCAAAGGTCAGCGTCTGCGCGGTCACATGGCTGGAGCTTGAGGTCCGCCTGAAGGAATTGCTGCCCGAAGCCGTGGACCAAGGCCTGGCGCTGGAAATCTACGGGCATCTGGTTGCGGCCACACTGCCGGTGACGCGCGAAGTTGCACAGCGTGCCTTTGAACTGCGCAGCCGCTGCCGGGGCAGGTTGCCCAACTCGGATGCCTTGATCGCCGCAACGGCGTCGCTGGCCGGAGCCTGCCTGATTCACCGAGACCCGCATTTTGAGGGCATCCCGGTGCGGCTGCTGCGTCAGCACCGTCTGGCTGACAAGCATCCCGGCCCGGTGCGCCGGACTCAAACTTAGGCCAGCAGCGGCTTCACGACGCGCCCGTGCACGTCCGTGAGGCGGAAGCGGCGGCCCTGGAAGAAGTACGTCAGCCGCTCATGGTCCACACCCAGCAGGTGGAGCAGCGTGGCGTGGAAGTCATGCACATGCACGCCGTCCTTGACCACGTTGTAGCCGAACTCGTCCGTCTCGCCATGCACCAGGCCGGGCCTCGCGCCGCCGCCGGCCATCCAGACGGGGAAGCATCGCGGATGATGATCGCGGCCATAGTCCGTCGCGGTCAGCTTGCCCTGTGAGTAGGCGGTGCGGCCAAACTCACCGCCCCAGACGACCAGCGTGTCATCCAACAGGCCGCGCTGCTTCAGGTCGGCCAGGAGCGCGTGACAGGGCTGGTCCGTCTCCTTGCACTGCTGCCTGATGCCGGCGGGCAGGCCGCCGTGCTGGTCCCAGCCCTGATGATAGAGCTGGATGAACTTCACGCCGCGCTCGGCAAGGCGGCGGGCCAGCAGGCAGTTCGCCGCGAAGGTGCCGGGTTTCTTTGCGTCGGGGCCGTAGAGTTCAAAGGTGGCTTCGCTCTCCTTCGCAAGGTCCATCACGTCCGGCACGCTGGTCTGCATCCGGTACGCCATCTCGTACTGCGCGATGCGCGCGTCTATCTCCGCATCACCATGCCTGTCCGCGGCGAACTCATGCAGCTCCTTCAGGCGGTCCAGCATCAGCCGGCGGCTTTCCGGGGTGACTCCCTCGGGATTGCCGAGATAGAGCACGGGATCCTTGCCGGCACGGAACTGCACGCCCTGGTGCTGCGAGGGCAGGAAGCCGCTACCCCACAGGCGCGCGTAGAGCGGCTGGTCCACCTTCCCGCGCGTCACCAGCACCACGAAGGCGGGCAGGTTCTCGTTGTCGCTGCCCAGCCCGTAGTGGACCCACGCGCCCATGCTGGGCCGGCCGGACAGCTGCGAGCCGGTCTGGAGGAAGGTGATCGCCGGGTCGTGGTTGATCGCCTCCGTGTACATCGAGCGGACCAGGCAGAGGTCATCCACTGATTTGGCCGTGTAGGGAAGCAGCTCGCTCACCCAGGTGCCGTTCCGGCCGTGCTGGGCGAACTTGTACGCCGAGCCGGCCATCGGGAGCGTGGCCTGGTTGCCGGACATGCCGGTGAGCCGCTGGCCCATGCGGACGGAGGCGGGCAGCTCCTGGCCGTTGCGCTCGTTGAGCAGCGGCTTGTAGTCCCAAGTCTCGAACTGCGACGGCCCGCCGGCCATGAACAGGTAGATGACGCGCTTGGCCCGCGCCGGATGATGAAGCTGCCCGCCAAGCACCCCGGCGTCCTTCGCCGCGGCCGCGAGGCTATGCGGCGGGTTCAGCAGGTGCGCGAGCGCAACGCCGCCCAGCCCGAGGCCGAAGCGGTTGAGGAACGTCCGGCGCGACAGGTCCGTCGCCGGGACGTGGCCGGTACAGTGGGAGTGGTTCATCGCTTCATCACAAACTCGTCGTGGTTCATCACCGCGCTGGCGAGGACGGTCGTGGCCGCAAGTTCCGCCACCGGCAGCGAGGCGTCGCGGGGGCGTTCGCCGTGGGCCAGGTACTTCTCCGCCGCGGCAGGGTCGGCGGCGAAGGCGGCGCGCTGTTCGTCAAGCAGCCGGCGCAGAATCTCCCGCTCGCGCGGCTCCGGACGGCGGCCGGTCAGCGCGAGGAAGGCGGCGTCCAGGCGGTCCTCGACGCGGTCAGGATGCTCACGCAGCAGGCGTTCCGCGAGGACGCGTGCGGCCTCGATGAACTGTGTGTCGTTGAGCAGCACCAGCGCCTGCAGCGGCGTGCCGGTGACCTCCCGCTTGGCGGTGCAGACCTCGCGGGTGGGCGCATCAAAGGTGAGCATGTTCGGCGGCGGCGCGGTGCGGCGCCAGAAGGTGTAGAGGCTGCGCCGGTGCAAGGCGTCGCCCTTGTCCTGCGAGTAACTCTTGCCCGTACCGGCGTCCTCCCACACCCCGGCCGGCTGGTAGGGCTTCACGCTCGGACCACCGATCTTCGGGACGAGCAGGCCGCTGGCGGCCAGCGCGCCGTCGCGGATCTGCTCGGCGGACAGCCGGTGCCTTGGGCCGCGGGCCAGCAGTTCATTCTCCGGATCGCGGGCCGTGAGCTCCGCCGGGGCGGAAGAGGCCCGCCGGTAGGTCGCGGAGGTGACGATCAGCCGCTGGAGTGACTTCACGTCCCAGCCGGAATCCACGAACCGCCGGGACAGCCAGTCCAGCAGTTCGGGATGGCTGGGCGGGCGCCCCTGGCTGCCGAAATCCTGAACCGTCGGTACAAGGCCGCGGCCGAAGTGCAGCTTCCAGAAATGATTCACCGCCACGCGCGCCGTCAGCGGATGCCGCGGGTCGGTGAGCCACTCCGCCAGCCCGAGGCGGTTGTGCGGCAGGCCGGCGGGGAAGGCGAAGAGCTTCTCCGGCACGCCCGGCTCCACGGGGTCGCCCGGCTGGTCGTAGGCGCCGCGGCGCAGGACGTGGGCCGGCCGGCGCTCATCCAGCTCGCGCATGACCATGATCTCGCGCACGTCCTGGCTGAGGCGGTTCTCCTGTCCGCGCAGGGCGCGGAGGTTCGCGGCGGCGGCGCGGTGGGGTTCGTCCACGCGGGCGAGATAGGTGGAGAAGTCGGTGAATGGTGAATGGTGAATGGTGGATGGAAGGCCGCCCTCACCCACGGGAAGGGAGGGAGTTGTCGCGGCGAGCCGGCTGATCTCTGCGGCTGTAAGTTCGGCATCGAACGCCTGAAACTCGTCAATGAGTCCATCCTTGAAGCCGTTGTCCCGGAAGCGCGCGGCCAGCGTCAGGTGGATGTTCCCCGCATCCCCGTCGCCCCACTCGGCGCGGTGAATGATGTCCCGCGTGAGCGAGTCGCGGATGGTTTCCACTTCGGCCGGTTCACCATTCACGAACAGCTTCAGGCCGGAGGCATGGCTGGAACCATCGTAAGTCACCGCCAGATGAGACCATGCGTTGGTGGCAAGCGGCTCCCTGGCGCGCACGGCCAGGGCGTTGCCGGGCCAGAAATGGATCAGCCCGAAGAACGGCCGGCCCTCGTCCAGCACCAGTTCATAGCCGCGGCTGGCGGAGTCCGTCCACGCTCGGGAATGATGAAACACCACGGCCCGCGGCTGCTGGGTTTCCGGCTTGACCCAGAGGCTGAAGCTGAAGGGGTCGGTACGCCGGAAATGCGCGGCGTGCTTCACCGTGGCCGCGTTGTCGCCGCTGAAGCGCATCGCCTGCCCGGCGCGGCCCGCGGCCAGCACGGGGCCGTCCGACAGCTCGGCCGCGTTGGTGCTGGAGGCGTTGGGAGAGACGTTGTTGGTGATGCTCTCGAAGCTGAGGCTGACGACCGGCGCGGGGAGTACCGGCAGGAGGCCGGCAGCACGCTGCTGCGCCGACCAGGCCTTGAAACGTTCCCTGGCCGCTGCTTCCCCGGCCTTCAACGCCGCCTCGGCCGCGCGGATTTCCCCCACGACCGCGGCATGCTCCCTCTCCTGGTCGCCCTGCCACAGCGGCAGCGTCGGCGTCGGCGTCGCGCGGGTGAAGTGGGAGTAGAGCCCGCTCTCGTCAATCGAGTTGAAGAACGCGAAGAGCGAGTAGTAGTCACGCTGGCTGACGGGATCGTACTTGTGGTCGTGGCAGCGGGCGCACTCGACCGTGAGCCCGAGCATCGCGGTGCCGACGGTGTTCACGCGGTCGGCCACATACTCGGTGCGGAACTCCTCCTCGATGCTGCCGCCCTCGTTGGTCTGGCGGTGCAGGCGGTTGAAGGCCGTGGCCAGCACCGCCTCGCGCGGCGCGCCGGGCAGCAGGTCGCCCGCGAGCTGCCACGTCAGGAAGTCGTCGTAGGGCAGGTTGTCGTTGAAGGCGGCGATCACCCAGTCGCGCCACGGCGAAAAATCCACCTCCGCGTCGGCCTGATAGCCGTAGGTGTCCGCGTAGCGGGCGAGGTCGAGCCACCAGCCCGCGAGCCGCTCCCCGCGGTGGCGGGAGTCCAGCAGCCGGTCCACGGCCTGCTCGTAGGCGTCCGGCGACGGGTCGGCCAGGAAGGCGGTGATTTCGGCCGGCGTCGGCGGCAGGCCGGTGAGGTCGAGGCTCGCACGGCGCAGCAGCGTTTCCCGCGTGGCCTCGGGCTGCGGCTGAAGCTTCTCCTTCTCCAGCCGCGCGAGCACGAAGGCATCAATCGCGTTGCGGATTGGGGATTGTGGATTGCGGATTTCAGGCACGGGCACGGCCTCCGGCAGCGGCTCGAAGGCCCAGTGCTGGCGGTACTCGGCCCCTTCGGCGATCCAGCGGCGGAGCAGCTCGATCTCCTCCTTCGTCAGCGCCGGCAGCTTGGACTCCGGCGGCGGCATCACCTCGTCCGGGTCGGTGGAGACGATCCGACCCAGCAGCGGCGAGGCGGAGGGATCGCCGGGCTTCAGGGCCGGGTCGCCGGATTTGCCGCCCTTCAGCGCGCCCTCGCGCGTGTGCAGGCCGAGCCTGGCCTTGCGCGCCGCGTCATCCGGGCCGTGGCAGGCGAAGCAGCGGTCGGAGAGCAGCGGGCGGATCTGGGCGTTGAAGTCCACGCGGTCGCCGGCCGGGGCCGCCGCGAGGGCGGGCAGCCAGGCCAGGAGGGCGATGATCGCGGGCAGCTTCATTGGGGGCAGGATAGGGTGCGGGACGCGGCTTGTCCGCTCCGATTGGGTCACTCGACGCAAAAGCCGGCGGTCTGTTCAAAAGGCCGGGGTGGCGGCGAGGGCGAGGAGGCCGCCGAGGCCGCCCACCGGCTCGGCGTGGAGAACATCAAGACCATCGGGGACTGCTGCATGTCCGTGTGCGGCGTGCCCGTCACGCGCGCGGACCATGCGGCGTCGCTGGCCGGCATGGCGCTCGACATGATCGCCGCCGTGCAGGACTTCAACCGTGACCGCGGCTCGGCCCTGCAGATCCGCATCGGCCTGAACTCCGGCCCCGTGGTCGCCGGCGTCATCGGCCGCACCAAGTTCATCTACGACCTCTGGGGCGACACCGTGAACGTGGCCAGCCGCATGGAATCCTCCGGCCAGCCCGGCCGCATCCAGGTCGCCGCGCCCATGCATCCGGCCCTGGCCGCCGCCGGCTTCACCCTCGAGGAGCGCGGCGGGGTCGAGGTCCGGGGCAAGGGCCTCATGCACACCTGGTGGCTCATCGGGCGGACCGGCGGCTGACGCCGCGGGACGGGTCTGCAACCCGTCCTCGGACCGTCGCGGAACCGGCCGCTTCCGCCGGCCGATGGACTTTCTCACGCCCCCGCCCGCCGCTACCGCACCGGGGGCGGACCGGCGGGCCGTCTGGACCGCGCCACCACCAGGTTCATGCGGGCCAGGTTGGCGGTGGTGATGTTCAATGGTCTCGCTGGTTCCTCCACCGCATCCACCCTGCGCTTCTTGCCGTCCTCCTGTTCGAGGATGCGCTCCTGTCCGGCGGGAATGAGCCAGGGGAAGTGCGATTGCAGAAATCCGAATTTCGAAGTTCAGTCAGTTCGACATTCCGAACTCGTCATTCGTCATTCCCCACTCCGTGGCCTTGTCGGCGACGGCGCGCTGGATGTCGTAGATGGAACCGAGCGGAGCGAGATGGACAGGAGCGAAGCGACGTGCCCGAAGGCGGCGACCGGAGGGGAGCATCAAATGTAATCGCCGAAGACCACCCGCGTGTTCGCGTCCGTCTTTTCGATGGGCGTGCCGGTGAGCCCGATGAATGACGAATTCGGCGGAACTCAGGCCCCGTATAGTTTCTTGCCCTCGTGCGTAATCCAGTATGCGAACACGGCGGGCCTTCCATCGACTTCTCGAACGCCGCGCGAATACTCCGGGTGATAGACGCGCGGTTGCGGGTAATAAACTGGGCAATCGTGCTTTGCCGCGTAAAGGCACATCGCAGCGGAGGTCGGCTTCGGGCCGAAGGGTGCGAAAGCGGGTTTCATCTTTGTTTCGGAAGCAAGCTGAGTGATGCGGTCAAAGGCACTCGACAGGTCGGCCGTATTGAGTCGGAAGTTCTGAAACTTTCCTGCCTCGCTCTTGGACTCGAGGTAACACACTGAGTCCCATGTTCGGCGAAGGATGGAGAGTGGTGCAGGAAACGGGATCAGGATCTTCACGGACTCGTGCTTGTTGATCGTCGTAAGGTGGCTTCTCAGACTCTCGACCATGAAGCCAACACTCACGATTAGCATTTCTGTCTGCCCACTTTGGCCGGGGAAGCCCGGCAGTGTTAGCCAGTCGGCGGCGTCTTCGCTGAGCAAATCATTCTCCAGATACTGTTCAGGCGAGGTGTAGGTGACGACAAGATCACGAACGCCCGTGCTTTGTTCAAGATGACGGAGAAGCGGGAAGAAAAACCGCTTGGGGAGGGACGTGATGTCGAGCATCACTGAGTCACCGGAAGATTGCTCGATCGCATGTGCAATGGCTACAACACGGTGAATTTCCGTCATCAATTCCAGCCGGCGAGTGATGTCCTTTTCCATGCCACCATCTGCGAGAAACTCCTGCGTGCGCTCGTGGGTGAGGTGAGTCGCGCGGGCAGTGTGGCGGGACGGACGGTCTAACACTTCGAGCAAACGGGTCGTGGAGAGCCCGTCGTGCTTTTTCAGCCAGTGCCACGCGGCAAGGCTGCGCTTCTCCGTGCCGAGCGCGCCAACGAAATCCCATTGGCGTGGCTTGGTAAGCCCCAGCGTCCAGTCGAGCAGTCCCCAAGGT
>JBJXFY010000343.1:0-7497 GCA_046155815.1 Limisphaerales bacterium | reverse complement strand
CCGGCTGCGAGCGCCAGGCGGAGGCCATGCCCTGACTTCATGGGGAAGCGATGGTTCATGGGGATGTTTGGGTTTGGGTTTGAGGTGCCAATGCCTGAATTCGGCTTGAAGAGGGGACACTGACGGCCTGTCGCTGGAAGATCGTTCCAGAACAGAACCAGCACGGACGCCGGTGGGACGTGTAGGCCGCAGGCCCGGAAGCCATTCTGGGCGGCCTTTTAAGCAGTGACTCTGACCGGCGTCAAGCCGAGGCCGCCGGATTTTCGACATTTCGTAACATTGGGGCTGCCCGCGGCGATGTCCGGCAGCCGGTGCCGCCCGCTGGCGGCCCGGTTCAGCCGCGGGGATGGAAGCGGCGATGAACCGCCCGCAGCCGCTCGCCGGCGACGTGGGTGTAGACTTCCGTCGTGCCGAGGCTGGCGTGCCCAAGCAGTTCCTGGATGACCCGCAGGTCCGCGCCGCCCTCGAGCAGGTGCGTCGCGAAACTGTGCCGCAGCATGTGCGGCGTGACCGGCCGCGTCAGCCCCGCCAGCCGGGCCCGCCGCCGGATGCGCTGCCAAAGCACGGCCGGGGCGAGCGGATGGCCGCGGACGGAGAGGAACACGGCGGCCGGCGAGCGGGGCCGTACCAGCCGCGGCCGGGCCGCCCCGAGATAGCGGGCCAGCGCCACGCGTGCCCGGCCGCCGAGCGGCACGATGCGTTCCTTGTTGCCCTTGCCGACCACGGTCACGAAGCCGGCGTCGAGGTGGAGCTGCTCGAGCCGCAAGGCGCAGAGCTCGGCCCGGCGCAGGCCGGAGCCGTACGCCAGCTCGAGGATGGCCAGGTCGCAGAGGGCCGCGGCGTCGGGCTGCGGGGGCGGCCGGAGAAGCAGCTCGATTTCCTCCGCCGAGAGCGCCTTGGGCAGCCGCTTCCAGCGGCGGGGCAGGGAGAGCTGCACCGCCACGTTCTCCGGGACGAGGTGCTCCGCTGCCGCGTACTTGTAGAACGCGCGCAGGGCCGCGATGGCGAGATAGACGCTTTCGGGCGCCAGCCGGCGCGGCGGGTCCGCGGGGCCCCGTTTCGACGGCCGGCGGCGCTCCTCGGCGATGAAATCGCCGAGCTGATCCAGCGTGACCTGCGACCACTCCGTGAGGCCCCGCCCGCCGGCCCAGCGGATGAACCGCCCCAGCAGCGAGGCGTACGTCTTCTGCGTCTGCACGGACTGCCCGCGCTCATGCCGCAGGTGCAGAAGGAAATCCTCCACCAGCGCCTCGAGGGCGGGCGGGGGGGCGGGTTCGCTGTTCGGCATCGGCGGGCAATGAAGCGCGCAGGCGTGCCTCGCACTTTGGGACCTACTCCAGTTCACTCCCCGTCAGCCGCTTGTACGCTTCCAGGTACTTGGCCTGCGTGCGGGCCACGATCTCGGGCGGCAGCGGCGGCGCGGGCGGCGTCCGGTCCCAATCGAGCCCCAGCAGGTAGTCGCGCACGAACTGCTTGTCGAAGCTCGGCTGGCTCCGCCCCGGCGCGTACTGGTCCGCGGGCCAGAAGCGCGAGGAATCCGGGGTCAGCACCTCGTCAATCAGGATCAGCCGCCCCGCGTGCAGCCCGAACTCGAACTTCGTGTCCGCGATCAGGATGCCGCGCCCGCGCGCGTAGTCCCGCGCGTGCCGGTAGAGCTTCAGGCTCAGGTCGCGCGCCTGCGCCGCGAGTTCCGGCCCCACCAGCCCCGCGGCGCGGGCAAAGCTGATGTTCTCGTCATGGCCGGACTCCGCCTTGGTGGCCGGGGTGAAGATGGGTTCCGGAAGCTCGGAGCATTCCACCAGGCCCGGCGGCAGCGGCACGCCGCAGACCGCGCCGCGGCGGCGGTACTCGTTCCAGCCCGACCCGGCGAGGTAGCCGCGAACAACACATTCGATGGCCAGCGGCCGCGCCTTGGTCACAAACATGCTCCGGCGGCCAAGCTGTGCGGCGAAGGGGCGCAGCGGCTCCGGCAGCGGCGCGTCCGGGCCGGCGAGGCGGTGGTTCGGCACGAGGTGGGCCGTATGGTCGAACCAGAAATGCGAGAGCTGCGTGAGCACCTCGCCCTTGCGCGGGATGCCCGGGGGGAGGATGCAGTCAAAGGCGGAGATGCGGTCCGTGGCCACGAACAGCAGGCGGTCGCCGAGGTCGAACACTTCGCGCACCTTGCCGCTGCGGAGGCGCGGCACGCCGGGTAGGTCCAGTTCGAGCAGGGGCGGCGCAGGCATGCGGGAACGGTAGGCCGGGTGCGGGCGGGGCGTCGAGCCGGACGGCGAAGGGAAGGTCCGCACCGCCGCGCGGCTTTCGGCTTCCGGCACCCGCCGGTCCCGTGTCATCCACGGCCATGCAGCAACGCCGGCTCCGCAACGTCGCCCTCGTCGGCTTCATGGGCACGGGCAAGAGCACGATTGGCCGGCTCGTGGCGCGCCAGCTCGGCTTCGAGTTCGTGGACACCGACGAGCTGATCGAGTCCCGCACCGGCGAGGCGATTCCCGCACTCTTCGCCCGGCACGGCGAGGCCGCGTTCCGCGACTGCGAGCGTCGGGCGCTTGAGGAGCTGGCCTGCCGGGAACGCCTTGTGATTGCCACCGGCGGCGGCCTCGTCTGCCAGCCCGGCAATCTCGACCATCTCAAGCAGCACGCCCTCACTTTCTGTCTCTGGGCCAGCCCCGAGACGGTCTGGCAGCGCGTCGGCCACCAGACCCACCGGCCGCTGCTCCAGGTGGCCGACCCGCGGGCGGAGATCGCCCGGCTGCTCGCCCTGCGCGAGCCTTGGTACCGCCAGGCCGACGTGCTCGTGAACTCCGGCCTCCGCACGCCCCGCGAGGTCGCCGCCCTCATCGCGCACCAGTTCCTCCAGGCCGCCGCGCCCGTCGCGGCATGAGCGTCAAGGCCGCCCTTCTCGCCCGCGCGCGGGAGCTTCGCTTCGACCTCTGCCGCGTCACCTCGGCTGCCCGGCCTTCGGGCGCGGGGCATCTGCTCGACTGGCTCGCCGCCGGCCGCCACGGGGAAATGGAATGGCTGGCCCGCAACGCCGCCAAGCGCGCCGACCCGCAGCTCGTCCTGCCCGGAGCCCGCTCAGTCGTGATCCTCGCCGCCAGCTATGCTCACGACGAGGCCGCGGCGCAGGAAGACGCCGGACCGCGCGGTGTCGTCGCCCGCTATGCCCGCCACGCGGATTACCATGAAGTCATGGCCGCCCCGCTCCGCGACCTCGCGGCGTGGCTCGACGCGCAGGCCGGCGGCCGCTCGCTCTGGTACGTGGACACCGGGCCCATCCTCGAGCGCGACCTCGCGCAGCGCGCCGGCCTCGGCTTCATCGGCAAGCACACGAACCTGATCAGCCGCCGGCTCGGCAACTGGTTCCTGCTCGGTGAAATCCTGACCACGACCGAGCTCGAGCCCGACGCGCCGGAGCACAATCGCTGCGGCTCGTGTTCGCGTTGCCTGCCCGCCTGCCCGACCGCTGCGATCACCGCGCCGTTCCAGCTCGATGCCCGCCGCTGCATTTCCTACCTCCCCATCGAGCTGAAGGGCTCCAGTCCGGAGGACCTCCGGCCGCTCGTCGGCCACCGCATCTTCGGCTGTGACGACTGCCTGGCCGTGTGCCCGTGGAACCGCTTCGCCCGCGCGGGCCGGCTGATGGCCGCCGCGCGCCGTCCGGACCTCGACGCGCCCGCGCTGCTCGAACTGCTCGCGCTCGACGAGGCCGGGTTCAAGCGCCGCTTCGCCGGCACGCCCGTGCTCCGCGCGAAGCGGCGCGGCCTGCTGCGGAACGTCGGCGTCGCGCTCGGCAACGTCGGCGGCCGGGATGCCCTGCCCGCGCTGCAACGCGCCGCCGCCGATCCTGAACCGTTGGTCGCCGAGCACGCCCGCTGGGCCATCAGGCGGATCGAGGCACGGTGCTGAAGGAAGGGTTGGCGGCCAGCCTTCATTCTCCATTCGACATCTTCGATGCCAAGCCGAGGACGAGCACGAACGCGGATCACCACTGTCCCTTTGGCCAGTGCGTCTCGACGCCCTGGTCGCGGATCCAGTTCTGAAACTCCGCGAGCAGCGCGGGCTTCTCGCGCACGGCGCGTGGCGGCTCCTGCTTCCGCTGCGCGAAGGCCACGAGCGCGCCCGCGCTCTCGCCGATGTTCCACTCGACCGGATGGAGGCGGTAGCACCCGTTCGTGACGTGGGTGGTGCCGACATTCTTGCAGGCGGGCAGGAGGTTTTCCACGCGCACCGGCAGCAGCGCCCCCAGCGGCAGGTGGAAGGGCGCGGTGTCGAAGTCCACGTAGTTGTCGCCGCCGGTGGTCGGGTGCAGGTCAATCGGGTAGTGCCCGATGCCCACGGTGTCCGGGTACACCTCGGCGGTCACGTCCTTCTCCGCTACGCCGAGCAGCGCGGCGCGCGCGGCCAGCCCGCATTCCTGCTCGCGGATGGTGTGCAGCGCCTTGATGCGCCGGGCCTCGCGCACGTAGGGGTACTTCGCCATGCCGTCCTCGGTGCCGACCACGTCGGGCCGCAGGCGCAGGCCGGGCCAGCCCGTTTTGCCGTCGGCGCGCGGGGCCTCGGTTTGTAGCCAGTAGAGGAGCGAGAGGCTGAGCTGCTTCGCCGCCTCGACGTGCTTCGCAAAGTCCGCCTCGGACACGCCGACGAGCGCGCCGCGCCAGAAGTCGTTGGCGGGCCAGTTGACCAGCGAAATGTCGCCGGGGAAGGCGCCCGGGAGGAAGTTCCGCGCCGCGATCAGGCGGCGGTAGATCCAGAGGTTCAGGCCCGGGGCCGGGTTGTCCTGCGTGGGGTCGAAGGGCAGCGTGCGCGGCTCGAGCGTGCGCGGGTGCGTGTGGGTGAAGCTCAGCAGCCGGCCCGGCCAGGGCGGCGTGAGCTGCGGCACGTAGTCACGCCAGAAAGCGTAGTCGCGCGGCCGTTCGATGACGTGGTTCCCGCCGGCAACGTGGTCCATCGCAAAGCAGACCGTGAAGGACTGCTGGTTCATCGGGTCGGTGCGGTCCTTGGCGTGCAGCTCGCCGGTCTCGGCCTTCGCCTCGGAGCCGGCGATGAACTCGGTGCGCGTGAGCGGCAGCAGGTCGCCCAGCTCCGTGGCGTCAATGAAGTGCGGCGCACGCAGCACTGGTTCGCGCCCCGTCACGAGGCTGCGCACCTGCACGGACTTCACGCGGTCCCCGTTCGTCTCCGCCGCGATGGGGCGGTGCCGCAGGAGCAGCGTGAGGCGGCCGGTGGCCAGGTGCGGGACGAGCATGGCCTCGAGGACGGCCAGCGCGACACGCGGCTCGTGGCACAGGCGCGAGACGGCGCCCAAGCCGGGGTTCAGGTTTGCGCGCATCCGGGCGGCCTCGGTGAGCGGGTAGTGCCGGCGGTAGAAGTCGCGGATGCCGTCGCGCAGCGTGCGGTAGCCGCGCGTGCAGCCGAACTGCTCGATCCAGCGGTGTTCGTCCGGGGGCACGGCCTGCGACGTGAGCTGGCCGCCGATCCAGTCCGTCTCCTCGGTGAGGATGACGCGCAGGCCGTGGCGGCACGCGGCCAGCGCCGCCGCCACACCGCCCAGCCCGCCGCCGCAGATGACCAGGTCGGCGGCGTGCTCATCCGTGAAGCCTGAGGCGCCCGGGCGGAGGCGGCGGGCTGTGTCCTGGGCGGGGGCAATCATCGCGCCGGCGGCCGAGGCGGCCCCGGCAGCGAGGAACTGGCGGCGGTTCACGGCCGCAACAGTGGGGGAGATTGAGCCGCCGCCAAGCTTCGACGTCGGCCACGCCGGCGTGCCACGCCCCGCTGCCGGTCAGGGCGTGACCTGGGTGGTCCTCTCCGAACGGAACACGCGTCCGTACAGGTCTTTCGTCCGGACCTCGAGGCGGTGCTCGCCGGGAGGCAGAGAGGGCAGGGGAGCCTTCCACAGATGCGGCGAGAGGATCGGGTCGCCCATCTTGCGGAAGGGCGGGATCGCGGGCGGGTTCGCGAGTTCCGCGGACTGGCGGGCGACGTAGCTCGGGTCGTGCTCCTTCACCTGCTCGAGCTTCGTCCAGCGTCCGCGGCCGTTGACGCGGTACTCGACGGTCGAGCGTTCGGAGCCGTTGAAGACGTTCACATAAAGCGCGCGTGTGGGCAGGTCGGCGGCGGCCACGGTGGCGGGGAGCATCACGTTCATCTGCTCCGCGGCGGGCCGGCGGGCGGCCTTGAAATCCATGGTCACGCGCGTGCCGTCGAAGGTGAGGATGGCGTAGCCGTGCGGCGCGCCGTCGCGCATGGTCGCATGTGGGATGCCGTCGGGGCCGGGCGCGCCGGTCCACCAGGAGCCGCAGGCGGTGACGGTGACGATGTGGTGGTGCGGCTCGCGGCCCTGCCAGCCGTCGGCGGCGGTGATGAACTTGTGCTCCTGCCAGTGCGTGTGGCCGGAGATGGAGAGGGCGTAACGTCGCTTCTCGATGAGGCGGTAGAGCTCGCCGCGGTTGCCCACGTCCGTGAGCGGGATGTGCATCATGAGCACGACGAGCTGGCGGTCGGGCACGAGGGCGAGGTCGTTCTTTACGAACTCGAGCTGCCGCGCGTCGAGGCCGGCCGTGTACTTGCCCGTGCCGGCGGGCTCCGCGCCGCCCCAGTCCACGTCGTCCAGCGCGATGAAATGCACCGGGCCGTGGTCGAAGGAGTAGTAGTTCGGGCCGAAGGCGCGTTTCCACGTCTCGGCGCTGCCCGCGTCGTCCGGGCTGTCGAAGTTGATGTCGTGGTTGCCCAGGACGTTCCACCAGGGGATGCCGATGAGCGCCACCGCCTGGTTGTGCGGCCCGAAGACGCTGAGGTCGTCGAAGACCACGTCGCCGAGCGTCACGCCGAAGGCCGCGTCCGTGCCGACCAGCTCGGGCACGACGGCGTCGCGGAAATAGCCGACCTCACGCACGTCGCGCGGCTGGGTGTCGCCCATGAAGACGGCCTTGAACTCGCGCGGCTCGGGCGAGCGGTGGAGCGGGAAGTCAATCGAGGCGGGCAGCGGGCCGGTGGGGGCGACGCCGGGGAACTTCAGGCCGGGCGGCGAGCCGGCGGGCCGGTGGACGTGGTAGAACTGCGGCAGGCGGTCGGCGTTCACGGGCGGCATGAAGCCGCGCGGCTTGATGACGAAGAAGACCGTGTCGTCGGAGGCCGGCAGCGCCCAGCGGCCCTCGCGGTCGGTGAGCACGATCTCGCGCTGGTTCGAGACACGCACGCCGCGGAGGCCGGGCTCGCCGGCGTCGTGGCGGCCGTTGCGGTTCAGGTCCTCGAAGACGACGCCGCGGGCGGTCTCGGCGCGGGCCGACGCGGCTGCGAGGACGAGGAGGAGGACGAGCTCGAACGGGACGAGCACGAACGGGACGCGCATGGCGGGAGCGTGCGCCGGCCGGGGCGCGCGAGGCAAAGGGAGAAGCGTGACGGAAGCGTGGCGGCCCGTGGTTGCGAAGCCTGCGTCGCAGCCACGGGCCTCAGTAGAACGAGCCGAAGACGGAGGGGATTTCCTTCACCACCACGCGG
>JBJXFY010000233.1:0-10877 GCA_046155815.1 Limisphaerales bacterium | reverse complement strand
CTCGACCGGCAGATCGCCGCTCTGGAAAAGAGCTTCGTGGAGGAAGGCGGTTTCACCGAGCGCCTCTACCGCGTGCGCAGCGCCCGTCGCAACACCCGCCCATGAATGAAGCCGAGACACGCGCCGAACACATTGACCCCGCGCTGAAGGCGGCGGGCTGGGGCGTCGTCGAGGGGAGCCGCATCCGGCGCGAGTATCCGATCACGCTGGGGCGTATCGAAGGTCACGGGCGGCGCGGCAAGGCGCTCACGGCGGATTACGTGCTGGAATATCGGAACACGAAGCTGGCCGTGGTGGAGGCCAAGGCCCTCGACGAAGAACTGACCGAGGGCGTGGGGCAGGCGAAGAATTACGCGGGCAAACTCGCCATCCGCCACACTTACGCGACGAATGGGCGCGGCATCTACGCCATCGACATGGAGACGGGCACCGAGGGCGAGGTGACGAAGTTTCCCAGCCCGGAGGAACTCTGGAACCTTACCTTTGCCGAGCAGAACGACTGGCGCGACCGGTTTGCGGAGGTGCCGTTTGAGGACCGCGGCGGATACTTCCTGCCCCGCTACTATCAGGACATCGCCGTCGAGCGCGTGATGCAGGCCATCGCGGGCGGGATCATGCGCATCCTGCTCACCCTCGCCACCGGCACGGGCAAGACGTTCATCGCATTCCAGATCGCATGGAAGCTCTTCCAAAGCCGGTGGAACCTGGGCGGCCAGCCGACGCGGCGCCCACGCATCCTGTTCCTCGCCGACCGGAACATCCTCGCCAACCAAGCGTTCAACGCCTTCTCCGCATTCCCCGAGGATGCGCTGGTGCGAATCGAGCCGGCAGACATCCGCAAGAAGGGCAAGGTGCCGAAGAATGGGAGCCTGTTCTTCACGATCTTCCAGACCTTCATGAGCGGTCCGCCCAAGGACGGGCACCCGAGCCCCTATTTCGGCGAGTATCCGCCGGACTTCTTCGACGCGATCTTCATCGATGAGTGCCATCGCGGCGGAGCCAACGACGAGGGGAACTGGCGTGGGATTCTCGATTATTTCGCCCCGGCGGTGCAGGTCGGCCTCACCGCCACGCCCAAGCGCAAGGACAACGTGGATACCTACGCCTACTTCGGCGAGCCGGTGTATATCTATTCGCTGAAGGAAGGCATCAACGACGGTTTCCTCACGCCGTTCAAGGTGAAGCAGATCCAGACGACCATGGACTACTACCGCTACACGTCGGACGACACGGTGGTGGAGGGCGAGATCGAGGCGGGAAAGCTTTACGAGGAGGCGGACTTCAACCGTAGCATTGAGATCCGCGAACGCGAAAAGAAGCGCGTCGAGATCTTCCTGACGCAGATCAACCAGAACGAGAAGACCCTGGTCTTCTGCGCGAACCAGGCCCACGCGCTGCTGGTGCGCGACCTCATCAACCAGCTCAAGACGAGCAAGGACCCGAACTACTGCGTACGCGTGACGGCGGACGACGGCGAACTGGGTGAGCAGCACCTGCGAGCTTTTCAGGATAACGAAAAAACCATCCCGACCATCCTGACCACGTCTCAAAAGCTCTCGACCGGCGTGGATGCCCGGAACATCCGCAACATCGTCCTGATGCGGCCGATCAATTCGATGATCGAGTTCAAGCAGATCATCGGACGCGGCACGCGGCTCTACGACGGCAAGGATTACTTCACGATCTACGACTTCGTGAAGGCGCACCTGCATTTCAGCGACCCGGAATGGGATGGCGAACCGCTCGAAGAAGAACCGTGTCCCAAGTGCGGCCAGCGGCCTTGCGCCTGTGAGGTGACGCCGCCCAAGCCCTGCGCCAAGTGCGGCAAGTCCCCGTGCGAATGTCCGAAGGAGCCCTGCCCGGTCTGCGGGTTGGTCGCGTGCATCTGCAACAAGCAGCGGAAAGTGAAAGTGAAGCTCGCCGACGGAAAGGAGCGCACCATCCAGCACATGATGATGACGACCTTCTGGCATCCCGATGGCACTCCCATGTCCGCGCAGCAATTCATGG
Organism: Limisphaerales bacterium; assembly: GCA_046155815.1. Lineage (GTDB taxonomy): Bacteria > Verrucomicrobiota > Verrucomicrobiia > Limisphaerales > CAIMTB01 > JBJXFY01. The sequence continues at coordinate 8,867 of JBJXFY010000233.1, read as the reverse complement.
AGCTGCTTTTTGGCAAGCTGCCTGACTTCTTCCAGAGCGAAGCCGAACTTCGCGCCCTCTGGAGCGTGCCCGACACGCGCGCCAAACTCCTGCAAGGCCTGGCCGACAAAGATTTCGGCCACGACAAACTGGTGGCCATGCAGCAACTGATTGACGCGGAGAAGAGCGACCTCTTCGACGTGCTGGCCTACGTGGCCTACGCGATGCCTCCCGTTACGCGGGCGGTGCGGGCGGACCATGCGCGGGTGCATATCAATTCCCGGTTCAACGCCAAACAGCAGGCGTTCCTTGATTTCGTCCTCCAACACTACGTCGCCGAGGGTGTGGAAGAACTGGAGCAGAGCAAACTGAACCCGTTGCTCCGTTTGAAGTATCACGGCTCCATCACCGACGCCGTGGCCGACCTCGGCGGCCAGCCGGGGGAAATCACAAATGTCTTCGCCGGCTTCCAGAAATTTCTTTACGCGGCGACAGCTTGAGCCGGCTGGATTTGGCCGGCTTCGTCAGCGGCCTGCCGCTGGTGGCCATCGAGTTGATGGAGCCCGGCGTGCCCGCGCGCGCGGCGTGGGGCGTCGGGGTGGAACTTCACCCTGAGCCTGCGCCACGGGTGGCGGGCGGAGGCGGGCCGGTGGGGCCGGCGAGGGGGGAACGGCGCGCAGGCCGTGGACGGCTCGCGGGAGCTCGCCGCTCCGGGCGCAGCGGACACCGCCCGGCGACGGGGGGCCTCCTGCCCCCCGCAAGCGCGGCCGCCCGAGGGGCCTTGGGCTCCCCACGCGAGCGCGGGCTTGCAGCGGGTTTGCCACGTTCCTTAGGCTGCGCCGTCAGCCGATCCAGACCCAACCCATGAGCACAATCCGCCTGAAGCTGTTCCTGATGATGATCATCCAGTTCTTCATCTGGGGCGCGTGGCTCCCGCTGATCTGGGGCTACATGGGGCAGGGCGAGGGCGCCCTCGGCTTCAGCGACGGCCAGATCGCGCTGGTGGGCAGCGCCTTCGCCATCGCCTCCATCGTCGGCATCTTCTTCAGCAACCAGTTCGCGGACCGCAATTTCTCGGCGGAGAAGTTCATGGCCTTCAGCCATTTCGTCGGCGGGCTGGCCATGCTGGGGCTCTACGTGACGAAGTCCTTCCCGGCGTTCTTCGGGCTGATGCTGCTGCACTCGCTGTTCTACGTGCCGACGATCTCGGTCGCGAACTCGCTCTCCTTCGCCAACCTGAAGGATCCGACCAAGGAGTTCGGCCCGGTGCGGATGGGCGGCACGATCGGCTGGATCCTGGCGTCGTGGCCGCTGTACTTCATCCTGCAGGGCAAGGTCGGCGCGGAGGCGATGGCGGCGACCCGGGCAATCTTCCTGGTGTCGGGGGCGGCGTCGCTGTTCCTGGCCGGCTTCTGCCTGCTGCTGCCGCACACGCCGCCCCGGCGCGCGGAGGCCGGGGACCGCTTCGCGTGGCTGAAGGCGGGGCGGCAGCTGATGCTGCCCTTCATCCTGGTGCTGTTCGTGGTGACGTTCATTGATGCCACGATCCACAACGGCTATTTCCTGGTCACCGCGGGCTTCCTCGAGAACCAGGTGGGCTTCGAGAAGAAGTGGATCATGCCGATCATGAGCCTGGGGCAGGTGGCGGAGATCCTGACGATGCTGGTGCTCGGGCTGGTGCTGAAGTCGTTCGGGTGGAAGGTGACGATGATCGTGGGCATCCTGGGCCACGCGGTGCGCTTCGCGATCTACGCGTTCTTCCCGGAGAGCCCGGCGCTGATCATCGCGGTGCAGCTCGTCCACGGCATCTGCTACGCGTTCTTCTTTGCGGCGGTGTACATCTTCATTGACGCCGCGTTCCCGAAGGACGTGCGCACCAGCGCGCAGGGCTGGTTCAACCTGCTGATCCTCGGCCTCGGCGACCTGGCGGCGAAGTGGATCTTCATCCCGCTGCAGGGCCACTACACCGTGGACGGGGTGACCAACTTCCGTTCGTTGTTCCTGGTGCCGACCGGCCTGGCCCTGCTGGCGGCCGTGCTGCTGGCGCTGTTCTTCAACCCGCCCAAGGAGGTGGCGGCCGCCGCCAAGGGCGGGTCCGCCCCCGCCCATTGAAGCTGCACCCCCTGCCCGCATGACCCACCCCACCATGCCCCCGACCCGCCGCGAATTCCTGCGCCGCTCGGCCCTCGCCGCCTCGGCCGCTGCCGGCGCGGTGCTGCTGCCCGCCTGCAACAGCACGCCTGGCGACCCCCACGCCAAGCGCCGCACGCCCGGCAAGCCAGTGCAACTCTACCAGATTTCCCTCGCCCAGTGGTCGCTGCACCGTGCGCTGATGCGCAAGGAGCTCGACAACCTCGACTTCCCGAAGGTGACGCGCGTGGACTACGAACTGGACGGGGCCGAACTGGTGAACCAGTTCTTCAAGGACAAGGCGGGCGACCGGAAGTACCTCGGCGCCCTGCGCATGCGCGCGACGGACTTCGGCGTGAAGCTGCTCCTGATCATGGTGGACGGCGAGGGCGCCCTCGGCGAGGCGAACGAGAAGACCCGCGCCCGCGCCATCGGGAACCACCGCAAGTGGCTCGAGGCCGCGCAGGCGCTGGGCTGCCACTCGATCCGGGTGAATGCGGAGACCGGCGGCGCGCCGCGCGAGGAGGCTGCCCGGAACGCCGCGGACGGCCTGCGCCGGCTGTCCGAGATCGCCGTGCCCTACGGCCTCAACGTGATCGTGGAGAACCACGGCGGCCTCTCCTCGGACGGCTCGTGGCTGGCCGACGTGATCCGCCGCGTCGACATGAGGAACTGCGGCACCCTGCCGGACTTCGGCAATTTCCGCATTGCCGAGGGCAAGTACTACGACCGTTACCTCGGCGTGCAGGAGCTGATGCCCTACGCGAAGGCGGTCAGCGCCAAAAGCCACGACTTCGACGCGGATGGCAACGAGATCCACACCGACTACCGCCGCATGATGCGCATCGTGCTGGACTCGGGCTACCGGGGCTGGGTGGGCATCGAGTTCGAGGGCGACGGCATCAGCGAGCCGGAGGGCATCCTCAAGACGAAGCGCCTGCTCCAGACCATCCACGCTGAACTCGTGGCGGCGGGCGAGTTTGCCTGAGGGCGCAGCCCGGGCCTCCCCAGCACGGGCGCGCCGGCAGGACGGCGCGCCCGTTCCAGTTTCCATGGCCGACGATGGCACCGATGACGCGTTGCGCGGGGCATGGTTCCTCGCCGGCCCCACCGCGGGCGGCAAATCGGCCGTCGCCCTCGAACTCGCCCGCCGGCTCGGCGGCGAGATCGTCTCCGTGGACTCGATGCAGGTGTACCGCGGGCTGGACGTGGGCACGGCAAAGCCCGCGGCGGCGGAGCTTGCCGAGGTGCCGCACCACCTGCTGGACGTGTGCGACCTGGGTGAGGCCTTCGATGTTGCGCGCTTCGTCCGCCTGGCCCGCGCGGCGGCGGACGACATCCGGAGGCGGCGCGCCACACCCATCTTCTGCGGCGGCACGGGGCTGTACTTCCGCGCGGTGCGTGAGGGGCTGGACGACTCCCCGTCGGCGGATGCCCGCCTGCGGGCGGAGCTCGAGTCCAAGCCGCTGGCGGCCCTGGTCGCCGAACTCGAGGCGCTCGACCCCGCGGGTGCGGCCGCTCTGGACCGCCACAATCCCCGCCGCGTCGTCCGCGCGCTGGAAATCCTCCGTCTCACCGGCCGTCCGCTGGCCGATGCGCGCAGGGGCCGCGCAGCCCGCGGGGAGCTGCCGCCGCTGCGGGTGCTGCGTCGCGAGCCGGCCGACCTGCGGGGGCGCATCGAACGCCGCGTGGACGCGATGTTCGCCGGGGGCTTGGTCGGGGAGACACGGCGGCTGCTCGACGCCGGGCTGGCGGCCTCGCCCACCGCCGGCCAGGCGCTCGGCTACCGTCAGGTGATCGAGCACCTGACCGGCGCCCGGAACCTGCTGGCCACGGTCGCGCTGGTGAAGACCAGGACGTGGCAGTTCGCGCGCCGGCAGATGACGTGGTTCCGCGGCCGGCCGGACGTGGCGTGGATGGAGGTGCCGGCGGGCGAACCGCCCGGGGACACCGCAGCGCGGCTGCTGGCCGCGGCCGGAGTCAGTTCTCCACGCTGATGCGGTAGAAGCGGCGCAGCGCAACACGGGGCTGGTCACGCAGCACGAGCGTGCCGCCGGTGCCGCCCGCAGCCTCGCCGTTGCTCCAGGCGCCGGAGTCCACGGCGTCGCGGTGCTGGAGCCGGTAGTTCCGGCCGGGCAGCGAGGCGAAGGAGATCTCCGCGGCATTGCCGTTCAGCCGCAGGGTCAGCGTGGGCGCCCCGGGATCCACGATGACGCGGTAGAAGCGGCGCACCGCAGTGAGGGGTTGGTCGCGGAGCACGAGCGTGCCACCGGTCCCGGCCGTGGCCAGGCCGTTGATCCAGTTGCCGGAGTCCACGACGTCGCGGTACTGGAGACGGTAGCTTTGGCCGATCAGCGACGCGAAGGAGATCTCCGCCGCGTTGCCATTCAGCCGCAGGGCCAGCTTGGGCGCCCCGAGGAAGGCTGACTCCGGCTCCTGCTGCAGGCGGGCGAGCCCACTGCGGGCCACGCCGTTCACCTGCAGGAAGCCGCCACCCATCCACAGCCCGCCCGCGGGATCATAGGCGAGGGAATAGACCATGTTGTCCGCCGCGCCCGGACCGACAAACGCCGGGTCGCGCGAACCGTCGGGCAGCAGCCGCACCACGCCCGCCAGAGGGTTGCCGGAACTGAACGGCGCACCCATGGCCACCAACAGGCGGCCGTCGGGAAACGCATGGAGCTCGTACACGGTGTCGCGCACGGCGGCGGAGGCGTCGAAGCCGGCGTCAAAGGAGCCGTCCGCGCCCAGGCGCGCGAGGAAGCTGCGCGGCACGCCCGCCGTGGCGGCAAACTCCCCGCCGATGACTACCCTGCCCCCGGCCGCGGCGGCGAGGGCGCGGACGCGGCCGCTGAGGAGGTTCGTCGGGGCGAATCCCGGATCCAGCGCGCCGTCGGCGGCCAGCAGCGCGACATTTCCGCGAGCCTGTCCCTGCACGTTGGTGAAGAGGCCGCCAATGAGGACGCGCCCGTCGGACAGCGCGGCTATCTCCACGACCGTCGGGGCCGGCGTGAGTCCGGCATTGCCGCGCAACGGCTGGAACGTGGCATCCAGCGCGCCATCGGCCTGCACCCGGGCCAGCCCGTTGATCCACAGGCCATTCGTGGCGGTGAACTGCCCCGCCAGCAGCAGCCGGCCGTCAGCCTGCCGGACAACCGCTGAAACAGAGCTCACCTGCGAGAAGCCGCCCAACTCGAAGGACTCATCCACGGCGCCCGACGCCCGGAGCCGCGTGAGGGCGGACCGCGCCACGCCGTTGAAAGTGGTGTGGTTGCCGGCGAGCAGACAGCCCCCGTCCGGCAGCGCCAGAACCACGCTCAAGAAGGCTTGGCTGGCACCCCGGGCAGGGCCGCTGCCCGGGGTGAATCCGGGATCCACAGTTCCGTCTGGCCGGAACCGGGTCAGGCCCACCACGGGGTGGCCGTTGAAGTTGGAGAAAACCCCGCCCACCAGCACACCGCCTCCCGGAGGCACGGCCAGCGTGGTGACGTAGCTGACGGCGGCGAGGGTGCTGCGCGGTCCAGGCCCGGAGCCGGGTTGGAAGCCGGCTTCCACATGCCCCGGCCCGGACGGCATCGGAACCGACTGCACGCGGGCCACCAGGCCGGTGGCGCCGCCAAGCGGGTTCTGGAGCACGAGGTGGTAGTCGCCCGCGAGCGAGGCGTTCAGATTGCTGACCACAAGGAAGTCGTTCGTGGCCCCCGGCAGATCCTGTCCCATGTGCCGCCACTGCATCGAGGGTGGCGGGTTGCCATCCAGCTTTGCGGAAAGTGTCACGTCGTCACTGACCGGCGCCGTGACTGTCGCCCCATCGTTCATCACGCGCGGCGGCCGGCTATTCGTGGCGCCCGACTCGAATTGGAACAGCCCGGCCCGCGGTTGCCCGTCGGCCGCGCTGAAGATGCCCGCGGCCAGCAACCGCCCCCCCCCCACCGGCCGAAGCCCACGCACCGACGCAAAGTAGATGTCCCCCACCGCCGACAACTCGGCGTCGCACCGGAACACGGTGTCCACCGCGCCATCCGGCAGGAGGCGCGCGAGCCGCGAGCGCGGAACGTTGCCGATCAGGGTAAACTCCCCGCCGACCACGAGGCGGCCGTCCGCCTGCACCAAGGCCGAGCGCACCACGGTGTCCGCCCCATTGGGCACGACGAAGCTCCGGTCCTGCGCCCCGTTCTCGAGCAGGCGGACGAGGCCGTTCAGGGGCTGGTTGTTGGCGTTCCGGAACGACCCCACGCACAGCATCTTGCCGTCCGGCAGCAGCGTGATCTCCTGCACCTGGGAGTACTGGCCCACCCAGCCCGTGCCGCCGCCGAGGGAAGGCCCGCCAAAGGTCGGGTCCGGCTGCCCGTCGGCCAGCACGCGCCCCACCCGCAGCCCACCAAAGGCGATCCGCCCGTCGTCCAGCCGGCGCAGCGAGTAAACCAGCAGGTCGCTTGTGAGGCTGGAGTCAAAGCTCGGGTCCGCAGCACCCTCCGCCGTCAGCCGCGCAATGCCACGCCGGCGGATCGTCGCGTCCTGGGTGAACGATCCGCCCACGAGCAGTCGCCCATCCGGCAGCGGCAGCAGGGCGTAGACACCCGTCGCCGAGGCGTTGAAGAGGTCGTAGCCCTCGAAGGCGGGGTCAGCTTCGCCGTTGGGCAGCACGCGCGCGATGTGCCGCGCCACCCGGCCACCATAGCTGTCAAACGTTCCACCGATGAGCAGCTTGTCCCCCTGAAGCGCGAGGGAGAACACCATGTCGTCCGGCCCGAGGCCCGGATCGAAGGACAGGTCCACCGTGCCGTCCGCCTTCAGCAGCGCGAGATTCGTGCGCGCCACGCCCCCAATGGCGGTGAAGCGCCCGCCCACGTAGATGCCACCGTCCGGCCGGACGAGCGCGACCTGGATGATGTTGGTCTCCGCGAAGCCCGGCGCGAAACCGGGCACCAGTTCACCCGGCCGCGGCTGGGCTCCGGCACGGAACGCCAGAAAGGCCTGGGCTGCCAGAAGCAACCTCACGGACAAGGAACGCCAATACCTGGGGAAACCGCCACGAACCGATGACATTGAAGCCACCGTATTCGCCGCACGGGGTCCGTCAATCAGGCACCCCGCCGCCCGCCACCGACGCCCTCGGGCGGAGATGGAGCCGCCCGGAATCGGAGCGCGTCAGAAGGTCGAGGGCCCAACCTTCGCCCGCTGGATCAGTTCGATCTCGTAGCCCTCCGGCGCGTCAATGAAAGCAAAGCCGCTGCCGTCCGGCTTCAGGTGCGGGCCGTCCGAATACTTGAGCCCGTGCGTGGCGAGGTGTCTTTCAAACTCCGCGAGGCTGTCCACGAGGAAAGCGAGGTGCGTCAGGTCCGGCTGCACCTGCACGCCGCCGCTGTCGGGAAACCAGCAGATTTCAATGAGTTCCTCGCTCTCCGGCGCCTTGAGGAAGACCAGCTTCGAGCCGCGCGGCGACTCATGCCGACGCGTCACCTCCAGGCCGAGGATGTCCTGGTAAAACTTCGTCATGCGCTCGATGTCATCCACCCGGTAGCGCGTGTGCAGCAACTTTCTGGCGAGAGCCATTAGTGAGCATAGCCAGGGGAACTCTGCACGCAATGCCGCCGACCACCGGATCTCAACCTAAAACGCAACGTCGGTTCATGGACCCATCGCCAGTTACATTCGCGCAACGGAATTGAAATGGCTTCATTTCCCGATGCGATTTTGAGAACAGCTAAACGTGCAGAGAGATTCTGCTCAAGGAAAGAACCCAGATGAACACCTCAACACCTCAACACCTCAACACCTCAACACCTCAACACCTCAACACCTCAACACCTCAACACCTCGCTTCTTCGGCCCTTGGCTGTCATCCTTGCCTGGTCGGCGGCATCGCCGGCATTCGGCTATCTAGGGAGTTTTGAAACAGCGGACGGTTATGCATCGTTTCCTGCCCCCTCCCCGTTTACCGCGAACTTGCTGGACCATTACAATGCTGGCCAGTTTCCCGGCAACCCTGATCCAGCCGCGATAGCCATTACTCCTGGCACGGGCCTGTGGACGGAGCTGGCACCGACCACCAGTGGTTACGCCGTCTCCGGTCCTGACGGGTTTCATTCCGGAATCTGGAGTCTTGACCTTCGGGGAGGTACTTTGGGGCAGGGCTTCAGTCCGCGCATCCCGGCTAACGCGGTGGATCTCGAATACCGTTATCGTCTTGATGCCAAGGATTTGGGTGGCATCAGTCCAACGGCCGGTTTTAACAACACGGAGGTCACGGTGTCGTTCTACTACTGTGGCGGGGTAGGGTTTCAGGGGGATGATCCGGGCGTCTTCCGCATGAAGTTTCAGGATCAGTTCGGCACCACCGGCGCAGGCTTTGGATTGGATGAGGGCAGTGCGCTCACCACGCTCGGCGCGTCGGGTTGGGTGTCGTCACCTCAGTTGGTCGGCCCGAATAACAGCTACCCGTGGACCTATGTCCGGGTGACGATGGATTTCGCCAATGATGTTTTCAGTGTTGGCATCACGCCCAACATCTTAGCGAATGTATTTGTAGCCGATTCGACGCCAACAGCGTTGTTTCTGGTCAACAATGCGCCCATGGCCTTCAACCTGGTGAATCTGTCGCAGTTTGAGTTTTGGGTGGACAGCGAGGTGGGCATCCCTGGTTCAACAGGCGTTTTCGGCAGCAACAAGCAGCTCTTGGATGACTTCCGGATGTCTTCCCGGGCCGCTCACATCGTCCCCGAGACCAATGCGGCCTCCGTCGCGGTGGTGACTCT
>JBJXFY010000229.1:0-5421 GCA_046155815.1 Limisphaerales bacterium | reverse complement strand
CCGGACGACGCGCCGTTCCACGACGAGCTGCTGCCGAACAACCTCGCCGGCCTGCACGACGTGCTGGAGGCCGCGGCGGCGGCGGGCGTGCGCCGGTGGATGCTCGCCAGCACCGGGCAGGTCCACTGGTGGCAGATCCAGCGCGGCCCGTGGCCGATCCGCACCGGCGATGCGTACACGCCGCGCGGTTGGTACGCCGTGACGAAGGTCGCGCTCGAGGCGGCCGGCGCGGTGTACGCGGAACGGCTCGGCCTCCCCGTGCTCGCCGTGCGGCTGGGCTGGTGTCCGCGGTGCGGGCAGATCGAGGAGATCGCCGCGAGTGAGTCGGGGCGGGACACCTACCTGAGTCCGCGCGACGCCGGTGAGTTCTTCGTGAGTGCGGTCGCGGCGGAACTTGCTCCGGGATTTCACGCCGTCTTCGCGTGCAGCCGGGCGTTGACGACGCCGCGCTTCGACCTCGAACCCGCGCGCCGGCTCCTTGGCTGGGCGCCGCGGGATCAGTGGCCGGCGGGGGCGGCGGACGGGCTGTAGGCCGCCGGCCGGAACCGAAGGCCGGCTTGGCGGCACGGCGATTTTTCCCCGCCGCCGGCGCCGCGGGAGGCTATCCTCCCGCATGGAAAAGCCCGTCCCTTCCGGTGTCTCCGCCGAAGTCCTGACCAAGATCCGCGAGCTCATCGCCCTGCAGGGCGGCGGGCCGCACGAGGATCTGGTCGCGGACGTCATGGCCAGCGCGCTCAAGATGCTGAAGGACGTGCGCGACCGCGGCGACGCCCGGCTGATCGCCACGGCCATCCGCGAGCTGCGCTACTCGTTCCGGCTCTTCGAGCCGTACGCGGAGCGGCGCAAGGTTTCCATCTTCGGCTCGGCGCGCACGTCGCCGGAGCGGGACGATTACCAGCTGGCCCAGCAACTGGGCCGGCAGCTCACCGCGGCCGGCTACATGGTCATCACGGGCGCCGGGCCGGGCATCATGCAGGCCGGCCACGAGGGCGCGGGACCGGAACACAGCTTCGGCCTGAACATCCGCCTGCCGTGGGAGCAGGGCGCCAACCCCGTCATCCTCGGCGACCAGAAGCTCATCACCTTCCGCTACTTCTTCACGCGCAAGCTCATGTTCATCCGCCAGAGCGACGCCATCGTGCTCTTCCCCGGAGGATTCGGCACGCTGGACGAGGGCTACGAGGCGCTGACCCTGATGCAGACCGGCAAGTCCCGCGTGCGTCCGCTGATCCTGATGGAGCGGCCGGGCGGCACGTACTGGAAGAGCTTTGACCGCTACATGCGCGAGCACCTGCTGGGCAACGAGCTCATCTCCCCGGACGACCTCCAGCTCTACCAGATGACCGGCGACTCGGCCGAGGCGGTGCGGCAGATCAACCGCTTTTACCGGAATTTCCACTCCTCGCGCTACGTCCGGGAATGGTTCGTGATCCGCGTCCGGCGCGCGCCGTCGCCCGAGGCGCTGGGCGGGCTGAACGAGGACTTCGCGGACATCATGGATCCAACCGGCCCGCTGCGGCTGAGCGGTCCGCTGACGGAGGAGCGGGAGGACGAGGAATGCCCCGAACTGCCTCGCCTGATGTTCAAGTTCGACCGCCGCCACCATGGCCGCCTGCGGCAGTTGATCGACGCGGTGAACCAGTTTTGAGTCGCGGCGGGCTGAGGTGGCCGACCATCCGCTCAGGCAGGGATCGGAAAGGAAGCGGTCGAGCCACCCAGACCTGACCGGGTTTCTCCCGTTTTCCCGGCGCGGCCCCCCTCCGCCCGGCGCCTTCCTCCATCCTCGGTGGAGGAATGGGACGGCTGACGGCCTCTCCAGTGGCCTTCCGTGGCCGTCGGCATGAATCCCCGGCGGCCGCTCCCCCGGACCCGTCCCTCATGGGGAATCCCTCGGGGCTGAGAAACGGGACAGGCACGGCTCGAGGCAAGGCCGTGAACAACCCCCAACAACCCGCGCTTGGAACCTCGCCCGCACCTGCTAAAACGCCCGTCCCCCAAGGGGTTCCAGACAATCGTGTCAGACGTGAAAAATACTCTTGAAACCACAATATATGGGGGCATCCTCACTCCTCGTCCCCAACCGGCGGGGTTGCAGACCGCGATGTGCTGCGATCCGAATTTGCCTCGTCGCAAGGGGAAGGTTGGGCCTAGAACCGCGGTGAAGTCGCCGCCAGGACTCCGCCCGCCAAGCCAACTACAAACGCTCCCGTCCCATGATTGACGCCACGATCCCCATGTCGTCCGCGCCCGCCGCGCGGTCGCGCCGCCCCGGCCGCGTCGCCGCGGCCCGTGCCAAGTCCGCTCCGTCCGGGTCCTCCTCGGTCCGCAAGAGGGTGTCCGCCAACCGCCGCAGGGTCGCCATCGCCCGCGACTTCAGCGACCCGCAGGTGAAGCCCTTCGACCAGATCGAGTGGGACCGCCGCACCGCCGAGATCACCGATGACGCGGGCAAGGTCATCTTCAGGCAGGAGCACGTGGAGGTGCCGAAGTCCTGGTCGCAGCTCGCAACCAAGGTGGTGTGCTCGAAGTATTTCTATGGCGACCCCGCGAAGGCCGAGCGCGAGCAGTCCGTGAAGCAGCTCATCCACCGTGTCACGCGCACCATCGCGGACTGGGGCGTGAAGGACGGGTACTTCAGCAAGGCGGACGGCGAGGTCTTCTACGACGAACTCACCTGGCTGTGCGTGAACCAGTACGGCGCCTTCAATTCGCCCGTGTGGTTCAACGTCGGCCTGTACCACGAGTACGGCGTCGGCAAGGCGAGCGACAAGGGCAACTGGTTCTTCAACCGCCAGACGCGGAAGCCCGAACGCGCCGCCACCGCCTACGAGTATCCCCAGTGCAGCGCATGCTTCATCCAGTCCGTGGACGACAACATGGAGAGCATCATGAGCCTTGCCTACGCGGAGGCCATGCTCTTCAAGTTCGGCTCCGGCACGGGCACGGACCTCACGCCCATCCGCAGCTCGCGCGAGAAGCTCTCCGGCGGCGGCCGGCCCAGCGGCCCGCTGAGCTTCCTCAAGGTCTATGACCAGGTGGCCAACGTGGTGAAGTCCGGCGGCAAGACGCGACGCGCCGCCAAGATGAACACGCTGCGCGACTGGCACGGCGACATCGAGGAGTTCATCACTGCCAAGATGATCGAGGAGAAGAAGGCGTGGGCGCTCATCGAGCAGGGCTACGACGGCTCCTTCAACGGCGCCGCCTACGGCTCCGTGATGTACCAGAACGAGAACCTCTCCGTCCGCGTCAGCGACGAGTTCATGCAGGCCGCGCAGCAGGGCCGCGAGTGGTGGACACGCTCCATCACCACCGGCAAACCGATGGAAAAGAAGGACGCCTCAAAGCTCCTCGACCAGATCGCCGAGGGCACCTGGGTCTGCGGCGACCCCGGCCTCCAGTACGACGGCGCGATCCAGAAATGGCACACCTGCAAGGGCACCGAGCCGATCCACTCGACCAACCCGTGCAGCGAGTACGTTTTCCTCAACAACACCGCCTGCAACCTCGCCTCGCTGAACCTCGTGAAGTTCAAGCGCGAGGATGGCACCTTCGACGTCGAGCGCTTCAAGGCCGCCGTCCGCATCTACATCACCGCGCAGGAAATCCTGGTGGACAACGCCTGCTACCCCACGGCGGTGATCGCGGAGAACTCACACATCTTCCGTACCCTCGGCCTCGGCTACGCCAACCTCGGCTCGCTCATCATGAGCTACGGCCTGCCCTACGACTCCGACGAGGGCCGCGCGCTGGCCGGGGCCATCACCGCCATCATGACCGGCCACGCCTACGAGCAGTCCGCCGAGCTGGCCGGGGTGATGGGGCCGTTCGCCGGCTTCCGGGACGCCCGCTGCGCCGGCGTCTCCAAGCCGTTGAAGAAGGACAACGTGGACTCGATGCTCGAGGTCATCCGCCAGCATCGCGCGGCCGTTGAGGACATCCACCCGAGCAGTGACTTCAACTACCTCAAGGACGAGGCCCGCCGCTGCTGGGACCGCGCCCTGCACCGCGGCGAGGAGGCCGGCTACCGCAACGCCCAGGTCACCGTCCTCGCCCCCACGGGCACCATCGCCTTCCTCATGGACTGCGACACCACCGGCGTCGAGCCCGACATCGCGCTGGTCAAGTACAAGCTCCTCGCCGGCGGCGGCATGCTCAAGATCGTCAACCGCACCGTCCCCGAGGCGCTGCGCCGCCTCGGCTACTCCGCGGCCCAGAGCGCGGCCGTCATCGCCCACGTCGAGCAGCATGACACCATCGAGGACGCCGGGCAGGATGACGGCTCCGTCGTCCGGACCCCGCTGCGCGCCGAGCATCTTCCCGTGTTCGACTGCGCCTTCAAGGCTCACCGCGGCCAACGCAGCATCCATTACCGGGCCCATCTTGCGATGATGGGCGCCTCGCAGCCCTTCATCTCCGGCGCCATCTCCAAGACGGTGAACCTGCCGAACGAGGCCAGCATCGCCGACATCCGCAACGCCTACACCGAGGCCTGGAAAATGGGGCTCAAGTGCGTCGCCATCTACCGCGACGGCTCGAAGCGAAGCCAGCCCCTCAACACGAAGAAGACCAAGGAGGGCGGGAACAAGTCCGCCACCGCCGAGCCGGCCGCAGGCGAACTCACCGCCCGCATCCAGGAGCTCGAAGCCGACGTCGCCCACCTGCGCAACGAGGCCGGCAAGCCCATCCGCCGCCGCCTGCCCGACACCCGCCGCGCCTTGAACCACAAGTTCAACATCGCCGACCACGAAGGCTACCTCACCGTGGGCCTGTTCGACGACGGCCGGCCCGGCGAGCTCTTCGTCACCATGGCCAAGGAGGGCAGCACCATCGGCGGCCTGATGGACACCATCGGCGCGCTCACCTCGATGGCCCTGCAGTACGGCGTGCCGCTCGAGTCGCTCGTGCGCAAGTTTGCCCACCAGCGCTTCGAGCCCAGCGGCTTCACCCGCAACCCGGCCATCCGCAGCGCCGCCTCGATCATTGACTACGTGTTCCGCTGGATGGCCTGCGAGTTCGTGCCCGGCTACCGCGCCGCCAGCTCGCCCACGCCCGGCCAGGCCGAGCTGCCCATGCCCGGCCTCGACGAGGAGGCAAAAAAAAAAGTGAACCGGCCGGTGCCCGAGCTGCCGCGCACGGGTGACACCGAGGTGATCGACGTGCAGCCCGAACCCGCCGCGCCGCGCCTTTCCGGCCCCGTCCGGCACGGCGCCGCCACCCTGACCAGCACCTTCCAGAACCAGGGTGACGCCCCGGCCTGTCCGAGCTGCGGACAGATCACCGTCCGCAACGGCGCCTGCTACAAGTGCCTCAACTGCGGAAACAGCCTCGGCTGCAGCTGAAACGCTCCTCGCAATTGGCCCCGGAATGCGTGCAATCGCGTTCCGGGGTTTCTTCTTGTCCGAATCTGGCCAGTGAGCC
>JBJXFY010000223.1:0-9009 GCA_046155815.1 Limisphaerales bacterium | reverse complement strand
CTGTTCCCCGACCTGCCCTACGTGCTGCGCGTCCGCGTCTTCCACGACCCGCGGAACCGCCTCCTCGGCTTCCGCGGCTACGTGTACACGCCGCCCGACGGCGGCGCGCCGGTCACGCTCGTCAACGTGATGAGCTCGCGCGAGCGCGCCGCCCTCGCCGCGCTCGACACCTCCGGCGGCTCGGCCTTCGCCGCGGCCGTCACGGCGCTGTACCACAAGACGCGCAACCCGAACGACGTGGACGGCGACGGTGACGGCAAGGCCGACGAGGGCCTGCTCATCGGCCTGACGATGCAGTCCGTGACCAACAACGGCGTGGTCACGGACGTGGTCGTGCGCGAGACGCTGCTCGGGGCCAAGGCGCTCACCGCCGGCCAGCCCGTGACGTCGCTCACCCCGCCGCCGGCGCACGCCGTGCGCTTCGACGGCGGGGACGCGGCCATGCACGTCGGCCCGGTCTTCACGAATGTGAGGGACAGCTTCACGATCGAGTTCTGGGTCCGCCCGGAGAAGGGCATCCAGCCGCCGCCGGAGCGCATTGATGCGAACGACGCCCGCCTGGGCCAGAATTTTGCGGTCTTCCCGGTGCATGGGGGGCAGGCCTACGGGAACGGGGGCGGCGCCGGTTGCGGCGTGTCGGTGGGCACCAACGGGGTGGCCGTGGTGCTGCAGGACTACTACCTGTTTGCGGCCCCGCTGGTGTACCTGACCAACCTCGCCGGGTGGCATCATGTCGCCGTGGTGTACCGGGAGCGGCAGCCGCTCCTGTACCTGGATGGCGTGCTCGCCCACGTGGGGCTCCCCGGCCCGGAAGGCGCCCATCCCTCGGCCGACGTCTCCGTCAGTCCGTACACGGAACCGGCCTATGGGTCCAATCCGGGTCCGTTCCTCGGCAGCCTCTCGAATCTCCGGATCTGGGATCACGCCCGGCTGCCGTCCGAGATCGCCGCCAATCTCGGCCTGCGCCTCACCGGCGCCGAGTCCGGCCTCGCCGGCCTTTGGCGCTTCGACGAGAACGCCGGCACCAACGTCGCCGACGCCTCGCCCGCCGCGCACCCCGGCACGCTCGTCGGCGGCTCCACCTGGACCACCAACGTCCCGCCCCGCGGCCCCGCCACCCGCTACGTCGTCGTCGCCGAGAACAACGACCCCGCGCTCGGCGGCCTGCCGGTGGACCTGCACGTCATCCGCGTGGACGATGCGCTCGCCCGCGGCGCGCTGGCCCTGATCCAGCCCGACAACGTCCTCGACGAACGCGTCACGCTCCGGCACACGGCCGACTTCGCCGGCCAGCCGGAGAGCTTCGTCTTCCAGTGGTACTACCAGTTCGACGCGCAGGACTTCGATCCGACGGCCGTGCCCGGCGCGGACGGCACGGGCGCCGTCACCAACCTCGGCGCCTGGGTGCCGTATCCCACGGCCGGTGCCGGCATCAACGACGTCACCCTCGGCACCGGCGCGGAGTCCAGCCTGCTCACCCTGTCCGACACCTGGTGGGTGATGCGCTACGGCGTGGCCACCGGCGACGGGCGGACGAACTGGAGCGGCTGGGTGGGCAACCCCGCCGGCGTCGCCGCCGCGCCGCGCGCCATGCTCGTGCCCGGCTGGATCAAGCGCGTGCTCGGCGGCATCAACCTCTTCGCCCAGCGCAGCAGCGACTTCCAGGACAACCAGGTCAACACCCTCGCCAGCACCCTCGCCGAGGCCGGCCCGCGCTACGAGGGCGACGTGGCGCTCAACCCCGCCGTGCTCGACAACTTCGGCCTCATCGAGATCTACGAGACCGTCCTGCGCCGCGGCCGTTCGCTGAGCATTGACGGCACGCCGCCGGTGGACTTCGCCCCGGCCGACGAGGCGCTGCTCCTGGCCGCCGGCCGCATCGCCGACCTGTACCTGCTGCACGCCAACGAGGCCTTCGCCGACGCCGCCGACCCGACCATCGGCCTCACCACCGACTCGACCGAGCTGGGCAGCGTGGCCTCGTCCGTCTTCGCCTTCGAGAACCAGCTCGATTCCCTGCTCGAGGAGGAGCTGGCGATGCTGCGCGGGCGGGACGACCGCTCCGGCGGCGTGGGCGCCGCGCCCGTGTACAACCGCCTCCTCTGGAACTTCACGGGCAGCGACGGCGAGGTCGCCTACGTCGCCAAGTACGGCATCCCGGACCAGAACAGCGACGGCTTCCTCAATGCGCTCGACGCGAAGATCCTGTTCCCGCAGGGGCACGGCGACGCGTGGGGCCACTACCTCACCGCGCTCACCACGTACTACGACCTGCTGCGCAGCCCGAACTTCACCTGGACGCCGCGCGCGCAGTCCACGCTCGTGGCCGGCATCCCCATCCAGGTGAACTACGAGGACGAACGCCGCTTCGCCCTCGCCGCCGCCGCCCGGGCCCGCACCGGCGCGGAGATCGTGGACCGCGCCCGGCGGCTCGACTACGCGGACGACCCGGTGGCGCAGTTCCGCGGCGACGCCGATCCCGACCCGCAGCGCGCCTGGAGCGCCACGGACTGGGCCCGCCGCGCCGCGCTCGGGGCCTACTTCGACTGGGTGACCGGCAACGCCATCCTGCCGCCCACCGACCCCGACCCCACGCACACCGGCATCCAGCGCGTGGACCGCACCACCGTGCTCGAGCTGACGCAGCTCGTCACCGAGGCCGGCGCGGTGCTGGCCGCGCTGGACCAGGCCGACGCCGGATTGAACCCGGCCGGGCTGGCGCGCGGCGTGGTGCCCTTCGACATTGATCCCGACCGGCTCAGCACCGGCTTCAGCCGCGTCACGCACTTCGAGCAGGTGTACGAACGCGCCCTGCAGGCGCTGCAGAACGCCGAGGTCACCTTCAACCGCGCCACGCTCCTCAGCAGCGAACTGCGGAAGCAGCAGAACTCCGTGTCCGACTTCTCCGTCGCCGTGGCGGACCAGGAGCTGGACTACCAGAACCAGCTCATCGGCCTCTTCGGCTACCCGCACGCCGGCAACCTGGGTGCCGGCCGCGCCTTCCCGGCGGGTTACGACGGCCCGGACCTGACCTTCTGGATGTACGTGGACACGCTGGACGTGACGCCGGACAACAACCCGCGCGGCGACGGCTTCCTCGGCCAGCAGGGAAAGTTCACCGGCCTGGCGAACGACTGGGGCGCCGCGTTCTCCGCCGAGACGGTGGACCTGCTCAACCCCGCCACCAACCGCCTGATCACGGTGGAGTATCCCGTATCGACCGCCGACTACGCCTTCCAGGCCCCGCCCGAGTGGGGCCAGCGCCGGGCCGAGGGACAGCTCCAGGCCAACCTGCGCGCCCTCGTGCTCGCCCAGGCCCAGCTCCGGCAGGATGCCCGGGCCTATGAGGCCTACGTCACGCAACTGGAGGAGCAGGCCGACCTGATGGCCCTCCGCTACGGGCTGCGGCGCGACCAGATCAACCTGCTGAACGACAAGTCCATCACCACCGACACGCTGAATGCGGCCATCCTCGCGGCCAATGCCACGAAGATCTTCCTGGAGGGCGGGGCGAACGATTTTGAGGAGGCCCGCGACGCCCTGATGGAGGCGGTGCCCGACGTGGTCGGCCTTTCCGACGACGCCTTCGCGCCCATAGATGCCGCCCTCTTCATCGCGGGCACGTTCGCCAAATCGGTGCCGCAGAAGGTCGCCGAGGGGGCGGAAATCCTCGCGAACGTCCTCGAGTTCAGCCGAGACCTCGCCCAGCTCGAGATTGACCGCGAAATGGAGGTCAACGAGCAGAACTTCGAGGTCACCGAGCGGCTGAAGGAACTCGAGGTGCTCGTCCGCCAGGAACCCGCCCTGCGGCTCAACCTCTTCAACGCGAACCAGGCCATCCTCCAGGCCGCCCGCAGCCTCGAGGCCACGCTCGCCGAAGGCCAGCGCCTGCTCGTCCAGCGCACCATCTTCCGCCAGGTCACCGCCGGCACTATCCAGGCCGACCGCTACCGCGACCTCGGCCTGCGCATCTTCCGCAACGACGCGCTGCAGAAGTACGACGCGCAGTTCGGGCTGGCCGCCCGCTACGTCCACCTCGCCGCCGCCGCCTACGATTACGAGCTGAACCTCGGCACCGACGCCGGCGCCGGCAGCGCCCTCGGCGCGCAGATCGTGCGCGAGCGCAGCCTCGGCGAACTGGCCGACGGCGAGCCCGTGGTCGGCCGCGTCGGCCTGGCCAGCATCCTTGGCCGGCTCAGCCAGAACTTCGGCGTGCTCAAGGGCCAGCTCGGCCTGAACAACGACCGCCCGGAGCAGTCGCGCTTCTCCCTCCGCACCGAGGCCTTCCGCCTCCTGCCGGCCGGCACGAACGACACCGCCAACGCCAACTGGCGCGCCCTGCTCCAGCCGGCCGCGGTCACCAACCTCTGGGACGTGCCCGAGTTCCGCCGGTACTGCCGCTCCTTCGCGCCGGAATCCGCCGGCCCGCAGCCCGGCCTCGTGCTGCGCTTCGGCACGACCGTCACCGCCGGCCGCAACTTCTTCGACCAGCCGCTCGGGCCGCTGGATTCCAGCTACGACCCGTCCGAGTACGCCACGCGCATCAGGTCGCTTGCGGTGTGGCTCACGGACTATGACGCCGCGGGCCTCGCCGCCCGGCCGCGCGTGTACCTCGTGCCCGCCGGCGCGGACCGCCTCCGCGCCGCCGCGGCGGACGACTTCACCGTGCATGACTGGCAGGGGCTCGAGCAGCGCCGCCCCGTGCCCTACCCCAGCACCGCCGCCGACCTGGCCGGCGCGGGCAGCCTCCCGCTGCTGCCCGCGGCGGACGGCACCTTCCTCGACCTGCGCCGGCACTCCGCCTTCCGCGCCTACCAGGACGCCGCCTTCGACCTCGACGAGTTCAACGAGACCAGCCGCCTCGTCGGCCGCTCGGTCTGGAACACGCAGTGGGTGCTCATCATCCCCGGCGCCTACCTGCTCGGCGACCCCGACGAGGGGCTGGAGCGGCTCATCAACTCGGTGAGCGACATCAAGCTCTACTTCCAGACCTACAGCACCAGCGGAAACTGAGGCCAGGGAACAAGGCATAAGTCACAAGGCACAAGGCAGAAGGAAAGAACCAAGATGAAAACCACGCTGACTGACTCTATTCGCCGGTCCTCCGGCCGCCTGCTGCGGAATGGCCTCCTCCGCCGCCTCCATCTTCCTTCTACCATCTTCTATCTTCTATCCTCCATCTTCCACCTCCCTTCTCATGCCGCCCTCCCCCTGCCAGACCATGTCGTGTACGGCACCATCGCCTTCGGCGTCCGTCCGGTGACGAGCACGGACACGGACGTGGTGATTGAGGCGCGCCGCAGCCTGAACGGCCCCGTGCTCGCCTCCTACCGCATGGGCCAGACGCCGCGGCTGGGCGGGCATTACTACGAGCTGCGGCTGGCGCTGGAGGATGAAGTGAGTTCGCCGCGCGCCGCCGCCGTCGGCGAAACGCTGCTGGTCATCGTCCGCAGCGCCCGCGGCATCCAGCACCAGGCCCTGCACGTCATCAGCGACGCCGGCACCGCCCAGCGGCTCGACTTCGGCGTCACCTTGGACACGGACGGCGACGGCGTGCCGGACGGCTGGGAACTCGCCGCGCTCGGCACCCACGGCGGCGACCTGCGCCGCGACACGGACGGCGACGCCGCCTCCGACGCCGCCGAGTACGCCGCCGGCACCCGCCCGATGGACGCGGCCGACGTGTTCCGCCTCGCCGTCGTGCGGGACGGGGACGGGCTGGCGGTGAGCCTCCGGACTTTGGCCGCCGCGGGCGCTGGCTACGAAGGCCGCCGCCGCTACTACGCCCTCGAATCCACCGCCGACCCCGCCGCCGGCCCGTGGCAGCCGGTGGAGAATCACTCCCGCATCCAGGGCGCGAACCAGCTGGTCGTGTACCGCCACGCCGGCGGCACGAACCCGCCCGCCTTCTTCCGCGCCCGCGTGTGGCTTGAGGGGCCGTGAGATCCGGGCCGCCCGAATCCCTGCTTGTCCGCGGTGAACCGCCGTGGGCTGATGCGGCTGCCACCCCGGCCACGCTGAACCTCCGATGAACAAGCCCCTCCTCCTCTGCCTCGCGCTGGCGTTCGCGCGGACGGCCGCCGCCCACGAGGTCCACCCCGGCGGTCCGCACGCGTCCTACGGCAGCCCGGTCACGAACTTCGTCCCGTTCGTGGACCCGCTGCCGATCCCGCCGGAGGCCGCGCCCGCCGGCGTTTCCAACGGCCTCCCCGTGTACGAGCTGAACATGGTGCAGTTCATGCACCGCTTTCACCGCGACCTGCCGGAAGTCGAGGTCTGGGGCTACGGCGCCAGCTACCCGGGGCCGACAATCCAGGCCACGAACGACCGGCCCGTGTACGTCCGCTGGATCAACGAGCTGCCCGCCGAGTACCCGTGGTGGCTGCCGCCGAATCCGCTCAACCACGGCGTCCACGGCAACCTCGTGCAGAACGTCGTCCACCTGCACGGCGGCGCGAACCGCCCCGAGTACGACGGCCACCCCGAGGCGTGGTTCCGTCCCGGCGAGTCACGCACCTACCTGTACGAGAACATTGATTTCAACGGCGACGGCGAGACGCTCTGGTACCACGACCACGCCATCGGCGTGACGGAGAACAACGTCTATGCCGGCCTCGCGGGCTTCTACCTGCTCCGCCACCCGGAGCTGGAGGCCGCGCTCCGGCTGCCCGCCGGCCCGTATGAAGTTCCCCTCGTCTTCCAGGACCGCGACCTCCAGACCAACGAGCCGCCGGCCAGCCTGCTCTCCGTGGGCGTGCTGCCCTGGCACCACCTGCCGGTCGTGAACGGCAAGATAGCGCCCTACCACGAGGTCGAGCCGCGCCGCTACCGCTTCCGGCTGCTCAACGGCTGCTCCTTCCGCACCCTCGGCCTCGCGCTCTACTCCGGCGGCACGAACAACGTGCCCCTCGACCAGATCGGCGTGGACGACGGCTTCCTCGCCCGGCCCGTCCGCATCGCGGCCACGAACGTCGTTCTCCAGACGCTGCGCCTCATGCCCGGCGAGCGCGCCGACGTGGTCGTGGACTTCGCGGGCCTCGCGGACGGCACGCACGTCGTGGTCACGAACCAGTTCGATCCCGGCAGCGCGGCCCGGCCGCCGCTCGAGCCGGTCAACGTCGTCGGCGGGATGTTCCTGGAGTTCCGCGTCCGCCGCCGCGATCCCGGCCCCGACCCCAGCCAGCTCCCCGCCGTGCTCACCACCAACGTCGTGGACGCCCGGGCCCTCGCCGCCCGCGCCACCCGCACGCGCACCATCGAGCTGGACCTGCGCACCGAGCAGCCCCCGCCCGGCCTCATCTTCGACCGCGACACGAACGTCTTCGCGCTCATCAACCTCCGGCGCTTCACCGATCCGGTCACCGAGCTGCCCCGCGCCGGCGACGTGGAAATCTGGCAGTTCGTGAACCTCTCGGAAGACCCGCACCCCATGCACGTCCACCTCCTGGACTTCCATGTGCTGGACCGGCTGAACTTCACCGCCACCGGCGTATCGAATTACATCAGTGACCGCCGGCTCGGCCGCCTGCAGCCGCTGGCGCACTACCTTTCTGGCAGCAGCCGCTTCGTGCAGCCCAACGAGCTCGGCCCCAAGGATACCGTGCGCACGCCGCCCCAGGCCGTGACGCGCATCGTCATGCAGTGGCCCGACGACCCGCGCTTCCACGGCGACTACGTCTATCACTGTCACATCCTCGCCCACGAGGACAACGACATGATGCGCCCCCTGCGGGTGCTGCCGCCCCTCGCCCCCGGCGAGCTCGCGGCCAGCCGCGATCCCTTCACCGGCCGGCCTGTCATCGAGCTCGGCACCGCGCCGGACGTGCCCTACGTCATCCAGTCCGCGCCGGACGTGACCGGCTGGTTCCCGATCACCGAGACCCTCGGCACCGGCCGGACTTACCTGCTGGTGGATCCGCCCCCGCCCGGCACCGCGGCGAAATTCTACCGCGCACTCACCGGGCCGTAACTCCTGCGCCGGCCGTGCCCGCGTGTGGGGCGGGCGGCCCGCACGTCCACTGATCGTTTCGGAGCAGTTGCGTGCTTGGCACCAGCCCGTCCTCATGCCCCCGTCCGCGCGCCGCGCGGAAACGGATGGAAGACCGGCGGGCCGCCGGTCCCACGAGTATCGGCCGCTGTAACGTCCGCTGGCCTTCCGGGTAGGGCCGGGCATGGTACGCACCGCCATCCGGGCCTCCGTGGTCGCCGCCGTCCTCGCCGCCGCCGCGTCCGCCCGCGCCGCGGAATCCGTCCATGCCGCGCCCTTCCAGACCGGCAAGGCGTACTTCGAGCGCGCCGCCACGAACAGCGCGCAATACCCGCTCCTGCCGGGCGTGGACGACGTGAGCGCCACGGTCAACCTGCCCAGGCCCTACCGCCTGCGCTCGTTCCTCAGCGGCATGTTGTGGGGCACGGGCGAGCCGGCGGACTACCACATGTGGGTGGACGTGCCGCCCGACCCGGCGCGCTGGAACGAGGGCCGCTGGCAGCAGCAGCGGCTCGACCAGCAGACGGTGTACCTCAACCCGGTGATGGTGAATTACAACTGGCCGCCCGGTCAGTTCGGTGATGATCCATCCAGGCTCGACCCGCGCACGCCGCTGAACCAGGGCGGCATCTACAACGGCTTTGCGGTCACCAACTTTGCCTACCCGACGAACCTCATCATCGAGGGCCGCGTGATCCCGAACCGGAGCGTGCCCGGCTACCCGTTCTTCCAGCGGCGCGGGATCAACCTGACGATGCCCTTCCCGTACCTCGCGCCGGACCGCAACTGGAACGCCGATTTTCCGCAGGCCTGGCAGCGCTCGCCGCTGCGCCTCGAGACGCGGCCGCTCGAGACCTTCCTGCTCGTCCCCAGCAACCTCACGCCCGAGGGGCTGTACGCGAAGCAGACGCCCGCCACCGCCACACTGGCCACGGCGTGGACCCCTGACTGGGCACCCGGCCAGGATCCGAAGGCGATCCTCGTGGACCGCATGGGTGACTGGGACGCGGACCTGATCTACC
>JBJXFY010000221.1:0-5260 GCA_046155815.1 Limisphaerales bacterium | reverse complement strand
GTGCCACGGCGACCAGGGTTTCGGCATAGCGCTGTGGCTCGCGTTCGAGCGCGCCCACCACGGCCTCGTCGGCGGCCTCCTCGCGGGCGCGGTCGAGCCGGCGGCCGGCCAGCCAGACGAGCGGGTGCCACCACCACAGGATTTGCAGGAGCGCCTGCGCGTGACCGATCCAGAGGTCGCCGCGACGGACATGGGCCAGCTCGTGCAGCAGCACGTCGCCGAGCTGGTCGGCGGTGAGTTCGGCAACGAGCTGTTCGGGCAGGAGAATCACCGGCCGGAACAGGCCGAACACCAGCGGCCCGTGCGGGCTGTCCGTCAGCCGCAGGCGTACGGCACGCCGCAGGCCGAGCCTCTTTGCGGCGCGTTCGAGGCGGATGATCAGTTCCGGCGTGGCCGGCCGCGCACTGCGGACGAGTCGGCGGACGCGGAGCCATTGGGCGAAGGTGACGCCCGCCAGCGCCAGCGTGCCGGCCGCCCAGGCTGCGAGCAGCCAGGCTTCGACCCGCAGCCGCGGGGCCGGCCGCGGTGACGGCGCGGCGGGCGGCGACGGCAGGAGCGCGCTGTTGGCCTCGAGAAAGACGGCGGGTGCGAACGCCCCGGCCGCAGGCCGCGCATCTGGGCGGTGCAGCCAGTAGCCCAGCCCGGTGGGCAGCGCGAGCGAGGGCGGCAGCGCCAGCTTCACCAGCACGAGCAGCCACAGCGCGGCGCGCACGGCCGCCGGCGCGCGACGGCGCAACAGGAGATCCAGCACGGCCACCACGGCGATGAGCACGGCGGACTGGAGGAAGGCCGGGCCGGCGAAGGCCATGGCGGCGGCCCCGGCGCGGTTCAGCAGGAGGATGAGGTCATTCATGGCCGGACGAGGTTCACCGCCGCTTCTGCCGGCGACGGCTGCGGATGAGGGACTCGATCTCCCCGAGCTCCTCCTCGGACAGATCGCGCGTCTCGATGAGGCCCTGGATCATGGGCGTGAGCGCGCCGTCGAAGGCGTGCCGGAGCGCGTAGAGCAGCTCGCCGCGCTGGGCCTGGGCGCGCGTCACGGCGGCGCGGAAAAAGGTGAGCTTGCCGTCCTTTTCCGCGGTCAGGAGACCCTTGGCGGCCATGCGGTCGAGCAGGGTGCGGACGGTGCTGTAGGTCCAGCCGGTGGCGGCGGCCAGGCGCTGCTGCACCGCCGGCGCGGTGGCCGGCTCGTCCTCCCAGACGGCCTTGATGACGGCCCACTCGGCGGCGGTGAGCTCGACGGGCTTGGGCATGGCGGGGACGTTTTCCTCGACGTTTGTAGAGAACGCAAGCGGAAATTCTCTACGGATGGAGAGGAGTGGCTGCGACGCCCCGGTCGCAGGAGGTGGGGGCGACGCCTCGATGTCCGGGTTGCCAGGTCACCCACCCGGGGCGGGGCGCCGCGGAAACGTTCGGCGACGGGGTCGTCGCCGCCCCGGAAGGGCACGTCAGCGGCGGCGGCTGGCGGCTCGGCGGAGCTTGGCGAGGCAGTCGGCCACGCGGGGCAGGCGGTCGGGGTTCAGCCAGTCGCGGCGCAGGGCGAAGCCCGGGATGCTGGCGGATTCGATCCGCGGCGCGCCGGCGGCGAACTCGGCGAGCATGTCGCCGGCCCGGCGGTAGAAGCGGTGGTCGCCGCCCTCGGGGTCGAGAATCCAGTACTCCTGCACGCCGTGCAGCTCGTAGGCGGCGAACTTGCGCTGGCGGTCGTTCCCCGCGGTGGCGGGCGACAGCACCTCGGCCACGAACGTGGGCGCGAAGGGCGCGTGGGTCGGCAGCAGCCGGCCGGCCTGGGCCTTGGTGAAGTAGCAGAGGTCCGGCAGGAAGGTGTCGCGGATGCTGAGGCGGACGGCAACGGTCTCGCGGTGGAGCGCGCCGAGGGGATGCTCCTCAAGGAACGAGCGCAGGAAGTGGTCGAGGAAGTTGACGAGGTTTGCGTGGCGGAGATTGACGGGCGAGTGCATGTGGATTTCGCCGCCGAGGAGGTCGGCATGGAGGCCCGGTTCGAGCCACTCGAGGAACTGTTCGGAGGTCAGGAAGCGGCCGGGCGCGAGCTTGGGCGATGCGGGCGGTCGGGGCCGGAGCGGCGCGGGGCGGCGGCGAGGAGTCGGAGCGGTGACCGCGGACACCCGGTGACCGTAGTCAACGCGGGCCGGGCGGCAAGCACCGCGAGCAGCTCAGCCCGGCAGGTGCGCCGCCAGATCCGTCACCCGCTGTTCCAGCTCGCGGAGGCGGCGGAGGGCCTCCGGGAGCTGCGTCACGGCGATCATTTGCCGCTTGGCCTGCTTGTCGGGCGCGGCGGGGATCCCGAGCACCCGGCCGCCATCCGGGATGTCGCGCATGACGCCGGACTTCGCGCCGATCATGACCTGGCTTCCGACCTTGAGGTGGCCGGCAATGCCCGACTGCGAAGCCACCACGGCGTAGTCACCGAGCCGAGTGCTGCCCGCAAAGCCAACCTGCCCCATGATCAGGCAATGGCGGCCGATGACGACGTTGTGGGCGACGTGGACGAGGTTATCAATCTTGGTGCCCTCGCCGATGACCGTCGGCCCGAGCGCGCCGCGGTCGATGGCCGCGTTGGCCCCGATCTCCACGTCGTCGCCGATCACGACGTGGCCGACCTGGAGGAACTTCCGGTGCCGGCCCTCGTCGAGCACGTAGCCGTAGCCGTCCGAGCCGATCACCGTGCCGGCGTGGATGTGGACGCGGTGGCCGACCTGCGTGCGCGGGTACAGGACCACGTTCGGAAAGAGCCGCAGGTCGTCGCCGAGGCGGCAGTCGCGGCCGACGTGGTTGCCGCCCATGAGCACGGCGCGGGCGCCGAGGCGCACGCGTTCGCCAATCACGCAGCCGGCGCCGACGTGGGCGGTGGGATCCACCTGCGCGGAGGGCGCGACCACGGCACCGGGGTGGATGCCGGGCTCGAACTCGTCCGGAGGGAAGAACAGCGGCAGCAGGCGGGCCAGCGCGATGCGCGGCTGGGCCACGCGGATGAGCGCCTTGGAGGCGGAGGTGAACGGCCCGGCCACGAGGATCGCCGCGGCCTGGCTGGCTTCGGCGGCGGCGAAGTAGGCCTCGTTCTCGGCGAAGGTCAGGTCGCCGGGGCGCGCCTGGTCCGCGGGCGCGAGTCCGTGGAGAACGAGCGATCCGTCGCCGACAAGCTCGCCGCGGACCTTTTCGGCGGCCTGGGCGACGGTGAGCGGCATGGCGGCCCGGGCGGGTTTACACGTCGCGCAGTCCGACCATGCGCTGCGCCTCGACATCCCAGACCTTCAGGCGCAGGCAGCGGAGGATCTCGGCGGGGTTGAGGGAGGTCACCTTGGGCTGCTGCAGCTCCGGGATGGCGCGCATGGCCTCGGGCAGGCGGTAGAAGGGGATCTTGGAGTTCAGATGATGCAGGTGGTGGTAGCCGATGTTGCCGGTGATCCAGGCCATGATCGGTCCCGTGCGCATGAAGCTCGAGGACTCGAGCGCGGCGCCCTCGTAGGTCCAGCCGCCGCTGTGCTTGAACGCCACGGCGGGGAAGTTGTGCTGCGCGTAGAACAGGTACGAGCCGATGGCGCACGCGACAAAGTGCGGGATGGTTTGGACGAAGAGCAGGGTCTGCCAGCCGAAGGACCAAAACAGCGCGGCACCGATCACCAGGTGCAGCACCAGGGCCACCAGCGAGTCGAAGTGCTTTCTCGGTTCGTTGATGAACGGGAAGAGGCACATGCCCCAGAGGAAGACGAAGACGTATCCGAAGAGGATCGTCAGCGGGTGGCGCATGAAAAGATACTGCACGCGCCGTGACCGGGGCGTCTTTTCATACTGCTCACGGGTCATGATCGGGAAGGAGCCGATGTGCGAGCCGCGCAGCTTGGAATTGTGGTTGTGGTGGTGGTTGTGCGAGCTGCGCCAGACGCTGCTCGGACTGAGCGAAAGGACCCCGAAGACCCGCATGATCCCCTCCGCCACCCTCGACCGCGGCAGGATCGCGTGATGCTGCTGGTCGTGGTAGATGACGAAGAAACGGAGCACCAGCAGCCCTGCGGCGACGCTGCACGCCAGCCGGACGGCCGGATGAAATTCGACGAAGGCACCGGCCAGGGCCGCCAGCAGCAGAATCCCGGTGGACAGGATGCACCACCAGCTTCTCAAGGGGTGGTCAACCGCGTAGGGCTTGGTGGCCAGGACCAAGTCCTTACCGGTTCGCATAGGAGTAGTTCACGGAGGCGCAGGATGCTCGAAAAGGGGCGCTTTGTCGAATCGGAATCCGGCAATTCTCCACCACCCCGATCCTGGATGAAGCGGAAAGCCAGCCGGGCCGGATGAACGGCCGGAGGCCCTCCGACCGGCGGCGGGACCAGGCTTGAGCCGTACGATCAGGCCAGGGGACCGCGCCCGCCCCGGGCGCCGCCAGCCGCGCCCCCGCGGCTGGCCCGGAGCGCTTGGACTTCTGCACCGCCCGCCCCTCGCGGCGGGGCGCCGCGCACACTCTCGGCGACGGGACGTCGCCACCACGGGCGCGCTGCCGCCAACCCCTTGCTGCCCGCCGGGGCACCGGCCAACTTGGCGGCCCTTATGGTTTATCCGATTGCGCGCCGCGCCGCGTCCCTGTCCCCGTCCCTCACGCTGGCCATTGATTCCAAGGCCAAGGCGATGAAGGCCGCCGGCGAGGACGTGGTGGGCTTCGGCGCGGGCGAGCCGGACTTCGACACCCCGCAGCACATCAAGGACGCCGCCGCGAAGGCCCTGGCGGACGGCTTCACCAAGTACACCCCCAGCAGCGGCATCCCCGAGCTGCGCGAGGCCATCGCGGCGAAGTTCCAACGCGAGAACGGCCTCACCTACCAGCCCTCGCAGATCATCGTCAGCAACGGCGGCAAGCACTCCTGCTACAACGTCATCCTCGCCACCTGCCAGGAGGGCGACGAGGTCATCATCCCCTCGCCCTACTGGCTGAGCTATCCGGAGATGGTGAAGCTCGCCGGCGCGACCCCGGCGATCCTGGAGACCACGGACCAGTCCGAGTTCAAGGTCACCCCCGCGCAGCTCCGCGCCGCGATCACGCCGCGCACGCGCCTGTTCATCCTCAACTCCCCGAGCAATCCCACCGGAAGCGTGTACACGCCCGACGAGGTGAAGGCCCTGGGCGACGTCTGCGTGGAGCAGGGCGTGCTCATCATGAGCGACGAGATCTACGAGCGCCTGACCTACGACGGCGCCGTCGTGAGGAGCATCGCCAGCTTCAGCCCGGCGCACCAGGCGCACACGATCA
>JBJXFY010000029.1:0-6856 GCA_046155815.1 Limisphaerales bacterium | reverse complement strand
TGCCGACACCGCCCGCGCGCTGGGCGCGGCCCGCCGCGTGAAGGTGAAGTTCACCGACTACGACTGGGCGCTGAACGGACGCTGAACAGCCGTCCCGGACCGGGGGCTTGCCAGCCCGCCGTCCCGTACACCGGTCGCAGCCTTCCGCCAGACGCGCAGCAGCGCGAGGCCGGCCAGCATCACGCCCGCCGCCAGCGACTGCTGGTAAGTGGCGCCGAGAAGCCGCCCCGGCACGCCGTCCGCGCGCAGCGGATCGAGGGCAAACCGCAGCGCGCCGTAGAGGAGAAGGTACGCGGCGAAGACGCGCCCCCGCGGCCACGGGCCGGACTCGACCCGTCCTAGCCCGGCCCGCAGCACAAGCACGAGGCCCAGCAGCGCGGCGGCCTCGTAGAGCGGCACCGGATGCGGCGGCCGGCCCGCGCAGCACCCCTGCGCGTGGCAGCCCAGCCGGCCCAGCGCATGCCCCAGCGGCAGCGCCACCGCGAAGTAGTCCGCCCCGCGGCGGAAGCTGATCCCCCGCCACCGGGCGAAACCCAGCGCCGCCGCCAGCGCACCGAGCAGGCCGCCGAAGAATACGAAGCCCGTCCCAAAGTCCGCCCAGAAGCGCAGT
Organism: Limisphaerales bacterium; assembly: GCA_046155815.1. Classification (GTDB taxonomy): domain Bacteria; phylum Verrucomicrobiota; class Verrucomicrobiia; order Limisphaerales; family CAIMTB01; genus JBJXFY01. The sequence goes on along the minus strand of JBJXFY010000029.1, from coordinate 6,246 downwards.
TCGCCCGACGCGTAGTGCCGCCAGCCAAGCCCGACGAAGAGGCCCTTGGCCCCGGCCACCGCGCCGGCCACGAGCAGCCAGAGCGCGGCCCAGAATTCGTTCTCCGTCAGCCCGAGGCCCGGTCGGTGGCGGTACAGCCAAAGCACCGCCGCAAGCACGCCCGCCGCCGCGAACAGGCCGTAGTCCGTCATGCGTCCGGCTTTCCCGCCGGGCCGGCGCGGTAGTACGCCTCGCGCAGGCCCAGCGCGTTCACGGCGCACATCGGCTGCAGCACGCCGTCCACGGGCACCCGGAACGAGCAGGCCGCGAGGCGCTCGCGGCCCGGCGGCGTCGCCGCCTCCGCCGCACTCATGAAGTGGTGGCTCACGACGCAGAAGTAGCGGCCCCGGACCGTGCCCGCCCGGCGCAGCACGCGCAGCGCCTGCGGCAACAGCCGCCGCAGCGTGAAGGCCGGATGCCACGCGCAGAAGGTGGCCAGCGCACGCAGGTTGCCGGGCCGCGTCTCGCTGCGGACGGTCGCGGCGCCCAGCCGCTCCAGCAGGCCGGCCAGCGCCGCCGCCTCCCGGGGATCGTCCCCGTGGTACATCGGCACCAGCCTTGGCCCGCCGCGCCCGTGCACGGCGAACCCCTGCACGAAGCGGCTGCACGCCGGGTGGCCGAACCAGCCCTCGCCACGCGCAAGCTCCGGGTCGGCCCCGCCCTCCGCGATGCGCGCCCAAAGCTCCTGCACCGTCACGCCGCCCAGCGCGCGGTCCGTGCGGCCCACCGCCGCCAGCGGCTGGAAACTCACCATCTTGAACGCGTCCGCGCGGCCCAGGAACCACCGCACCACCCCCGGCACGTCCGCCAGGTTCCCGCGCGTCACCGTGACCGTGGACGCGGCCTCCAGCCGGCGGCCCGTGCGGCGGCGGGCCTCGCGGATCATCCCGGCGAACTCCGTACGCAGGCCGTCGAGCTCCGCCTCGTGGAGCGCCCCGGCATACGCGTCGCGCCGGCCGCGCTGCGTGGTGTCGACATGGATCGCGACCTCCGTCAGCCCGCCTTCCGTCATCAGCCGCTCCAGCAGGCCGGGCCGGCGGCGGAAGGTTTCGCCGTGCGTCATCAGCATGGGCACCAGCCCGAGGCGCCGGGCCACAGCGATGATCTCCACCAGCTCGGGCTCCGGCCGGAGCGTCAGTTCACCGTCGGTGAGCTGGACGCTGCCGCCGGGGCCGAGCCATTGGCGGAGCTGAAGGAGTTGTCCGGAGATTTCCGCCACCGGCCGGGGCCGGGCACGGTTTGCGTCCGTGCCGAGGTAGCAGCCGCGGCAGGCGAAGTCGCAGCGCGGCATGGCCCCGATGACCGCGCCGCAGCCCGCCGTCTTCCGGCCGATGAACTGCGTCGGTGAGCGCAGCGCAGGCGGCAGCGCGGCCCAGGCCGCCGCAAGCACGGCGCGGGACTCCGCCGCGGTGTCAGCGGGCGGCGGGGGCGGCATTGGTCGCCCCGGTGGCCGCGCCGGCCGGCGCTTGGGGGTCAGGCCTCGACGAGGGGCCGAAGCAGGCGGTGCCCAGGGCAAACACCGCGGAAAGCAGCAGGAGCATGAGGGGTGTCTTGGGTTTCATGGGAGCGGGAAGGCGCTTCACTCGGCGCGGGCGCGAAACCAGCGGTGGCCGGCCTCGATCGGAAGGCGGACCTGCACTGGGCCGGGGTTCGTCAGCATGACGCCCGGCGTCCACGCGCTGAAGTCCGTGGACGACTCAAGCACGACGCGCCGGCCGGCCTCGACGGTCAGGCTGAGCTCCAGTTCCCGCTCCGCCACGCGGACGATGTTCGTAATCCAAGGCGGCGCGGGCGGCGGCAGGGGCGCCTGCACGCTGTCCACGGTCGCGCGGAAGTCGGCGATGCTCGCCGAGAAGTCACGCGTGCCGTAGCCGTCCTGGTGCAGGAGCAGTTCCCACGGCCGGTGGCTCGGGGAGTTGGTCACGCCGTTGATGATCGCGAAGATCGGCTGCCCGCCGGACTGGAAACGGTTCGCCAACGCACGACTGAAATCCTCAAGTACAAGGCCGAAGGCGGCGCGGTTGATGAAGTTCTGAGTCTGGCTTTCCTGCCCGCCCTGCAGGTTCACCGCGACGTGGATGACGGGCAGGCCGGCCGGATTGCCGCCGCGTTCCGCGTACCAGCGGGCAATGCCCGCATCCACCTGCGGTGCGGCGGCCTGGCAGAAGGGGCACCACCACGCGAACCATTCGAGGAAGACGATCTTGCCCGCGAGGTCCGACAGTTTTACCGGCTGGCGCGTGGCCCGGTCCGTGAGGGTGAAGTTCTCCACGCTGTCGCCCTCGCGGTAGCGCGTGGCGGCAGGGGCATCGCCGGACAAGAGGAGCAGCCACAGGGCCGCGGCAGGGAGGGTCGGGAAGGTCTTCATGGTCAAAACTCGAAGGTGGCGGAGGCCTGCACGAGGCCCCAGTCACGGTTGCGGTACAGGTTGCCGAAAAAGGCGGTGCCGATGCCGAAGGGCTCGTAGCGCGTGGCGTACGGCGCGGCGAAGAGGCGGAGGGTCAGGCCCTCGCGGACATGGCGCACGCCCGCGCCCACGTGCCAGGTCTCCACGGCCGGGGCGGCGTTCGAGAAGTTCGAGTTCTCGATCTCTCCCGTGTCCTCGTAGTAGCGGCCCGAGGCGCCGACGAACCATCCCGGCGCCAGCTCGTACTCCACCGCGCCGCCGACATACCAGGCTTCGAACTGCGGGTCCTCCTGCGCGTAGCCGCCGTAGGGCCGCAGCGTCCAATGCTCGCCCAGGGCGATGTTCACGGAGCCCTGCCAGGCGAGGCGCTGGTCGCGGTCCGTCGTGTCCGTCAGGCGAACCTCGTTCAGCATCCGGACGCGCCGGTGGAGGACATGCTCTTCCGAGATCCGCCATTGCGAGGTGTACAGCCGGTCCCGGCCCCGGCTCAGGCCGTCGAAGTCAATTTCGTACCCCGGCGCGATCTCCTCGTTCACGTAGGTGAAGTCGCCCTGAAGGAAGCCCGCGCCGGGCAGCCATTCCCAGCGCACGCCGCCGCCGACGGACGCGCCGCCCGGGTCGGGCGCGAGGTAGCCCGGCAGCGTGCCGAACTGCTGTTCATAGTACGTGCTCAGCCAGAGCGAGCGGTAGTCGGCGAAGCCGTCGAAGACGCCCCCCGAGGCCAGCAGCGTGAGGCGCGGCAGCACGCGCGCGCGGCCGCTGAACTGGCCGGACCAACGCGCCTCGTCCACGCGTTCCGGCCGGCCGAGAAAATCAAAGTCCACCGGCTGGTAGTCGAGGCCGTAGGTGTTCAACCCGACGCCGGCCGACGCCTCCCAGATGCCGTAGCTGCCGCGGTGCATCAACGCGGACGTGGTGAGCTGCACGTCCGACGCTAGGAGCCCTTCGAACGAGGCGGCGGAGCGCTGCGACCAGAAGGCGGCCCCCTCCGTCTCCGGCGCCGGTCCGGCAATCACTTCGGGTTCCTCGGCCGCCGCCGCGGGCAGCAGCAGGCCGAGCAGGAAAGCGGGGCGGCACATGGCTTCAACGGCAGGAAGTGCAGCCGGCGGAGGCCGCGCCGCCGGACACCGCGGCACCGGTCTCCGTCTGGTACAGGATGCCCGCGGCCAGCGCGTAGGCGGGGTCGTCGGAGAACTGCATCTCCGGGCGCACGAGGTAGCGCTGCTGGTACGCGGGCACGCCGGTGCAGCCCGCGGCGGCGAGCGCGAGCAGCAGCACGGCCGCCGGCGCAGCAATCCGCGGCCGGGACGGCGGTGATTTCAGCGGCAGGTTCATCATGGCGGGCGGCGGCTGCGGTGTGGTCGCGTGGAAACGCAGTGCCTTACGCGCCGACGAGCCGGCGCACGGCCGCCTCGTCACCACGCGCGAAGAAGGCGTATACGCGGCCGTCGTGCCGCCAGCTTGCCGTAGTCCAGTCACCCGCGCGGGCCAGTTCGGGTGCCGTACCCGGCAAGTCGCGCACGTCCGCGGCGTCAAAGACGAAGAGGTGGACGAAGCCCAGCTCACCGGACCGGAAGCAGATCAGCGTGACCTGCGTCCCCTGCACGTCGAGCACCTGGCAGCCATAGGTGGCCAACGCGGCCAGCGCGGCCGGGACGTCGGCGTTCCCCTGCCCTCCGCGGGCGCGCAGGAAGCGCCGCAGCTCCGGCAGCCGTTCGCTGTGCAGCTCCATCCGATAGCGGGATTCGCCCAGGAACACGGCCAGTTCCTTTCGCGCCGCGGCCAGATCCACCCGGCCGCCGCCCCGCTGCGCGACCGACTCCGTACGCGACGGGCCGTCGCCCGGACTCAGCCACAGCGCGCCCAACCCGAGCAGCACCGCCACCGACGCGGCGAGCGCGAGCGGGGCCGGCCGGCGCCACCAAGGGTGGTAAGGCACGACCTTCCGCCCGGCCGCGAGAATCTGGCGGCGCAGGCCGGCGGGCACGGTCTCGGCGCGGAGGTTCTGCCGCACCGCGCGGTCAAACCGCAGTTCCGCCTCGAGCCAGCGCGCGAGATCGGGGTCGCGCTCCGCAAGCGCAAGGGCCTCGGCAAGCTCGGAGCCGGCGGGCGCCGGCTCGCCGAGGCGGTAGGCGTGCAGGATTTCCTGGGCACGTTCGGGGTTCATGGTCAGGCGGCCCGGGGAAAGGGCAGGATGCGGACCGGTCCCGTCTCGCCGGCGCGCGCGGCCGTGAGCCGCTGCTTGAGCTGCGCCTTGCCGCGCGACAGGCGCGACATGACGGTGCCGATCGGGATGCCGAGAATCGCCGCAATTTCCGCGTAGGAATAGTCGTCCAGGTAGAACAGCGCGAGCGGCGCGCGGAAGACCTCGTCCACCGCGTCCAGCGCGGCCCGCACGGTGCGCGCGTCGAGCGCGTCCACCACCTCGGCGGCCACTGCGGGCAGCTGCGCCTCCGCCGACTCAAGGTCGTCGTGCGGGAAGCGCGCCGCCCGCCGCCGGCGGCTGGTGAATTCGCGGTGCAGGGTGGTGAACAGCCAGCTTTTCACGCGCGAAGGGTCGCGGATCTGGGAACCCTTCTCGGCGTAGCGGAGGAAGGTCTCCTGCGTCAGGTCGCCGGCCTCGTCCTCGCCGCCCGACAGGCTCCGGGCGAAGCGGTACAGCCGCGGGTAGTGCTCATCTACGACGCGTTCGAAGTCGGCGTGTACATCCATTTACAGGCGCAGGCCCCGGTGCCGTCCGGCCGGCACCGGGGTCGCGATGCTGCCTCAGGCCCGACGACGGCGTCTTGCCGCGAAACCTGCGAGACCGGCCACGGCCGCCCCGCCCGCCACCGTGCCCGGCTCCGGCACCAGCCCGACGGTGATGCGCACGACCTGGTAGTTCGCCGCAAGGAACTCCGCATTGGCGAACATGGGATCGCTGAGGATCGGCCCGCCCGGAATGAAGCCGGGGTGCAGCTCCACCGTGCCGTTCTGGTCCAGCCCGGTGTTGGGCGCGGCCTGGCCGAAGAAGGCGGTGTTTGCCGGCACCTCGTCGTTCACCTCCGTGCCCGCGTCCAGGATCATTGTGCCCAGCACTGTGAACTGGGTGCCGAGGAATGTCCCGTCGTCCGCGAAGATGCGGAAGGCCATCGGGTTGCCGTTGCCGATGAACGCGTCGTTGCTCGGGATGATCATCGAGGCGTAGCTGAAGTACCGGCTCGTGGCCGTCATCGCGTCGAGGCTGAAGACTGCCGTGGCCGACTCCCCCGGACCGACGGGCGGGATGGTCGGCCCGAACAGCGCGCCGTCCACCACGCCCGCAAGGCTGGCGAGGAACGCCGCGCTGAGCGGCGCGATGCTGCCGTCCTCGGCGAGGCGTTCGAGGGCCGGGCTGGCCGGCGCACCGCGGTCGTACAGGTCGAAGCCGCCGTTGTGGAATCCGACCCAGACGGGCGTGATGAACGTGCCGTTGGCCGGCGCGAGGTTTTCGACGGTGACGCGGACATCCACGGCCGCCGCGGGCAGGGCCGCGGCACCGAGGAGGAGGGCGGGGAGAATCGGAGATTTCATGGCGAATGCTGGGAGTTTGGTGAGCGGTCCGCGCCGTACGACGGCCACGGACCACGCAGATGAGAGCGCCGGGCGGACGGTTTATTCCCGGCCGCCGCACCGCCTGGCCCCGTGGCCGGATCCGTTGGTCTCTGTCGCATCTTGCAAGCCCCGGTGCCCCGATTAGCCTGCCGGCGTGTTCCCCGGGGAGGCGAAGGCGGCGTTTGCGACGACGCACTGGAGCGTCGTCCGCGCCGCCGGGACGGATG
>JBJXFY010000177.1:0-38228 GCA_046155815.1 Limisphaerales bacterium | reverse complement strand
TCCAAGGAAGCTCCAGATTCCCTACCCGAAGCGCGCGATCCGTCCACGCCTCGGTGCTGGGCGGTTGGTGCCCGCCTGGCACTGGGAGCCTGGAGCTCGGAGGTCTCCGGGCGCTGCGCCCCGGTTTTTCACGGCCGATCTCTTGAGTCGGACCGCCCCGCCCCGCATCCGGAGGATCTCCGGATCAAGCGCCTGCGCGCGCCCGGCACCGGGAACGGACGCATCAAGAAGTGCGGCGGCGAAACACAGGGCGCGGCGTTGGAAAAACATGGCGAACCGGCGCGGGAGTAGTCGGCGGCGGCGGGCGAGGCAAGCGGCAAGCGCGGCGGCTACGCTGGCGCCGCCGGTTCAGGCGCCCCGGCCGTGCGTGCCGCGAGGAACTCCCGCAGCCGCTCCGCCATCGCCCCGCCGAAGCCGGGCACGGCGGCGATCTCCTCGGCGGACGCCAGCTTGAGGCGCTGGACGGACCCGAACTTCTTCAGCAGCGCCTGCTTCCGCGCCTCCCCGATGCCGGGGAACTCGTCGAGCAGGCTCTCGCTGATCTTCTTGAGGCGGAGCTGGGCGTTGAAGGTGTTGGCGAAGCGGTGGGCCTCGTCGCGCACGCGCTGGAGCAGCTTCACCGCGCCGCTGTCCAGCCCGAGCCGCAGCGGCGCGGGACGGTTGGGCAGGTGGATTTCCTCGAACTCCTTCGCGAGACCGAGAACCGGCACTTGGCCGAGGCCGAGCTTCGCCAGCTCCGTGCAGGCGGCGTTGAGCTGGCCGCGCCCGCCGTCAATGAGGATGAGGTCGGGAAGGCGCGGCTTCGCCGCGGGAATGGGTGGTGGATGCTGATTGGTGGATGGAGGCGCGTCCATGTGCGCCTTTCCATCCTCACTCCTCGATCCTCCCTCCCCTTTGGCGTTGGCCATCGCGCTATGTTCCGACATGAGCCGTGAGTAGCGCCGCCGGACCGTCTCGGCCATGCAGGCGAAGTCGTCCTGCTGCGTGACGGTCTTCATCTTGAAGCGCCGGTAGTTCGCGCGGTCGGGCCGGCCCTGCCAGAAGCTCACCATCGAGGACACCATGAACGTCCCGCTGATGTTCGAGATGTCGAAGCCCTCGATGCGCGCGGGCGGCGCGGGCAGGCCGAGCACGCGGCCCAGCTCGGTCAGGTCGGCGGCGGGATTGATGGCGACGGGCAACGTGTACGGGACGCGCTCGAACTTCTCGGTGCGCTGCGTGGTGCGGCGCAGGTCGTTGATGGCGTCGCGGAGCTGCGCGGCCTTCTCGAACTCGAGCCGGGCGGCGGCGCGCCTCATCTCCGCCTCGAACTCGGCGACCAGCTCCTCCGCCTGCCCGGCCAGGAAGTCGCAGCCGGCGCGGACCTGCGCGAGGTACTCGTCGCGCGTGACGTTGCCGATGCACGGCGCGGTGCAGTGCTTGAGGTTCGCGTACAGGCAGTGGCGGTAGTCGGACTCCGTGGGCGTGAGCGCGCGGCAGCCGCGGAGCTGGAACTTGCGCCGCATGACCGTGAGCGCCCGCCGCACGCTGCCCGAGTGCGCGAACGGGCCGAAATACAGGCAGCCGTCGTCCTGCCGCAACCGCGTCAGCGTGAAGCGCGGGATGGGGTCGTTCAGGTTGACCTTGAGGAGGAGGAATCGGCGGTCGTCTTTGAAGTCCACGTTGAACTGCGGCTTGAGCTCCTTGATCAGCCGGCCCTCGAGCAGCAGCGCTTCGGCCTCGGACTTCACGACGTGCCAGTCGAAATCGTGGATGGCCCCGACGAGGGCGTTGAACTTCAGGTCCCAGCCCATCCGCCGCGAGGGCTGGAAGTAGGTGGCCACGCGCTTGCGCAGGTCGCGCGCCTTGCCGACGTAGATCACGCGGCCGAAGCGGTCCTTGTGCAGGTACACGCCGGGCCGGTGGGGCGTCTGCGCCAGCTTCGCGCGGATGGGGTCGGAGAGGGGCACGGGCGCGCGGAAGGTAGCGGGAGGGCGGGGAGGCTCCAGCGGGTGAAGCTGAAAACCGGCACCGCTTCAGATTTGCTCGCGGGTGGCATCGCGGACCCGGCAGCCTGCCGGCATGTTTCTGACGGGCATCGGTGACGAGGCGGGCGGGCGGCTGGAATCGCAGCTCGCCGCCGCGCGCGAGCTGGGCTGGACCACGCTCGAGATGCGCGGCGTGCAGGTGGAGGGCTTCCCCAAGGCCAACCTCCACGACCTGCCCGACGCCGCCTTCGACCGCGCCGTGGACCAGCTCCAGGCCGCCGGCGTGGGCGTGTGCTGCTTCGGCTCCACGATCATGAACTGGGCCAGGACCGTGGATACGCCCTGGGACGTGACGCTGGCGGAGGTGGCGCGGTGCATCCCGCGCATGCAGCGGCTCGGCACGCGGCTGGTGCGCATCATGAGCTTCAAGCCCGCCGCCGACGCGGAGCGCACGCCGCCGCTGGTCTTCGAGCGCGTGTGTGAGGTCACGCGCCGTTTCCTCGATGCCGGCCTCCAGCCCGTCCACGAGAACTGCATGAACCACGGCGGCATGGGCGCGCGCCACGCGCTTGAGCTGCTCGAACAGGTGCCGGGGCTGAAGTGGGTGTTCGACACGGCCAACCCGGTCTTCAACGCCGACCGCGACAAGCCGAAGCCGTGGCCGCGCCAGGATCCGTGGGAAATCTGGCAGGCCGTGCGCGACCACACCGTCCACCTCCACATCAAGGACGCGACGTGGAACCCGGCGAAGAACGACGCGGACTACAACTGGCCTGGCGAAGGGCAGGGGAAGGTCCGCGAAATCCTCCGTGACGCGCTCGCCCGCGGCTATGACGGCGGCATCTCCATCGAGCCGCACATGGTCGTGGTTTTCCACGACGCCGCGGCGCCGGCGGCGAACGATGACGCGACGCGGGCGAACTTCGTCGAGTACGGCCGGCGTCTGGAGCGGCTGATGGCGGAGGTCCGGCCGGGCGGCGGGTGATGAGGGGCAGCCGGGTTTCAGGTGGTTTTTACGGCTGGTGACCACGCGTGCTTGGCCTTGGGGCTTTTCGGAACCAGTTTGGCGGCGTGTCTTTCCGCGAGAAACTGCTGTCTCTTGAGGCTCTGCCGGCCTGGCGCGCGGAACTGCGCCGCGCCGGCCGCCGCCTGGTGGTGACCAATGGTTGCTTCGACCTGCTTCACATCGGCCATGCAACCTATCTGGAGGCCGCCCGCGACCTTGGCGACGCGCTGCTGGTGGGCGTGAACGGCGATGCTTCCGTGCGGGCGCTCAAGGGACCGTCACGGCCCGTCAACGCGGCGGAGGATCGCTCGCTGTTGGTCGCGGCGCTGGCGAGCGTGGATGCGGTGTGCGTGTTTGCGGAGGCGAGCGCCACGGAGTTCCTTCGCCTGGCTCGTCCGGACGTATGGGCCAAGGGCGGGGACTACACGCTGGACACGCTGAACCAGACTGAACGGCAGGCCGTGGAAACGGCGTGCGGGCGGATCGCCTTCATCCCGTTTGTGCCGGGCAAGTCCACCACGGCGCTGCTCCGGCGGTTTGGAGGGGGCTGATTCCGAAGAAAAATGGTCGGGGCGGTGAGATTCGAACTCACGACCTCTTGTACCCGAAACAAGCGCGCTACCAGGCTACGCTACGCCCCGACCCGGCGGGGAACTAAGTGCGGCAAGGCTGGGAACTTGGCAACCGCGATTTTGGGCGGGGCGGCGGAAAAGAGTTTTTGCTGGCCCGCCGCCTCACTGCCGCCGACATCCTGCCCGCCAGAAATGCGTTTCCTGATGCTGAACTGGCGCGACCCGCGCAATCCGCGCGCCGGCGGCGCGGAGCGCGTGTCGCTGGCCTTCATGCGCGGGCTGATCGAGGCGGGGCACGAGGTGGCGTGGTTCTCGCACGGGTTTCCCGGTGCCGCGCCCGTTGAAATGCTGGAGGGGATCCAAGTCGTGCGCGCGGGGCGCATGGGCACGGCACAGGTGGCGGCGCGGCGGTGGGTGCGGCGGCAGGCGCGCTTTGACCTCGTTATCGACCAGCACCACGGGCTGCCGTGGTTCGCGCCGTGGTGGGCGCGCACCCGGGTGCTGGCCTACATCCATGAGGTCTGCGGGCCAATCTGGAATCACGTGTTGCCGCCTCCGTTGGCGCGGGCTGCCGCAGCGCAGGAGCGGTGGATGATCCGACGCTACGCGCGCATACCGTTCTGGACCGTATCGGAGTCCACGCGCCGGCAGCTCATTGAGCTGGGCGTGCGCTCCGTGGCCGCTTTTTCCAACGGCTGCGACGTCGAGCCGCTGTCGGTCTTGCCGGACAAGCCGCTGGCCACGCCGCTTCGGCTCGTCACGGTATCCCGTCTGGCCTCGTACAAGCGGGTGGATCACGTCATCCATGCGGCGAAACTGCTCGTCGAGGGCGGCCTGCCGGTGACTCTGGAGGTGCTCGGCGGGGGTGCGGAGGCCGGGCGGCTGGGGGCGCTGGTCAGGGACCTTGGCCTTGGATTCTGTGTCGCGCTCGTCGGGGCCGTCTCCGAAGCCGAGAAGACCTCCAGTCTGCGCCACGCCCACCTGTTGTTGCACGCCTCGGTTCGGGAAGGATGGGGTTTGAACGTCATCGAGGCGCAAGGGCAGGGAACGCCGGCAGTCGTGTACCCTGTCCCGGGGCTGGTGGAGTCCACGATTCATGGGGTCACCGGCCGGCTGGCGGCGCAGGAAACACCGGCTGCGTTGGCTGGTGCCATCCGGGGGATTGCGGGGGACGCGGTCGCCTACCAGATCCTGCGGGAAAAGGCCTGGCAGAATTCGGCGCGGTTCCGCTGGCCGCAGGTCATCCCGCCCCTGCGGGAGTTCTTGGTGGACAAGGCGAAAGAAATGTTTGACACGGAGTCCCCATGATCCTAAACCACTCCCGCCAAAGCAAAGCGTTGTATTCGTTCTGCGGCAACATGGTCCACACGAACCTTTTTCTATGAACAAACTCGTTTCTTCGTCCGGATTGGCGTTGGCGGGCCTCGTCGCCCTGCCGCAGTACGCCGTCGCCAGCCAGCACGCGGCAGTGGATACCTCACGGTGGTGGAGCGTCAGCGCAGCCGTGCGCGGCTTCTACGACGACAACCCCTTGGCCACGACCAGCGAACTCCGCGAGGGGAGCTGGGGTGTTGAGGTTCGCCCCTCGATTGACGCCCGTTGGGTCGGCGAGCAGACCACGATCACGGGCAGCTACCTGTACTCGATGAAGTACTTCTTCGACCGCGAGGACGAAGACATCGATCAGATGCACCTGATCGATCTCGTGCTGCGCCACGAGTTCAGCGAAAACAGCAGCGTCAAGGTGGCCAATTCCTTTGTGTACGCGATTGATCCGCAGGTGGGTGATGCCAGCACGACCGGCGTGACCCGCTCGGAGGGCGACTATTTTCGCAACCTCGCGGACGTCAACTACGACCAGACAATCACCCGCACCTTCGGGGTGACGGGGGCCTATAAGAACGTTTGGTACGACTACGACCAGTCGGGGGCCGGCAGCTACTCCGCGCTTCTCGACCGCACTGAGCATTATCCTCGGCTCGACACCCGCTGGGTGCTGACCCCGACGTTGACCGGTATCGTGGGTTACACGTACGGGATGACGCGGTTCAACAGCGATGATGCGCTGGTTCCCGGTTTTCAGGCGACCAACGAAAATCATCCTGAATACCGCGACTCCGACGCGCACTTCATTTACGTGGGCGCGGACGCGATTGTGAATCCGCAGGCTTCCCTCTCGTTCCGCGGCGGCGTGGCCTATACGGATTACATCAACCAGGGGGACAGTGTCCTCATCGATTCCGCCGATGATTCGGACTGGACCCCCTACGGTGAATTGAGCTTCATCTACAACTACCTGCCCGAGAGCTTTGTGCAGGTCGGTGTGCGCTACGCCAAGAACCGCACGGACTTGGCCTACGACTACACGGACCTCGCGGCCGGCCCAACGCTGGATCAGGACACGATCACGGGCTTCTTGGCGCTCAGCCACAAGATCATGGATCGCCTTACGGGATCCCTCACGGCAGAGGTCCAGAACGGCGAGTTCAATGGTGGCGCCTACGACGGTGAGGCAGATGGCTTCTACACTGCGGGCATCGGCTTCATGTACGAGCTGACGCAGTACCTCGGCCTGGAGGCTGGGTACAACTTTGACCGGCTTGACTCCGATATCGGCGGTCGTTCCTACACCCGCAACCGCCTCTACTTCGGCGTCCGCGGAACCTACTGATCCGTTGCACCGGGAAATGTCCCTTGCACTTTGGGGAGGCTGAAGGTTACTTCCAGCCTCCCTTTTTCTTTCTATGGAAAGCTTCAAACCGCCGCAGCCCGCCGAAACCAAGCTGCACTTCCTTGATTACTGGCGGATCATCCGCATCCGCAAGGCGGTGATCATCGCCGTGTTCCTGCTCGTGGTCATCACGGTTACCGTGGTCAGCTACATGCTGCCGAAGACCTACATGAGCTACACCCGGATCAAGGTTGAGAAGGACGTCGCCGACATCGGCCTCCTCGGCGGCACGGGTTTGGGCGGCCCGCCCGACCCCTTCTTCCTCCAGACCGAGTTTGAGGTCATCCAGTCCAAGACCAATCTTTACCAGGTCATCAATGAACTCGGGCTGACCGAGCGGTGGTCCAAGGAATACCTCGGCGAGGGCCTCCTCAAGCCCGCTGAAACCTTCCAGATCCTGCGCAACAAGATTGATGTGCGGCAGTTCCGCAACACGACGATGATCGAGATCCGCGTGTACGGCCGCGACAAGCAGGAGGCGGCCGAGATCGCCAACAAGATCGCCGACATCTATCGCGACAGCCGTCTTTCCGAGCGCCTCCGAACCGCCCTGAGCGGCATCGACAAGGTCAAGGAGGAGTTGCAGTCCCAGAAGACCGCCGCCGCCGCCGCGCAGGAAGAGCTGAACAAGCTGCGCGAGGAGTTTCGAATAACGGATCTCATGGCCGACTCATGGAGTCAGGGGACGCTCGAGGCCGACGCCGTGCGGCGCACGGACGGACTTCGGGTCGAGGCGCTCAACCAGCTTGTCCGCTACCAGTCGCGTTATTCCAATCTTGTCAGCCTCGCCGCGAGGGACGGTGGCCGAGAACGCCTCCGCAACGCCCTGCCGGTTGTTTTTCCAGGCGATGCCCTGCTCGTCGAGCTCATGCAGAAAAGCAGCGAAGTGCGGCAGCAGCTGATCGCCGTGTCCGGAACCCTTTCGGAAAAGCACCCCGATGTGGTCCGTCTGCAGCTCCAGCTTGAACAGCTCGAAAAGGAGATCGAGGGCCGTGTGGATGGCATCATGAACGGCCTCGAGTCAGAAATGCAGGCCACCCTGAGCAGCCTCAACGAGTTGACCAACCAAGTCGCAGTCGCCCGGGCCGAGGACATCAGCCGCGCCCGGGAGTATCGGGGATACTTCACCAAGAAACGCGAGTTGGAGAACCAGAACATCATGGTGGACGTGCTCACCCGGAAGCTCGCCCAGGAGCTGTTCGACGCGAGGATTCCCCGGACGCAGATCGTGCAGATCACCGACAGCGCCGAGGAGGGTCTTGATCCGGTGCGTCCCAACATCCCGCTTAACATCGTCATCGGCGTCATTGTAGGCTTGGTTGTCGGTGTTGGGCTCGCGTTCTTCATCGAGTATCTTGATACCAGCGTTAAGACCATTGACGACGTGGAGCGCGCCCTCCAGGCCCCCGTTCTTGGAGTCATCCCGCAGAATGTCGGCTCGCTCCTTGAGGAAGGGCCCGAGAGCCCGCATGCCGAGGCTTACCGCGTGCTCCGCACCAACCTCCTCTTTGGCCGCAAGGACGCTTCCGCCAACACCATCACAGTCGTCAGCGGCGGCGCCGGCGAGGGCAAGTCCACCACGCTCTTCAACCTCGCGACTGTCTTCGCGCAGAACGGCGACCGGGTCCTGGTCGTGGACTCCGACCTCCGCCGTCCCAGCGCCCATAAGCTGTTCAAGGTTTCCAACTCGCTCGGCCTCACCAATTACCTGCTTGGCCAGAACAAGATCGAGGAAGTCATCCAGACCAGCAGGCTGGCCACGCTCGACTTCCTGCCTAGCGGCAAGCTTCCCAGCAGCTCGATGGGCATCCTCAACTCCGCGCAGATGAAGGAGCTCATCAAGGAGGTCAAGCGCCGCTACGACTTCGTCTTCTTCGACAGTCCGCCGATCATGGGTGTCAGCGACGCCGCCGTCCTCGCCTCCGAGGTTGACCTTGCGCTGCAGGTCATTCAGTACCGCAAGTATCCGCAGGCCATGACCATCCGTGCCAAGCAGATGGTCGAGAAGGTCGGTGGCAACTTGGTGGGCATCGTCCTCAACAACATCAACATGTCCCAGGACGAGAACTACTACTACTACAGCGGCTACTACTACGACTATTACTCAAAACGCGACGCCGAAGATGATGGCCAGAAGCCTGGAGTGGCTAAGAATGGCTCGCCCGAGGTCGCCCGCCTCGACCTCAAGAAGAAGTATTAGCCCCGTCCCGAACAACCGCATCTCGCATGATCAACCGACTTGGCCTTCTATTTTCGTCCCTGATCCTTGCGGTCGTGCTCATCGGCTGTGGCGGCGGCACCACGCCGTCCGGTACGAACAGCGCCGCCAAGGACGGCGCCACCACGGGCGGCGGAGAATGGGTGGACACCTTGCGCCGGGACGACATGGTGCGGATCACCTTCTCCGGCATTCCCAACCCGCCCCCGGACCATGAGGAACGCATCAAAGGGGACGGAACCATCACCCTTGAGCTTGTCGGCCCGGTGCTCGCCGTGGGCCTGAGTTCCGGCCAGTTGCAGAAGGCCATTCACGACAAGTATGTCCCCGATTTCTTCCAGCGGCTCACTGTGACCGTGCAGAATGAGAACCGCGTGTTCTTCGTGGACGGCGAGGTCCGCCGGCCCGACCGCTACGTGTACACGGGCGAGATGACCGTGCTCCGCGCCGTGGCGGCGGCGGGCGGTTTCACGGACTTTGCGGCCCGGCGGCGCGTGCAGCTTACCCGACCCGGAAAGGATCCGGTGATTGTGGACTTGGAGAAGGCCAAGCGCCGTCCGGAGCTTGATATAGCCGTGTATCCGGGCGACCGGATTTTCGCGCCGCGCCGCAGCATCACAGGCGACTAGGCCGGGAAGCAGGGCCGTGCCGCCACAGGCAGTTGTGGTACAAGTCCTGATCTCCATACCTGGCCAGCCTGTCCGGTTGGTTTTGGTTGCCACACTCCCCGCTCGTCTGGGCCGGGGCCGCCGCTGTGAGATCGTCTGCGAGGCTGATGGCCTGTGGGACGAGCATCTGCGGCTTAACCTTGACTCCTCAAACCGCCTCGCCGTGGGGGCGGTTCATCATGCCCTTGTTGCCGTAAACGATCAAAAGATCGAGACGGCCCTGCTGAGGCCGAGGGACCGCATCCGTTGCGGTGCAGCGTTGCTGGAAATCTCGCCGGCCCCGCCCGTGCCACGCGGAGAGGCGCCGGCCGCCCTCGCCCTCTGGGGCCTTCTGGTCGCCCTATTCGTGGCGCAACTCGTGTTGGCCGGGATGCTGGAGCGTTGAGCCTTCCTCCGAAGTCCCGTTAACCGGGCGAGGAATCGACGAGGACGGTCGGTCATTCGATATGCACCTTGGTCACTCAGCACCGGCCGTCATGACATGACCACCTGGCCTTTGAGCTGATGACCAGGTTTCAAAACTGCCGGTCGGTCACCGCCCCCTCGCTCGCGCTGCTGACCTGCGCCGCATACTTTGCGAGCACGCCGCGGCGGTAATTGGGCTTCGGCTGTTTCCAATTCCGCAGGCGGGCGTCGAGTTCCTTTGCCGGGATGGCGAGGGTGATGATGCGCTGCTCGGCATCAATCGTGATCGGGTCGCCGTTCTTCACCACCGCGATGGGACCGCCGTCGAACGCCTCGGGCGTGACGTGGCCGATGACGAAACCGTGCGAGCCGCCGCTGAACCGGCCGTCGGTGATCAACGCGACCGACTTGCCGAGGCCCTTGCCCATGATGGCGCTGGTCGGTGAGAGCATCTCCCTCATGCCGGGGCCGCCCTTTGGACCTTCGCCGCGCACGATGATGACGTGGCCGGCCTTCACCTTGCCGCCGAGGATGCCCTGCAAGGCGTCCTCTTCGCGCTCGAACACGATGGCCTTGCCGCTGAACTGAAGGCCCTCCTTGCCGGAGATTTTCCCAACCGCGCCGCCGGGGCAGAGGTTGCCGCGGAAGATGACAAGGTGGCTGCTGGGCTTGATCGGGTTGTCGAACCTGCGGATGATGTCCTGGCCCGCCGGATACTTCGCCGCGTGCTTGAGGTTCTCACGCATCGTCCGGCCGGTGACGGTCATGACGTCGCCGTGCAGCAGTCCCTCGTCGAGCAGCAGCTTCATGAGCGGCACGGTTCCGCCGATCTCGACGAGGCGGGCCATGACGTACTTGCCGGACGGCTTGAGGTCGGCCAGCACGGGCACGCGTTTGCCGACGCGGGTCCAGTCGTCAATGGTCAGCTTCACCCCCGCGCTGTGCGCCATGGCGATGAGGTGCATGACGGCGTTGGTCGAGCCGCTGAGTGCGATGACGAGCGTCATGGCGTTCTCGAAGGCGTCCTTCGTCATGATGTCGCGCGGGAGAATGCCGCGTTTGATGAGGTTCAGCACCGCAGCGCCGGCAGTCTCGCAATCGAGCGTCTTCTCCCTGGAAATCGCGGCCTGCGCGGACGAGTTCGGCAGGCTCATGCCGAGCGCCTCGATGGCGCTGGCCATGGTGTTGGCGGTGTACATCCCGCCGCACGAGCCGGCGCCGGGAATGGCGACTTCGGCGACGCGCTCAACCTCCGCTGCCGAGCAGGCGCCGGCGGCGTTCCTGCCCACGGCCTCGAAGATGTTCACGAGGTCCACGTCCTTGCCGTCGAGTTCGCCGGGCAGGATGGTGCCGCCATAGACGAACAGCGAAGGGCGGTTCAGCCGGCCCATCGCCATGACGCAGCCGGGCATGTTCTTGTCGCACCCGCCCACGGCCACGAAGCCATCGAAGCCCTGGCAGCCGACGACGGTTTCGATCGAATCGGCGATCACTTCGCGGGATACGAGGGAATACTTCATTCCCTCGGTGCCCATCGAGATGCCGTCGGAGATGGTGATGGTGTTGAAGACGACCGCCTTGCCGCCGGCCTCGTTGATGCCCTGGGCGACGCTCACGGCGAGCTGGTCGATGTGCATGTTGCACGGCGTGACCATGCTCCAGGTCGAAGCAACGCCGACCTGGGGCTTGGCGAAGTCCTCCTTCTTGAACCCGGTGGCGTAGAGCATCCCGCGGCTCGGGGCGCGCTCGATGCCGTCCACGACGACGGACGAGAAGGCGCGGGTGTCGGGGGCGGGGCGGGTGGCGGTCTTTTTCCTGCTCATGATTCGCCGCGAGATTGGCGGGACGTGACGCGCCGCGGAAGGCAAAGTTGAGGCGGCCACGAGCCGGGCGTCAAAATGAAGGAGATGACCACCGGGCGCGTACCCGCGCGGTCCCCTCCGAACTCCGGCGCGCCCGTCACAGCTGCTTCATGGCCCCATCCAGCACGTCGATCAGCGCCTCGATCGTTTCCGGCGTCTCGTCGCCCATGTTCGACACGCGGAAGGTCGTGCCCTTGATCTTGCCGTAGCCGCCGTCAATCAGGATGCCCTGCTCCTTCACCAGCTTCTGCAGCTTGCCTGCGTCTACGGTCCGGCCCGCGCCGGGCTTGGCGCCGTTGTTCACGCAGACCAGGGTCTTCGACTCGTACCCGGCGTCCGGGAAGAGCGTGAAGCCGTGGCCGACGGCCCAGTCGCGCAGCATCCGGTTCGTCTGCGCGTGCCGGGCGTAGCGCGCTTCGAGGCCCTCGGCGAAGATGTCCTCCAGCTTGCTCGCCAGCGCGTAGGTGTGGCTGATGCTCGGCGTGCTGGGCGTCATGCTCTGCTCCGCGTTCTTCTGGAACTCCACGAAGTCGAAGTAATACCCCCGGTCCGGCGCGGCGGCGGCCTTGTCGAGCGCCTGCTTCGACAGCGTGAAGACGGCGAGGCCGGGCGGCAGGGCGAGCGCCTTCTGCACGCCGGCCAGCATCACGTCGAGGCCCAGCTCGTCGAAGGGCGTCGGCACCGCGCTCATGGAGCTGACCACGTCCGTGATGAACAGCACGTCCGGGTACTTCGCCTTGAGCGCCGCGATCTCGGCCAGCGGGCTCATGGTGCCGGTGCTGGTCTCGTTGTGGATGAGGGTGAGGGTGTCGAACTGTCCGGTGGCCAGCCGCGCGTCCACGGCCTCGGCGCGGATGGGCGAGCCCCACGGCGCCTGGAGCGCCTCGGCCTCCTTGCCGCAGCGCCGCGCCACGTCGAACCACTTGTCCGAAAACGCGCCGCACATGCAGGTCAGCACCTTCTTCCGCGTCAGGTTCCGCAGCGCGCCCTCCATGACGCCCCACGCGGAGGATGTGCTGAGGTACACGAGCTGCCCCGTGCCCAGCAGCGTCTGGAGCTGGGGCTGGATCTTCGCGTAGAGGTCTTTGTAGCCCTGCCCGCGGTGGCCGATCATCGGCCGGCAGAAGGCGGCGAAGGTTTTGGGGCTGACCTCGACGGGTCCGGGGATGTGCAGTTTGACGTGGCCCATAAGGAGCGCGGGAAGATTCAGGGAGTCGTGGCGTGCGCAAGTTGCGGCCGGCTGTGAACTGGCGTCGGTGGAAGGCGCGCGTGCGGACCGGGCGTCCGCGCTACTTGCTGCCCGGCTTCGCCGCCGGCCGGGTCGCCAGGTCGGGCGGCAGTTGATCCGCCGCAAAGGTCTCGACCTGCAGGCGGATGAGGCTGCACGCCGGCACGCCGAAGTCCGTGGCGCCATCCGAGCGGTCCACCAGCATCGCGACGCCCACCGGCACCCCGCCGTGCTGGCGCACGATCTCCAGCGTCTCCCGCACGCGGCCGCCCTGCGTCACCACGTCCTCGACCACCAACAGCTTCTCGCCCGGCGCGATGTGGAAGCCGCGGCGCAGCACGAGCTTCCCCTCCTCCTTCTCGGCGAAGATGAAGCGCACGCCGAGCTGCCGCGCCACCTCCTGCCCGATCACCAGCCCGCCCATCGCCGGCGCGATCACCGTCGCCGCGCCGAGAGGGCGGACCCCCTCTGCCAGCGCGGCACCGAAGCGTTCGACGACGGGCATCTGCTGGAGCGCCAGCGCGCACTGGAAGAACTGCCGGCTGTGCCGCCCGCTGCGAAGGATGAAGTGTCCCTCCAGCAGCGCACCGGTGGAGCGGAAGTGGCCCAGCGCCTCGGTGTCTGTCATCGCGCGAGTACAGCGCGTGGCAGGCTGGCGGGCAAGCGGCGGTCGGAGCGGTGCCCGCGCCCCGATCGAACGAAGGATCAGGAATGGGCGAAAGTTCCGGGAGTCCCCGCGCCGCCCGTTTCTTGACGCTCCCCCGCTGCCTTCTAGCTTGGCCCAGCATGAGCAGCCACCAGAGCAGCGTCCTTGTCCCCTACGTCGTCGAGCAGACCGGCCGCGGCGAACGCGGCTACGACATCTATTCGCGGCTGATGGTGGACCGCATCGTGTTCCTCGGCACGCCGGTGGATGACATGGTGGCCAACATCATCATCGCCCAGCTCCTCTTCCTGCAGATGACCGACGCGAAGAAGGACATCCACCTCTACGTCAACTCCCCCGGCGGCAGCGTCACCTCCGGCCTCGCGATCTTTGACACGATGCAGTTCCTCACCTGCGACGTGAACACGTACTGCATCGGCCAGGCCGCGAGCATGGGCGCCGTGCTGCTCGCCGCCGGCACCCGGGGCAAGCGCTACGCCCTGCCCAACGCCCGCATCATGATCCATCAGCCCTGGGGCGGCGCCCAGGGCACCGCCAGCGACATCAGCATCCAAGCCAAGGAAATCCTCCGCATGAAGGACCGCCTGAACGAGATCCTCGCCGAGTGCTGCGGCAAATCCTTCGACCAGGTCAGCCGCGACACCGACCGTGACAACTTCATGTCCGCCGACGAGGCGAAGGCCTATGGCCTCGTGGACGGCGTCGTGAAGTCCCGCCGCGACGTCCCCGCCCTCGCCGCCGTCGAGGCCATCAAGCCTGCCTGACGTGGCCCGTCCGACCCAGATCACGATGTGCAGCTTCTGCGGCAAGACGCACGCAGAGGTCCGCAAGCTCATCGCCGGCCCCGGCGTGTACATCTGCGACAACTGCGTCGCCGTCTGCCAGAACGTCCTTGAAAAGGAGCTCGCCGCCGAGCAGCCCCCGTGCAAGCCGATGCCGCGCCTCGGCGTGCCCCGCCCGGCCGACATCAAGCGCCACCTCGACCAGTTCTGCATCGGCCAGGATCTCGCCAAGCGCACCCTCGCGGTCGCCGTCCATAACCACTACAAGCGCATCCTGGCCAACCCGCCGCCCGTGCCCGGCAAGGACGCCCTTCCCGCGCGTCGGCAGGCTCCCGCGGACATCGGCGAGGTCGAGCTGGAGAAGAGCAACGTCCTCCTCGTCGGCCCCACCGGCTCCGGCAAGACATTGCTCGCCCGGACGCTCGCACGACTGCTCGATGTTCCCTTCGCCATCGCCGATGCCACCACGATCACCGAGGCGGGCTACGTCGGCGAGGACGTCGAGACGATCATCCTGCGGCTGCTGCAGAATGCCGACTTTGACGTGTCCAGGGCCCAGCTCGGCATCGTGTACGTCGATGAGATCGACAAGATCGCGCGGCGCACGGAGAACGTGTCCATCACCCGCGACGTCTCGGGGGAGGGCGTGCAGCAGGCGCTGCTGAAAATGCTCGAGGGCACCGTCTGCAACGTGCCCCCGGGCGGTGGCCGCAAACATCCCCAGGCCGAGTACATCCGCGTGGACACCTCGGGCATCCTCTTCATCTGCGGGGGCGCTTTCGTGGGTCTCGAGCGCATCATACAGCGCCGCGTGGGCCGCCGCGTCATGGGGTTCACGACGGAAGCTGGCGCGGCGGCCGGCCCGGACGTGACCACCCACCCCAACGTGCTCTCCCTCCTCGAGCCCGAGGACCTGCTCAGCTTCGGCTTCATCCCCGAGTTTATCGGCCGGCTGCCCGTGCTGAGCGTGCTGGACACGCTGACGGAGGAGCAGCTTGTGGCGATCCTCACCGAGCCGCGCAATGCGCTGGTGAGGCAGTTCCAGAAGCTGCTCGGCATGGACGGCGTCGCATTGAGCTTCACGCCCGACGCGGTGCGGGAGATGGCGCGCCAGGCCGTGACCAAGGGCACCGGCGCACGCGCGCTGCGCGGCATCATGGAACGCGTGATGCTCGAGCAGATGTTCGAGATCCCCGGCGCGACGGACATCGCCGCCGTGACTGTGAACGCCGCCGTCGTCCGTGGCGAAGTCCCG
This sequence comes from Limisphaerales bacterium, assembly GCA_046155815.1. GTDB lineage: Bacteria > Verrucomicrobiota > Verrucomicrobiia > Limisphaerales > CAIMTB01 > JBJXFY01. Next base: position 22,867 of record JBJXFY010000177.1, on the reverse strand, counting down.
CCGATCATCACCCGCCGCGAGGCCAGCGCGGCGGCTTGAGCCGCCGGTCCGTCAAGCCGGGTCCGGTCCCAGGACTCGGGAGACCGGCCGGAAGCGGGTTTCACTGGTCGATTTACCGGCGTTCGATGCTTCAGGCCGCGCCCCGCGTGCGCAGGGCCTCCACCTCGGCCAGCGTCATCTCGCGGATGAGGTCGGCGAGCGTGCGCTCCGGCACCCAGCCCAGCAGGCGCTTCGCCTTCGACGCGTCGCCCACGAGCCGCTGCGGCTCGGCCTTGCGGAAGAATCGGGCGTCCTGCCGGACAAATCTCTTCCATTCCAAGTTCACCGTCGTGAAGGCCGCCTCGACGACATGCTGCACCGAGTGCAGCCGGCCGGTGGCGAACACGAAGTCCTCGGGCCGCTCGTGCTGGAGCGCGAGCCACATGCCGCGCACGTAGTCGCGGGCGTCGCCCCAGTCGCGCTCGGCGGCGAGGTCGCCAAGCAGGAGTTCTTTCTCCAAGCCCAGCGAAATGGCGGCGGCCCCGCGGCAGATCTTGCGGGTGACGAAGTTTTCGCCGCGGCGCGGGGACTCATGGTTGTACATGATGCCGTTCACGGCGAACCATGAGAACGCCTCGCGGTACACGCGGACGAGGTTGGCGGCAAAGGCCTTCGCGCAGCCGTAGGGGTTCACGGGGCGGAGGGGCGTGTCCTCGTCCTGCGGCGCATTGTCGGGGCGGCCGAAGATCTCGCTCGTGGCGGCGTGGAAGAGGCGGGGCTTCTCCGGCAGGTCGCGAAGCACCTCGAGCAGGCGCAACGTACCCATGCCGTTCAGGTCGCAGGTGGACTCGGGGATCTCGAAGCTGAGGCCGACGTGGCTCTGGCCGGCCAAGTGATAGACCTCGTGCGGCGCGACCTTGAGCACGGTGCGGTGGAGGTTGATGGGGTCGTCGAGGTCCGCGTAGTGCAGGAACAGCCGCACGCCGTGCACCTGCGGGTCGCGGTAGAGGTGCTGCAGGCGGGAACGATCCAGGCTGCTGGTGCGGCGCACGACGCCATGCACGGTGTATCCGCGGGCGAGCAGGAGGTCGGTCAGGTACGAGCCGTCCTGGCCGGTGATGCCGGTGATGAGGGCGGTCTTGGTCAAGCCGGGTCGAGGCTTGGGAGGGGGACGGCGATTGGCAAGCGGATTGGCGCGGGCCGCAACGACGCCTTGAACGCCGCCGCCGCCGACCGGATAACGACGGAGCTTGAAGGCGCGCTGGAGACAATTGCGGGAGCTCTTCGCCTCGATCTGGCGGCTGCGCCCGCATGTCCGGGCGGGGCGGCGGCTCGTTTCCACCGTCATTGTCACGGCCATCCTCGCGGCGGTGCTTGAAATGTTGATGATGTCGCTGCTGGCGCCGCTGGTCGGGCTGATCCTCGGGAAGGAGGGGCTGCCGCAGGGGCGGCTGCTGTCGCTGATCCCCGCCTGGCTGCCGGGGCTGGACCGCACCGGGTACCTGGTCGTCTTCTCGGTGGGCGTGGTCGGCGCGACCTGCGCGAAGAACGCCGTGCTCTACCTCAGCAGCGTGCTCGGCGCACGCCTGCGGACACGCGTCACGGTCAACCTCCGGCACTCGATGTTCCGCCGGCTCCAGGGGGCGCCGCTCACGGTCTTCGAGCAGCATCCTGCCGGCGAGATCGCCTCGGTCTTCATGAACGACAGCGTCCGCATCATGTGGATGACCGAGAGCATCGTGCAGATGATCCAGCGCACGGCCCTCGTGCTCGCCTACGTGGCGATCCTGCTCGTCATCTCGTGGCAGCTCACGATGTGGACGCTGCTGCTGGCCGGCGTGATCGCCACGCTGGTCGCCCTGATTCTGCGCCGCTCGCGCAGCCTGGGCGTCTCCGTGGCGGAGGCCAACCGCAGCCTGGGCGCGGCGCTGCTGGAGAGCTTCGCCGGCATCCGCGTGGTGCGGGCCACCCACGCCGAACGCCGGCGCGAGGATCGCTTCCTTGAGCTGTGCCAGGACACGGGCAACCGCGAGCTGGCCTACCTCCGCACCCAGTCCGCACTGATCCCGACTGCCGAAACGCTGGGGGTGGGCGGCGCGCTGGCGCTGATGGGCGGCGCGGCGGTCTGGATGGTGCATCCCGGCGGCCTGACGCCCGAGGCGTTGGCGGTGTTCGCCTTTGCGCTGCTGCGCCTGCTGCCGGCGCTCAACCAGTTGTACCAGATCCAAGGCTCCGCACTTTTCTACTCCGGCAGCGTGAAGGAGGTGGAGCGCTGGCTCAGCCTGCCGCGCTATCCCGGCCAGCCGTTCGGCACGCGGGAATTCACCGGCGTCACCTTCGGCATCCGCTTCGACGATGTGCGGCTCACCTACGACAACGGGAAGGAGGCGCTGAAGGGCGTGTCCTTTGAAGTGCCGGCCGGCCAGACCGTGGCATTGGTCGGCGTCTCCGGCTCGGGCAAGTCCTCCGCCGCCAGCCTGCTGCTCCGCCTGCGCGCGCCTACGTCCGGAAAGGTTCTTGTGGACGGCACGGACTACTGGGAGTTCACCGCGCCGTCGTGGCACCGGGCTGCGGCAGTGGTCGAGCAGGAGGCCTTCCTTTTCCACGACACGCTCGCAGCCAACGTGGCCTTCGGCCTCGAAAACGTGACCAACGACGAGATCGAGAGCGCGCTTCGCCTGGCCAACTTGATGGACGTTGTCCGCGACCTGCCGCAGGGCCTGGCCACCGTGGTCGGCGAACGCGGCGCGACGCTCAGCGGCGGCCAGCGCCAGCGGCTCGCCATCGCCCGCGCGCTCGTGCGCAACCCGCAAATCCTCATCCTCGACGAGGCCACCTCCGCGCTCGACGGCGTGTCCGAACGGCTTGTGCAGTCCGCGCTCGAATCCGCGACGCGCGACCGCACCACGCTCGTCATCGCCCACCGCCTCTCCACCATCCGGCACGCCCACCGCATCGTGGTCCTGGCCGACGGCGCGGTGGCGGAACAGGGAACGTGGGAGGAACTGGTTGGCCGTAACGGCGCCTTCGCGGAGCTGGTGCGCGGCACGCACCCCGGCGAGGTTGTCACCGCCGCGGTGTGACCGCCCTGGCAGCACGCCGCGTCGCAGAAGGCAGCAGCGGCGCCCCACCTCGGCTCACGGCAGCCGCGTCAGCCGGATGTTCCGCAGATGCGCCGTGGTGGAAAACGCCGCGAAGCCGAGCGGCGCCGAGAGATGGATCGGACCGGGGCGCAGGCCGAGGGCTTTTCCGGCCAGCTCGAGGTCCACCACCTGCTCCTGGTCCACCCACGCCTCGAGCTTCGCCGGGGTCACGCGTAGCCGGAGGGCGTACCAGCGGCCGGCCTCGTAGCGCCGGATGCGCGTGGTCTCGTTCATCGAGGCGTCTTCGCCGTCCACGTTCGAGATGCCCGTCACGCCGCCGCCCCAGCCGCCAACGATGAAGGTCGCGTTGGTGCCGGCCACCGGAAACGTGAGGCCGCAAAAGAAGTCGTTTCCCGCAACGCGCTTCGCTTCCAGGGTGATCTCGTAGCGGTTCGTGGCCGGCAGCGCGTTGGTCCAGGTGACGCCCGTGATGTACCCCTCGCCCAGCGCCAGCACGCCGTCCTCGGCCCGCACCTCGCCGTGCCCGGCGAAGTCTGTCACCGTCCAGCCCGCGAGCGAGCGGCCGTCGAAGAGCGCAAAGCCCGGCGCGTTCGTCGGCGCGGCGGCGCGGGCGGGGCCGGCAAGGCTGAAGGCTAGGACGAGCAGGGCAACGCGGCGCATGGGCGCAGCGAAGCACGGGCTTCACGGGGCGGCGAACAAAAAGCGGGATTTGCCCGGTTGACGTCCCGGCCGCGCCGAGCATACTCCCGCGCCCCGGTTGCGGGGGTGTAGCTCAATTGGTTAGAGCGCTGCCCTGTCACGGCAGAGGTTACGGGTTCGAGCCCCGCCACTCCCGCCATTTCCCTCCTTCCCCGCATTTCCGGCTTCGCATCCCTCCGTCGGCGCGGTAAGTCGGTCCGTGCCCGAAGAGAAACCGCCCGGGGAAAGCGTGCTCCGCGGGGTGGCGGTGTCTCCCGGCGTCTGCCGCGGCCGGGTCGTGGTCCTGCGCCCGGCCGGCCAGTCCGTTGCGCGGCGTACGATCAGCGAGCCCGAAGCCGAGGGGGAGATCGCCCGCCTGCAGGCCGCCATCGTCAACACCCGCAACGACCTCCAGGAGGTGCAGCGCCAGGTCGTCCATGCGATGGGCGCGCAGGACGGCAACATCTTTGAAGCCCACCTGCTCATGCTCGAGGACCGGATGCTCCTCGACGAGGTGGTGCGCGCGGTGCGGGAGCAGCGTCTGAACATCGAGGCCGCCTTCCACGACACGGCCGAGCGCTACATCCGGCTGCTCGCGGCGATTGACGACGAGTACCTCCGCGAGCGGGTCGCCGACCTGCGGGATGTTACCGCCCGCGTGCTGGGCCACCTGCGCGGCGATGCGGCCTCCCCGTTGCTGCCGCGCCTTACGGAGCCGTGCATCCTCGTCAGCCATGATCTTGCACCCTCCGCCACCGCGCTGCTCGACAAGCGCGTGGTGCTCGGACTCGTCACCGAGGTCGGCAGCAAGACCTCCCACACCGCCATCCTCGCCAGGTCTCAGGGCATCCCGGCCGTGGTGGCGGTCGAGCACGCGCTGGAGCGCCTGGTGGGCGACGAGCATGCGCTCCTCGACGGCTACCACGGGACGCTCACCGTCAATCCGTCGGACCAGACGCTCTTCGAGTACGGGCAGCTGTCCCGCCGGCAGTGGAAGCTGAATGACCGGCTGAATGACCTGGCCGGCCTGCCGGCCGTCACGCTGGATGGCGTCCGCATCATCCTCGCGGCCAACCTGGAGGATCCTGCGGATGCGCCGCAGGTGCGCGCCTGCGGCGCCGATGGCGTGGGCCTGATGCGGACCGAGTACCTTTTCATCCACCGCCAGCGGCTGCCCACGGAGGACGAGCAGTATGCGGCCTACCGCCAGGTGGCCGAGGCTTCCGGCACGCACGGCGTCATCATCCGCTCGCTCGACATCGGGGGGGACAAGTTCCTCAGCCACCTGCCCATGCCGCGCGAGGTAAACCCTTTCCTCGGCTGGCGCGCGATCCGCTTCTGCCTCCAGCAGCCGGAGCTGTTCAAGGCCCAACTCCGGGCGATCCTCCGCGCCAGCGCGCATGGCAAGGTCCGCGTCATGTACCCGATGGTGTCCGGCCGCGAGGAACTCATCGCCGCCAACGCCCATCTCGAGGAGTGCAAGGCGGAGCTGCGGGCCGCGGGTGTGCCCTTCGATGAAGGCATCGAGGCCGGCACGATGATCGAGATCCCCTCCGCGGCCATCGCCGCGGAGCACCTCGCGCCGCATTCGCGCTTCTTCAGCCTCGGCACCAACGACCTCATCCAGTACACGCTGGCCATTGACCGGCTGAACGACCGCATCGCGCACCTCTACCAGCCGACGCATCCAGCCGTGCTGCGGCTGATCCGCCATACCGTCGAGGTGGCGCGCCGGCACGGCCTCTGGACCGGCGTGTGTGGGGAGATGGCCGGCGACCCGGCGCTGGTGCCGCTGCTGGTCGGCCTCGGTGTCGAGGAGCTAAGCGTCGCGCTGCCCGCCGTGCCGCGCATCAAGTACCTCCTCCGCCGCCTGCGGCACGCCGATGCCGTGGCGCTGGCGGAGTTTGCCTTGAAGGAGCCGGCCGGGGCCGAAATCCTCCGCCGTTCCGCAGCACTGGCCGCCAGGGTGGCCGGGGCGCTTTTTGAATCACCCGCAACCACCGCCGCCATATGAAAGTCATCATCCTCGCCGCCGGGTACGCCACGCGCCTCTACCCGCTCACGCTTACCCAGCCCAAGCCCCTGCTGCCGGTCGCCGGACAACCGATGATCGACTACGTGCTCGACAACCTCGCGCCCATCGGTGGCATCGACCGCGTCGTCGTCGTGACCAATGCGAAGTTCGCCGGACACTTCGAGCGTTGGGCCGCCGGCTACCGCGCCGCCAAGCAGCCCCTCGACTTCGAAGTCATCAACGACGGTTCAACCGACGACACGAACAAGCTCGGCGCGATCGGCGACCTGAATCTTGTGCTCACCCAGAAGGCGCTGGACGACGACCTCATCGTCGTCGCTGGTGACAACCTCTTCAGCGAGTCCCTGGGCGGGTTCGGGACCTTCTGCCGGAGCCAGGCGGGGCCGGTGCTGGGCGTGTACGACGTGGGCACGCTGGAGCAGGCGCGGAAGTACGGTGTCGTCGCCGTGGACTCGGAAGGGCGGATCCAGAGCTTCGTCGAGAAGCCGCCGCAGCCGCAGAGTACGCTCATCGGCATCGCGCTTTACTATTATCCGCGTGCCACCCTTCCGCTGATCCGGCAGTACGTGGCGGAGGGAAACAACCCGGACCAGCCCGGCCGGCTGATCCAGTGGCTCTATCCGCGCGTGCCCGTGCGTACCTGGCCCGTGCCCGGGCTGTGGTACGACATCGGGTCCAAGGAAACGCTGGAGGAGGCGAACCGGATCTTCGCACAGCGGTGCTGAAGGGCGGGCAACTCGGGGCTTGCCCGGGCCGCGGCACCCGGTATCCATCCACCGTTTCGCGGGTGGCGCGGTTAGCTCAGTGGTAGAGCACTACCTTGACACGGTAGGGGTCGCAGGTTCGAACCCTGCATCGCGCACCATTTCGGGGGAACGCGAATTGGGGGTGGCTTGGACTTCTCTGCTTCCTTGGCCGCTTTCGGGCGGCTCCGCCGGCTGCGCTGCCGAACGATCCCTCGAACCCGCCGGCCAGTCCGTCAAACCGCCTCCCGGCCGGCCTTTTCGAGTTCCTCCCAACGGGCGTAGTGCCGCGCGACACCTTGGCGCGCCAGCTCCAGGTCGTGTAACGCGGCGGCAGCCTGAGAGCCTTGCGCGCGGAAGAACTCGGGGGAGGCGAGCAGTGCTTCCAGCCGCGCGGCCTCGGCCTCGGCGGCGTGGATCTTGGCCTCCATGCCCTCCAGTTCGCGTTGCTCCTTGAAGGTCAGCCTGCGTGGTTTGGCGCGCGGCGCCGGGGCGGGCGCGGTCGGCGGCCTCGCCGGCGGTGGCGCCGCGGCGGAACGCGCCTCCCGCTCCCGTCGCTTTTCCAGGTAGTAGTCGTAGTGTCCCGGAGCAACGGTCACGCGGCCGTCGCCCTCGAAGGCGATGATGCCGGTGCACACGCGGTTCAGGAAGTAGCGGTCGTGGCTCACCACGAGCACGCAGCCGGGGAAGGTGGCCAGCGTCTCCTCCAGCACGCGCATCGTCGGCAGGTCGAGGTCGTTGGTTGGCTCGTCCAGGATGAGGAAGTTCCCCCCGCGCTTGAGCACGCGCGCGAGCAGCAGCCGGCTGCGCTCGCCGCCGCTGAGGTGCTTCACCTGGGTGATAATCCGGTCGTCGGTGAAGAGGAAGCGCTTCAGGTAGCCGCGCAGCGACAGGCGGTCCTCGCCCCACTTGACCCATTCGCTGCCGTCGCTGATCTCCTCGAGTACGGTGCGCTCCTCATTCAATTGGAGCCGTCCCTGGTCCACGTAGTTGAAGCGCGTCAACGGCCCGATGCGCACCTCGCCCGCCGTCGGCGACTGCTCGCCGAGGATGACGCGCAGCAGCGTCGTCTTGCCCAGCCCGTTACGGCCCGTGATGCCGATGCGAGAGCCCGCGGCGAAGGTGAGGTTCAGCCCGGAGAACAGGCGCCGGCCGGCAAACTCCACGCCCACGTCGGCCAGATCAACGACGCGGTTGCCCAGCGGCGGCGGCGGCGGGATGACGAGGTCCATCTCCGCCTCCGCGGCGGGCGGGCCGGCGGCCTCGACGGCGAAGAACTTGTCCAGCCGCGACTTCGACTTGCTGGTCTGGGCCTTGGGCTGCCGGCGCACCCAGTCCAATTCCTTGCGCAGGAACATCTGGCGCTTGTGCTCGACGGTCTCCTCGCCGGCGAGCTTCTCCGCGCGGGCGGCGAGGTAGTCGGTGTAGTTGCCGTCGTAGCGCTCGAAGACCCCGTTCCGCAGCTCGGCGATGCCCGTTGCCACCTCGTCCAGAAAATGCCGGTCGTGCGTCACCACCAGCAGCGCGCCCGCGTAGCCGGCGAGGAACTCCGTCATCCAGGCGACCGACTCGGCATCCAGGTGGTTCGTCGGCTCGTCGAGGATCAGCACGTCCGGCCGTCCCACCAGCGCGCGGGCCAATGCCACGCGCCGCCGCTCGCCGCCGGAGAGCGTCCCCACGAGGCGGTCGTCCGGCGGGCAATGAAGCTGGCTCAGTGCCGTGCGGATGCGCGAATCGAGCGTCCAGCCGTCCAAGCGATGGATCGCCGCCTCCAGCTCGTCATGCCGGCCGGTGTGGCCGGGCAGGGACTCGAACTCCGCGACCAGGTCCAGCACATGTCGCGCACCGTCGCGCACCGCGTCAAACACCGGCGTCGCCGCGTCCAGCTCGAAGGCCTGCGGCAGGTAGCCGATGACCATGCCGCGCGCCCGCGTCACCTCGCCGTCGTCCGGCGGCACCTCGCCGGCGAGGATGCGGAGGAAGGTGGATTTGCCGGCGCCGTTGCGGCCGACGAGCCCGACGCGGTCGCCCGACGCGAGCGAGAGCGACGCGCCGTCGAGCAGCACGCGGTCATGGAAGCGCAGCACGAGGCTGCGCGCGGTGAGGAGGGTCTCGGCAGGCATCAGGGACCCTCAGGGTAGGGCGGCGGGGCGGGATGCACCAACGGAGCCGTCCGCGCCCGCCCCGCGCAGCGGCGTCGGGAGAGCGTCACGGAAAAGGGCCTGTGTTCCCCCGCCGGATTTCCCTACGCTGCCGCCGTGGTCGGCGAGCCCCAGCCTCCTTTGTCTGACGCGCCGTGCGGGGCGCGGCCGGGGCTGTTCCGCACCACGCACTGGAGCGTGGTGCTGGCGGCGGGCGGCGGGGCCACGCCCGACGCGGAGGCGGCGCTCGCGGCGCTGTGCCAGGCTTACTGGTATCCGCTCTACTGCTGCGTGCGGCGGCACGGGCACGCGCCGGAGGACGCGCAGGACCTGACGCAGGCGTTCTTCGCGAAGCTGCTCGAGAAGGGGCAGTTCGCCCTCGCCGACCCCGGGCGCGGGCGGTTCCGCACCTTCCTGCTGCGCTCGCTGGAAAACTTCCTGCGCACGCGTCACCGCGACGCCCATGCGCAGAAGCGCGGCGGCGGCCGGGAGTTCGTCTCGTGGGACGCGCAGACGGCCGAGGAACGCTACGCCGTTGCGCCGGCCGACACGCTGTCCCCGGCGACGCTGTACGAGCGCGAGTGGGCCGGCGCGCTGCTCGAGGGCGCGCTGCGGCGGCTGGAGGCGGAGTTCGCGCTCCGCGGGCGAGAGGGGCTCTTCCAGGCGCTCGAGCCGCACCTGTGGGGCGACGAGACCTCCGCGCCACACGCGGAGATCGCGGCGCGGCTGGGCATGACGGTGGTGGCCGTGCGCGTGACGCTGCACCGGCTGCGCCAGCGCTTCCACGAGCTGCTGCTCGAGGCCATCGCGGACACCGTGGCCGACCCGGCCGAGGCGGAGGACGAGCTGCGGCACCTGCGCCGGATTCTGGCCGGCGGCGGAAACGAAGCGCCGTTTTCCGGGTAAGCCCGGACGGCACGCACCGTTGAACACTCCCGCGCCCGAAGCCCCCGCCATCTGCCCGCGCTGCAGTCGGCCGCGCCGCCACGGCAGCGCCGCCAGCGTCTGCTGGCGCTGCATGATCGAGGCGGACGCCGCCCTCACCCCCGATCCCGCGCCGCCGCCGCCGGAGGCGGCCGACGCCGCGGGGCTGCGCTTCGGGGACTACGTGCTCGAGGCGGAGATCGCCCACGGCGGCATGGGCGTGGTGTACCGCGCGCGGCAGACAGGGCTGGGCCGCGTGGTGGCGCTCAAGCTGCTGCTGCTGGGCCGCCATGCGGGCGCGGAGAGCGTCGAGCGTTTCCGGCGCGAGGCGCAATCCGCCGCCGCGCTGCGCCACCCGAACATCGTCGCCATCCACGAGGTCGGCGAGTGCGAGGGACAGCACTATTTCTCGATGGAGCTGGTCGAGGGCCGGAACCTCGCGGAAGTGTTGTGCGCCGGACCGCTGCCGCCGCGCCGCGCGGCGGAGATCGCCCGCGCCATCGCCGAGGCCGTGCAATTCGCCCACGGCCAGGGCGTGCTGCACCGCGACCTCAAGCCCTCGAACGTACTGCTCGACGCCTTCGGCGTGGTCCGCCTCACGGACTTCGGCCTCGCCAAGAAGCTCGACGGCAGCAGCGACCTCACCGTGACCGGGCAGCTGGTCGGCACGCCGAACTACCTCTCCCCCGAGGCCGCCACGGGCCGGCACGACGCCGTGGGCCCGGCCAGCGACGTCTATTCGCTCGGCGCGCTGCTGTACGAGCTGCTCACCGGCCGGCCGCCGTTCCTCGCCGGCTCGCTGGCGGAGACGCTGCTGCGCATCCGCGACGCCGAGCCCGTGCCACCGCGCGCGCTGAACGCGGGCGTGCCGCGCGACCTCGAGACGATCTGCCTCAAGTGCCTGGAGAAGGAGATCACCGGCCGCTATGCCACCGCCGGCGCGGTTGCGGGGGATCTTGGCCGCTGGCTGCGGGACGAGCCGATCCACGCACGGCCCGCCACGCCCGCCGAGCGCGCCGTGAAATGGGTGCGCCGCAACCCGCGCCTCGCGGGCCTGCTGGCGTTTTCCACCGCGGCGCTCGCCGTTGTCCTGATCACGCTCGCCGTGGCCAACGTCCGCATCCGCGCCGCCAACGCCCGCACCGCCGCCGAGGCCGAGGAGAGCCGCCGCGGGCTCGTGCGGCTGAACGTGCAGACGGGCAACCGCTTCACTACCGACGGCGACCCGTTCGCGGCGCTGGCGTGGTACGTCGAGGCGCTCGCGTTGGGACATGGCGACGCGGCGCGCGAGGACGTGCACCGCCGCCGCATCGCGGCCGTGCTGCGCCAGGCGCCGGCGCTCGAGCAGCTCTGGTTCCACGACGCCTTCGTGACCGAGGTCGAGATCAGCCCGGACGGCGAGGTCGTCGCCGCGGTGTCCCTCGACGGCGTGGCGAAGTTCTGGGACGCGCGGACCGGGCGGGCCCGGCCCGGACCGGACCGGGCGACGACGGTGCGCTTCGGCCCGGACAACCGGCAGCTCCTCACCTGGCTGCGTGGCGAGGGCATCCGGTTCTGGAACGTGGCCGATGGCTCCCCGGCCGCGCAGATGCCGGTCTTCACCGCCCGGCAGTCCGTGCATTACGCCCCGGACGGCCGGCGAGTGGCCGTTTCCATGCCGGCGGGCGCGCAGCTTTTCGACGTGACCAGCGGCGCGCCGCTCGGGGCGGAATGGCCCGCCGCGCATCCGGTGACCTTTGTCCGCTTCTTGCCGGACAGCCGCCGGTTGGCCGGCCTGGACGACACGGGACGGCTGACGCTCTGGGACACGGCGCCGGACGGCGGGGCGCCGCGGCAGCTTGTGCTCGGCGCGCCATTCCATTCGTGGGCGTTTCGCCCGGACGGCCGGCGGCTCGCGGGTGCGATCGGAGGCAACCGTGGCCCGCGGGCCGTCCGCCAGTGGGATCTGGAGAAGGGCGAACAGGTCGGTCCGGACCTGCCGCACGCTTCGGGGATCCAGTCCGTGCAGTACAGCCCTGACGGCGCTCGGCTGGTGACGGCGGAATGGGGCGGCGAGGCCCATCTGTGGGATGCGGCCGCGGGCCAGCGCCTTGGCCCGCCGATGCAGCATCTGGGCGGCGTGCGCACGGCGCGCTTCAGCCCGGACGGCCGCCGTCTGGCCACCGCGAGCTGGGACACCACGGTGCGCTTCTGGCACCCGGAGACCGCCCGCGCCCAGCCGCCGCTGCTGCGCCACGGCGGGTTCGTGACCTCACTGGTCTTCAGCCAGGACGGCACCCGCCTGCTCACCGGCAGCCAGGACACGGCCGTGCGCCTCTGGCGGCTGGCCACGAACCGCCCCGCGCGTCTCGAACTGCGGCACGGGGGCACGGTCTTCCGCACCCGGTACGATCCGGCCGGCACGAAGATCGTGACCGCCGGCGAGGACGGCACGGCGCGCGTCTGGGACCGTGGCTCCGGCGAGCTGGGTCTCACCCTGCGCCACGCGGGACCGGTGGCAGACGCGCGGTTCAGCCCGGACGGCCGGCTCATCCTCACCGCCAGCACGGACGGCACGGCGCGCCTCTGGGATGCGGCGACCGGCGAGCCGATCTTCCCCGGCGTGCCGCACGGCCACGCCGTGGTCCAGGCCGAGTTCAGCCCGGACGGCCGGCGCTTCCTCACCCGCGGCGGCCCGGCCGTGCGGGTGTGGGACGTGGCGAACGGCGCGCCCCTTACCCCGCCGCTGGACCGCGGCGCACCGCCGAGCTGCGCCGCCTTCAGCCTGGAGGGCGCCCGGCTCGTCACTGGCCATGATGACGGGATGGTGCAGGTCTGGGAACTCCCGTCCGGGCAGCCAAACGGGCCGCGGCTCGACGTCGGTGGGCAGGTGCGGGCGGCCACCTTCAGTCCAGACGGCCGCCGCCTCCTCACCGGCTGGCTGGACCCCGGCCAGCTCCCGTCCGCCGCCCAGCTCTGGGATGCCGCGACCGGCGAAAAGGTGGGCCAGCCAATGTGGCATTTCGACGGCCTGTTCCATGCCGAGTTCAGTCCGGACGGCCGGCGCATCGCCAGCTGCGGCGAAGACAACACGGCACGCGTCTGGGACGCCACCACGGGCGAGCCGGTCACGCCGCCGCTGCGCCACCGCGCCTACGTGTACACCGCGGCCTTCAGCCCGGACGGCCGGCTGGTGGCCACGGCGAGCGAGGACGGCACGACGCGTCTCTGGGAGGTGGAGACCGGCGAGGCCGTGACGCCGCCGCTCGAGCACGAAGGCCGCGCCGGCTGGGTGGGCTGGAGTCCGGACGGACGGGAAATCGCCACGGGTTGGAACGAGAATGCCGGCCGCATCTTCGACGTGTCGCCGCACCCCGGCCCGTTGGACCGCCTGCGGCTCCAGGCCGAACTGCTCGGCACGCAGCGGCTGCATCCCGCCGCCGGGGCCACGCCGCTCAGCGCCGCCGAACTGCGCGCCCGCTGGGACGCCCTGCGTGCGCCGTGAATGACGGGCGGCGAGGGGGCGGCGTTCCGCCGCCGGTAACGTCGCCACGCTTTCCGGGTAGGGACTGAGGCAAACGAGGCTCCCGGTACGGCCGGGACGAGGGTCCGCCGCCCAAGTGCCAAGGGCGCAAACGGACCAGGCTCGGAGCCTCGCGCAGCACGGCCATGAACACGCCCAGCCCCGCCTCCCCGCCTCCGCGCCACCTTGCCGCCGTCCTTGCCCTGGCCGCCTTGCTCGGCGTCGCGGGCTGCCGGCAGGAAACCGCGCCTTCCGCGGCGCGCCCGCCCGGCGCGGACGAACTGGCGCGCGTCGGGCCGGCGGCGATCTCCGTGGACGCCTTCCTCGCGGAACGCGACCGGCAGGGTGTCCCGATCGCAGACGCCGCGCTGCTCGACCGGCTCGTGCGGCGCGAGCTGCTCTTCGCCGGCGCACAGCGGGCCGGGCTGGACCGCTCGCCGGCGCTTCAGGCGGCGTGGAAGAACCTGGTCGCGCAGCGGTTCGAGGAGAGCCAGCTCGACGGGCCGGGGGCGGCGGCCGCGGCCAGCGAAGCGGAACTCGCGGAGTTCCACGCGCGCCACGCCGAACGCTACACCGCGCCGGAACAGGTCCACGCGGCGTTGATCCAGCTCCCCCTGCCGCCCCCGGCCGCTGCGGCGCGGCATGACGGGGCGCTGGCCCACGCGCAGGAAATCCGCCGTGCGGCCCTCGCCGCGCCGGATGCGGCGGCGGCCTTCGCCGCGCTGGCGCGCGAACATTCGCGGCACGCCGGCAGCCGGCGCGGCAGCGGCGACCTCGGCTGGCTGACGCGCTCCAGCGCCGGGCAGTTCCTGCCGGCCGAGGTGGTGGCGGAGTACTTTGCGCCCAAGGAGCCGGGCGCGGTCAGCCCCGTCATCGCGACCGCGGAGGGAGTTTTCCTCGTGCAAGTCCTCGGGCGGCGGCCGGCACAGGTCCGGTCGCTGGACGAGGTGCGGGAGCGAGTGCGCCAAGATCTGGCGCGGGCGCGCGCCGCGGCGGCGGAGGCGGCGCTGTTTGCGCGCCTGCGCGACGACCATCCCGTCGAGATCAACACCGCGCGCCTCGCCGAACTGGCCCCGCCGCCGGCCACCCTCGCGTCCCGCCCGCCGCGCCTGCCCGCTCCCTGAAAACTCTCCGCCGTCCATGCAAACCGCCCCCCGTTCCTGGCTCCGTCCCGCCGGCTGGCTGCTGCTCGTCACCGCGCTGTGCCCGCCGCGGGTTCACGCGCAGGCGCTGACGCAGACGCTCACCCTCCAGCCCGGCTGGAACGCCGTGTGGCTCGAGGTCGAGCCGCCGGACCGCGCGCCGTCCGCCGTCTTCGCCGGCCTGCCGCTGGCGAGCGTGTGGACGTGGTCCGAGCGCGTGTCGGCCACGGACTTCATCCAGAATCCCGACACCGCCGGGTGGAACCGCGCGCAGTGGCTCGCGTTCTTCCCGACGAACAGCCCCGAGGCGCGGCTGGCGAACCTGCACGCCGTGCTGCCGCAGCGCGCGTACCTCGTTCGCCTCGCCGGCACGAACGCCGTGACGTGGTCGGTCACGGGCCGGCCGGTGCTCACGACGCCGGACTGGGTGCCGGACCGCTTCAACCTGCGCGGCTTCCCGGTGGACGACACGGTGGCGCCGACGTTCCGCCAGTTCTTCCGCGCGTCGGGGGCGCACTTCGAGCCGGGCAGCGGGCGGCTCGCGGAGATCTTCCGGCTCGGCCCGGACGGGAGATGGAACGCGGTCGCGCCGGACGACGTGATGCGCCGCGGCGAGGCGTGCTGGGTGTACACGCGCGGGGCGTCGGAGTTCGTCGCGCCTTTCAGCCTCGAGGTGAACTCCGGCGAGGGGGTGGACTTCAACGGCGTGCTGCGGCGCGTCGAGATCACGCTGCGCAACGTCCACGCCGCGGCGAAGTCCATCCGGATCGAGTCCGCCGGCCCGCTGGCCCCGGCGCTGCTGTTGCTGCCGCCGCTGCCTGGCCAGACGAACGGCGTCCGGCCGCTGGGCACCCACCACCAGCCGGTAGCGGCGGGCAGGGCCCACCGGCTGCGGCTGGGTCTGGACCGCTCGCAGCTCGGCGGAGCGCCGGCCGCCCGCCGGGCCGCCGTGGCCGTCATCGCGCCCGGCGATGCCGCCGCCAGCCTGCTCCGCGTCTCCGACGGCGAGGGCACGCTGTACCATGTCGGCGTCAACGCGGCGGCCGGCGCGGCGGCGGACTTCACCGGGCTGTGGGTGGGCACCGTGACGGTGACGAACGTTTCGCCCACGCTGGGCGCGACCAGCGGGCCGGGCACGCCGGGGCCGGTGGCCGCGGGCTTCCCGCTCCGGCTGCTGCTGCACGTGGACGACGGCGGGCAGGTCTCGCTGCTGCGGGACGTGACGCTGGTGTACGTGCGGACGAACCCGCCCGCCGGCACCAACCCGCCGGCCTACCTGCCGCCGCGCGCCACGGCGCTCGTCACCGACCCGGCGCGGCTCGTGGGCTACGCGGCCGCGGACGTCCGCAGCGGGGCGGTCCGGGGCCGGCGGCTGACGGCGCCGCACTTCGAGTTCGCGCGCACCAACGGCCAGTTCACGCTGCCGCTCACCGGCGTCTTCGCCCCGAGCAACGTGGTCACCGGCACGCTGGCGATGCCGGGCGACCTGCCCACGAACCCCTTTCTCCACCTCTACCACCCGGACCACGGCGCCAACGCCTACGCGGTCACGCGCGACATCACCTTCCGGCTCGATGCCGGTCCCGCGCCCGATCCCGGCGAAGGTGGCGAGGTGCTGGGCGGCACGTACGCGGAGACGATCACCGGCCTGCACCGGCTGCCGCTGTCCACGTCCGGATCGCTGGAGCTGCGGCGCCTCTCCGACCTCGGCGTGCTGAACGCCGGGACCACCCCCTGAACCCGCCGGCATTGCCATGAAGCTGAACCGTTTTTCGACCTGTTTCCCCCGGTGGGTCCGCCGGGCGGCGCTCCTGCTGCTGCTCACCGCCGCCGGCCACGGGGTCCGCGCCTACGTCTATTCCGACCCCAGCAACGTGACCGCACCGGCCCCGAATGCCGGGATGTTTGGCGGGGCTTTTTTCAACTCCGGCGTCAGCGGCTACGTCCTGGCGAACGGCGGGTCCGGGCTGGTGATCTTCAACACGGCCGACGTCACCCATCCGGGAGGGGCCTACGCCGACTTCAGCGCCGCCTTTGATGTGGACATCAGGGCGACCGGTGGCGGCGGGTCCGGGCAGGCGGCCTTTGCGCTCAACTACGGCCGGCTCGCGGACACCGGGATCAACGGCGACATCAACACGGGCGGCGGACTGGTCATCGCCTGCATCGGCACCGACAGCGGCAACGGCAACCCCAACAGCTATGTCAGCCGGGTGACTTACCGCGGCAACTTGGTCGGGGAGTCGCCGCTCGGAACCGGGGTGGCGATCACGCGGTTCGAGGCCTCCTTCGCCCGGGCGCCGGTTTCCCGGCTCACCGTCACGTTCCGCGGAGTGGACCATTCCACCGGTGGTGACCTGTACCGTTCCTTTACCTACGACATGCCCTACTGGGATCCGCCCCAGTACTGGCGGTTCGGCCTCAGCGGGGCCAGCAGCGGCGCCACGCAGTATGCCATCGTGGCCAGCCGCGTCGCCCTGTCCGGCACGGCGGGCCCCTGGTACACGGCCCCGCTGGACTCCCTCACGCCCTACGCGCGCCAGTCCTTCCAGGACTTCACCGACAGCTTCCAGGTCGGCGTCGGCTCGAACGAAGGCGTCAACCCGGCCAGCATCACGGTCACGGCGACGTCCTCCGATGAGTCGGTGATCCCGGCGGCCAACCTCGTCATCACGGCCCCGAGTCCCGCGGTCCGCCAGATCAGCCTAAACCCCCTGCGCGGAGCGCAGGGCACCGCCACCATCACCCTGCGCTTCGATCCGGGCGGCGGGCTGCCGGCCAGCACGGCGAGCTACCAGCACACCGTCACGCCGAACCTCCCGCCCTCGATCACCGCCTTTGACGATGTCCACATCCAGGAGCTCGGCCGCACGCGCAGCCTGCCCTTCAGCATCGGCAGCCCGCGGTGGCCCGTCGGGCAGTTGCAGCTCACCGCCACGGAAGCGGCCGGGCTGGTCAAACCGCAGAACCACTTCTTCCAGCCGCGCGACGGCACCGGCACCAACTGGAACCTCGTCTTCACGCCGGATCTGCCGAGTCCCACCGGTGGCAGCTTGGTGAAGGTCAGGGTCACGGATGGCTCGGGCGACTCCGCCAGCAGCAGCTTCACCCTGTTCACCACGACCGCGGACGCCCCGCCGGCCGTGCTGGGCGGCGGCTCCGCCCTGGCGCTCAACGAGAAGGGCCCGGGCTACGTGCAGGCGCTCCAGTACGCCCGCGACGACAACGCCTCGGACACCGGCTCCGGCGCCACCGCGACCATCGAGGCGTGGGTGTACGCCACGGCGCTGCCGGACCCGGTGCTCAACGTGGTCGCCATGATGGGCACGCCGGGCCAGACGCGCGGGCTGATCCTGGCCGTGCAGGGCGACGGCAGCCCCTCGATGGCGAACTGGCTCAACGACTTCACGCCCACGGGCGTCACCAACAAGGTCACGACGAACCGCTGGCACCACGTCGCCACCGTGGTGAACGGCCGGGCCGTCTCGCTCTACGTGGACGGCCAGCCCGCCGCCACCGGCACGCTCAACTTGGCGGTGAACCTCAGCCCGCGCAGCGTGTTCATCGGCCACGAGCCCTTCGAGGACAACTTGAACCGCCCCTGGTTCGGCCACCTCGACAACATCCGGATGTGGAACACCGCGCGCTCCGCGGCGGACATCGCGGCGAACTTCAACCGCCTCGTGCCGCCGGACGCACCGGGCCTCGTGCGCGATTTCCGCTGCGACGACGGCTTCGTCCATTTCGACGGCGCGAACCCCTCGCTCGCCCCGGCCGGCGTGCCGGTGGGCGGCGCGCTGCAGGACTTCAGCGCCCGCCAGCGCCATGCGCCGCTCGTCGGGCTGCCCTATTTCATCCCCGGCGTGTCCGCTGGCGCCACGGTCAACGTGCCGGAAGACGAGCCGGCCACGTTCGGGCTGGGCGCCGTGGTCTCCGGGACCAATGTCTGGGGCGCGGCCGGCGTGACGCGGGAAATCTACTTCGGCCCGATCAGCGCGGGGCTCGAGGCCGGCCTGGGCAGCAGCCCCGGCTGGCCGGACCAGCCGGACCTGGTGCTGGCCAGCGGCCTCGGGCTGGAGGTGCCGCCCGGCGGGCGCACGGGCTACGGCCAACGACTCCGCGGCTGGCTGCTCCCACCGGAGACGGGCGCCTACACCTTCGCCATCGCGAGCGCCAACGAGGCCTGGCTGTGGCTCAGCACGGATGACTCGGCGGCCAACCTCCGCACGCTGGCCATCTCGCCGGCCAGCGGCGTCAGCTTCCGGCGCTTCGACTTCAACCCCGCGCAGCAGACCGCCACCGTCGGCCTCACCGCCGGCCAGCGGTATTACTTCGAGGTCCGCCACCAGGCCGACAGCGGGGCCAACGGCAGCGCCCACCTGTCCGTGCGCTGGACGCTGCCCAGCGGCCTCGTCGAGACGCCCATCCCGGCGCAGCGCGTGCAGCCGCTCGGCACGCCCCGCCCGGGCGACACGCTCACGTTCACGGTGGAGGTCCCGCCCGAGTCCGGCACTCTGACGCTCACCAACGGCGTCGCGGCCTACGCGCCGACGCCCAATTTCTTCGGCACGGATTCCTTCGTGTACCGGGCGGCGTCCGCCGGGATCACCTCCGCGCCGGTGGTGGTGAACCTGAACGTGGTGAACCGCGATGACGCGCCGGTGGCCGGCTCGCAGAACGCCCTCCGCCTCGACGGCCGGCCCGGCGGCGTGGCCACCACGGAGGAGTTCACCCTCGGCGGGGAGTCCTTCACCCTCGAGCTCTGGGCGCGGCGCGCGGACACCAACGGCCCGGCCGCGGACGACGGGCAGATCCTTGCCCATCTCGGTCCGCAGGTTCTTGGCAGCGCCCCGGGCGTCATCCTCGGCTGGTCGTCCAGCACGCAGTTTGTGTTTGAAACCCGGCTGGGCCAGCAGGCCGTGACCGTGCCGGCCGCCACCGCCTCCCTCGACACGAACTGGCACCACTGGGCCGCGGTCTTCGATGCGGATACCGGCCGGCGGGAGCTGTTCCGCGACGGCATCAGCCAGGGTTCGGTCGTCAGCACGAATGCCGGCCCCGGCCCGGTGCAGCTCTTCCTCGGCTCCGTGTACGGCCTCGCCGGCTGGTTCACCGGGGAGCTGGACGAGGTCCGGCTGTGGACCCGCCCGCGCACGCAGGACGAGCTGCTGGCCGCGATGTCCGTCCCGCTCGCGGGCAACGAGGACGGCCTGCTCGCCTACTACCGGCTCGACGAGGGGAACGGCCTGACGGCGTACGACACCAGCGCGCCCAAGCCCGGCGGCCTGCGGCTGCACGCGGCGATCACGGACCCGGTGAAGTGGACCGCCGGCAGCACCAACCTCGGCGCCGTCGTGGTGCCGCGAAACAGCCCGGGCCAGAAAATCTTCCTGCCCGGCTTTGATCCGGACGGCCAGCCGCTCACCTGGCAGATCCTCTCGCCCACGCCCGCCCACGGCCGGCTCGTGCCCGACCCGCTCCTGCCCGGCGCCTACACCTACACGCCCAACCGCAACTACTTCGGCCCGGACCCGATCCAGTACCAGGTCACCGCCGGCGGCCGGACCTCCGCGGCGGCGACGCTGCTGGTGGAGGTCGAGAAGACGCCCATCGCGCCGGTCATCTTCCCGCTGCGCGACGTCGAGTTCGAGGAGGAGGATCCGCCGCTCGTGCTCCCCGTGCGCCTCGCGGACGTGGACGACCACACGGGCAACAGCCTTACGCTCACGGCCCGCTCGTCGAACCCCGCGCTGCTGCCGACGAACAACATCACCTTCGGCGGCGCCGGCAACGCGCGCACCGCCACGCTGGACCCGGTCGAGGGCGAGGTCGGCACCGCCACCGTCGAGATCGAGGTTAGCAACGGGGAGCTGACGGCGGTCACGCAGTTCCAGGTCCGGGTGAACCCGCGCCTCGCCTACGTGGTCGTGAACACCGGCGAGGCCGCCGGTTTCCCGGCCGGCGTGGCCACCGCGCTCAACGAGGCCGGCCAGCTCGCCGGCTGGGTGGCCGGCACCGCGGCGCAGACGAACAGCCAGCCCTTCCTCTACGCCGGCTACGGCGCCGCCGTGCCCGCGTACCTCGTGGACAATCTCGGCGGCAACACCGGCGGCGCCCTCGGCCTGAACGCGGCCGGCCTGGTCGTCGGCGCCGTCGCCAACGCCCAGGGCGCGCTGCGCGCCTTCTCCGTGGACCCGCGGCAGGACACCATGCCGGCGGATCTCGGCGTGCTGCCCGGCGG
Organism: Limisphaerales bacterium; assembly: GCA_046155815.1. Taxonomy (GTDB): domain Bacteria; phylum Verrucomicrobiota; class Verrucomicrobiia; order Limisphaerales; family CAIMTB01; genus JBJXFY01. The sequence goes on along the minus strand of JBJXFY010000177.1, from coordinate 2,378 downwards.
CAACCTCAGCGTGGCCACGGCGGTCAACGACGCCGGCCTCGTCGTCGGCTACGCGCAGGTCGGCGACGGCACGCATCGCGCCTTCACCGCCGGCCCCGGCCCGCTCACCCCCCTCGCGCTCACCAACGGCTATGCCGAGATGTGGGCCACGGCGGTGAACGCCGCGGGCGAGGTCGCCGGCCACGCGCGTCTCGCGGCCGGCGGCGCGACGAACGGCTTCCTCTTCGCGCTCGGCCAGACGCGCGACCTCGGCCGGCCCGCCGGGGCGGACCACGTCGTCGTCACGGCCGTCAACGACGGCGGCACCGTGTTCGGCCACGCGCTGTACGCCACCGGCGCGGCCTCGCGCGCGGTGCGCTGGGACAACGGCGTCTGGACCGAGCTGGGCGACCTGCTGGGCGGCGGCCGGACCGAGGTGACCAGCGCGAACCGCTACGGCCAGATCGTCGGCCGCGCGCTCGACACGAACGGCGTCTGGCGCGCCTACCTCTACACCGACGGACGCGCCTGGGATCTCCAGGCCCTGCTGTCCGCCGACACGGACTGGAGCCTGGACGCCGCCGCGGCGATCAACGACCGCGCGCAGGTCGCCGTCACCGGCTCGCAGGCCGGCGGGCCGCCGCAGGCGCTGCTGCTCTTCCCCGCCACCGAGATCGGCCGCCGCGTGTTCCGCCCCGAGGGCACGCTGGCCGAGCTGCCCACCATCACCATCCTGTCGGGCGGCGGCCACGACCAGCCGGGCAACTCCTTCTTCTGGAGCGCGGGCGACCGCAAGCTCTTCGCCATCCGCCCCGTGGTCGCCGAGGTCCGCTGGCGCACCGGCACCTACGAGGTCGTCACCAACCTCACCGAGTTCGGCGACACGTTCATCCGGCAGAAGTTCACCAACGAGATCACGCTGCCCACGCTGTCGTTCAACGTGTGGCCGGCCGATCCGGACCTGCACGTCGTGGGCACGCCCGTGCAGGTGGAGCCGGACCAGCCGGACTTCCAGCATGGCTTCGTGAACCTCATCTACACCACCGCCGACGGCGCGCAGGTGGACAGCGCCAGCAAGGTCTTCACCAGCCCGACCCCGGGGTACAGCGTGCTGCACTACCTCCAGACGGGCGGCCGGGCCCCCAACGCCGAGCTGCAGCCGCATGAGTTCCGGGTGGCCCGCTCCATCGCGTGGAACGACCCGCTCCATCTCGTCACCAACGTCGCGTGGACGATCGGCTCCCCGATCACCAACGCCCTGCACGACGACTACCCCGGCCTCAACGGCTACGTCCTCTTCACCAACGCGCCCTACGACGGCGCCGTGTACGACCGCGCCGGCCGCACCGGGCCGATCCTGCCCGTCAACACGCACACCGAGGCCGGCAACCTCGTCGTCGTCTGGTATGAGCAGAACCGCCTCGGCGTCGCCTGGTCCAGCCTGCCCTATGAGTACGCGCTGGGCTGGCCCACCAACGCGCCGACGATTGTCATCGCCAGCCAGCTCGGCTCCGGGCCGCTCTCGCCCCTGCAGTTCCCGCAGGCGCAGGTGTACGCCCAGCCGGACGCCACGCGGCCGGGCTTCAACCCGAACGAGGAGCACGCGCTGCTCGCCGGCGGCGTGCTCCACGCGCTGCGCAACGACCTCAATGCCCGCGTGAGCCCGAAGGCGTCCGATCCGTTCGTCCTGCTGAAGCATCTCGACCCGGCCAGCGGCGAATGGCGGCTTAAGGTGTTCGGCGTGGTGGACGAGCAGGCCCCGTGGTTCTTCCGCTACGACGGCGTGGTCGGGAACGAGATCCAGCCGCCGCTGCCCGTCTCCGCGCTGCCGCTGATGACGCGCGACAACCGCATCGTCTCCGGCCCCGCGTGGCAGGACTACCATGGCAAATTCTACGCCCGCGCCGCGGGCCTCTTCGGCGATGAGGGCGAGGTCGTCATGCAGTGGTTCTACCCCCTGCAGCCGGACTTCTTCTTCGACCTCGACCGCGACGGCCGGCCCGAGTACGCGCCCGGTGACGCGGTGCCGTGGCTCGACCGCCGCCCCGGCGGCGTCACCGGCGACCCGGTCAACATCGCCTACGCCATCGAATGGCCCGCCGCCGTGCCCCCGCTGCAGGTCGGGCAGTCGCTCACCACGGCCGCCGGCGGCCTGCCGGACATCCTCGACATGGCGGCGGCGCAGGTGGTGTTCGACAGCCTCGACCCCGCGGGCGCGCAGCCCATCAACGCCGCCGCGCGGCTCTACGACCCGCTCAGCCCGCGCACGGTGCCGCTCGGGGCCGGCTTCACGTTCCCCGACACCGTCCACCGCGGCGTGGACCCGACGACCGGCCTGGCAAGAGGCTGGCCACCCCTGGAGCACGACGGTCATCCAACCACCGCGCAAGACCTTTGTG
>JBJXFY010000174.1:0-6535 GCA_046155815.1 Limisphaerales bacterium | reverse complement strand
GCGAAATCCTTCGGCCCCACGGCGGCCGTGCGGGGCGTGTCCTTCCACGTCGCGCCGGGCGAGATCTACGGCCTGCTCGGCCCGAACGGCGCGGGCAAGTCCACCACCCTCGCGATGGTCTGCGGCCTGCTCCGGCCCGACGCCGGCGACGTCACCGTGGACGGCCGCGGCTTCTGGTCCGATCCCGCCCGCGCCAAGCGCCTCATGGGCGTGGTGCCGCAGGAGGTCGCGCTGTACGACGACCTGACGGGCCGCGAGAACCTGCTCTTCTGGGGCCGGCTCGCCGGGCTGTCCGCGGCCGACGCGAAGGCGCGGGCCGCGGCCATGCTTGACGCTCTCACGCTCGCGGACCGCGCGGACGAGCCGGTGAAGAACTACTCCGGCGGCATGAAGCGCCGCATCAACCTCGGCTGCGCGCTGCTCCACGAGCCGCGCCTCGTGCTGCTGGACGAGCCGACCGTCGGCATTGATCCGCAGGCGCGGAACAACATCCTCGACTTCGTCCGCGCGCTGGCCGGGCGCGGCACGGCGGTGCTGTACACGACGCATTACCTCGAGGAGGCGGAGGCGCTGTGCGCGCGCATCGGGATCATTGACCAGGGGCGGATCCTTGCGGAAGGCACGCTGGCCCAGCTCCAGGAGCGGCTCGGCGGCGACCGCCTGTTCGTGCTCGAGGGCGGCCTCGTTGGCGCGGCGCCGGAGACGTGGCCGGGCTTCGCGGACGCGTACCGCATCCTCCAGCAGTCCGACCGCCAGCTCGTCGTGGCGGCCAGGCAGGCGGGCCGCGACCCGGCGGACTGCCTGAAGGAACTCCTCGCGCTGCCCGTGCGCGTGGAAAACGTGACGCTCAAGCGGCCGAGCCTGAACGACGTGTTCCTCCAGCTCACGGGAAGGGCGCTGCGGGAATGACCATGCTGGGCCTGCTGTTTGCGAAAGACCTGCGGCGCGCCGTGCGCAACCCGGCGCGCTGGCTGGTCCACCTGGCTGTCCCGCTCGTCATCACCGGCCTGCTGGGCGCGGCGTTTGGCGGCGCGAACCGCGGCGGGCCGCCCGGCCGCATCAAGCTCGCGCTGGTGGACGAGGATGGGTCGGCCGTGACCGGCTTCCTGCGCGGCGCGCTGAACCAGGGCCGGGCCGGCGAGTTCTTCGAGCCGCAGTTCCTCAGCCGCAGCAACGCGCTCGCGGAACTCACCGCCAACCGCCTCGCCGCCGCGGTGGTGATCCCGGCCGGCTTCACGGACGCGCTGCTCGACGGGCGCGGCCCGGCCACGCTGGAGGTCATCAAGAACCCGGCGCAGCAGTTCCATCCCGCCATCGTCGAGGAGATGGCCGCGGCGCTCGTGACCGGGCTGGACGCCGCGGCCCGCAACTTCGGCGACGAGCTGGCCGCGTGGCGGCGGCTCTTTGCGGACGAACGGTCGCCGACGCCGGCCGAGATCGCCCGGCTCGTCGAGCGCACGGGCGAGCGGCTGCAGGGCCTCGGCACGTCGCTCTTTCCCCCGCGCGTCTGGTACGAGGAGCAGACCACGGCCGCGGCGGAAGCGCGGCCGGCGAACTTCAACCTCTTCGCCTTCCTGCTGCCGGGGCTGGCCTCGATGTTCCTGCTGTTCCTCGCGGACCAGGCGCTGCGCGACCTCTTCCGCGAGCAGCAGGCGCACACGCTGGCGCGCTTCGCGACGCTGCGCCCGGGCGCCGGCCTGATGGTTGCGTCCAAGGTCGTGTTTGCGCTGGTCCTCGTGCTGCTGGGCGCGGCGATCCTGCTGGGCGGCGGGGCGCTGCTCTTCGGCATCGCGTGGGCGCGGCCGGCGGAGCTGGGGGCGGTCACGCTGGCGTATGCGTTGGCCGCGGCGGGCGTGGGCGCGGCGCTGGCGGCGCTGGCCGGCTCCGAACGCCGCGCCGAGGTGCTGAACACGGCGGTCGTGATGGGCCTCGGGCTGGCCGGCGGCAGCGCCTTCCCGAGCAATGCGCTGCCGGCGTTCCTCCGGGACAACGTGACGCCGCTGCTGCCGAACGCGTGGTTCATCGAGGCGGTGCGCGCGCTCCAGTTCGGCGGCGACGCCTCCTGGACCCTCGCTGCGGCCAAGCTGGCCGGCCTGGGCGCGGTGCTGATTGCCTTCGCCGCGTGGCGGCTGGGACGGCAGCTCGAGACGGGGGGGCGGCCGTGAAGCGCGTCCTGCTCCTCGGCCACCTCGACCTGCGGCGTTTCCTGCGCGACCGCGGCGGGTACGTCTGGCTCTTCGGCCTCCCGCTGGCCTTCACGTGGTTCATGGGCTTCGCCAACCGCGGCCCCGGCGACCCGGCCAACCCGCGGCCCACCGTGCGCCTCGAGAATGCGGACCCGGGCTTCCTTGGCCGCGCGTTCGTGGACGCCCTCGGCGCGCAGGGCCTGCGCGTGCTGGACCCGACGAACCGCGACGACGCCCCGCGCACGATCACCGTGCCGGCCGACTTCACCGCGCGCGTGCTCACCGGCGGCACGGCGCGCGTGACCTTCGCGTCGAAACCCGATGACGGCGTGGAAGGTTCCCAACTTGTCGGGCTGCGCGTGGCGCGGGCGCTGATCCAGTTGAACAGCGACCTGCTGGAACACGGCGGCGCGGTCCCGGTGACGGAGGATTCGTTGAAGGCCGTCCGCGCGCGGCCGGACCGCGTGACGCTGGCGGCGACGTTCGCCGGGCGGCGGCCGGTTCCCGCGGGCTTCCAGCAGTCCGTGCCGGGGAACCTCGTGATGTTCCTCCTGATGAACCTGCTGATCTACGGCGGCGCCACGCTCGCGGCGGACCGCCGGGCGGGTGCGCTGCGGCGGGTGTGCCTGCATCCCGTGACGTCCACCGAGCTGGTGTTCGGCAAGGTGTACGGCCTGGTCCTGCTCGGGGCGGTGCAGATCCTGGTGCTGCTGCTCGCCGGACGGCTGCTGTTCCGCGTGGAGTTCGGCGACGCCCTGCCCGCCGTGGCGCTGACGCTCCTGGTGTACGCCTGGGTCGCGGCGTCGCTGGGGGTGCTGGCCGGCAGCCTGATGCGGAATGACGACAAGATCGTGGGCGTGTGCCTGCTGGCCGCGCTGGTCATGGCCGCGCTGGGCGGTTGCTGGTGGCCGCTCGAGGTGGTGCCCGACGCGATGCGCACGGCGGCGCGCCTCGTGCCGACGGGCTGGGCCATCGAGGCGCTGCACCAGCTCATCACCTTCGGCGGCGGGCTGGCGCAGGCCGCGCCCAAGATCGGCGTGCTCGCGCTGTTCGGCCTCGCGGCCAACGCCGCCGCGCTGCGGTGGTTCCGGGTGTAGGCGGGCCGGACAGCCGGCCTCCGTCCGCCGGCGGGAACCGCCTCAGCCGCCGGCGCTCGCGGAGAGTCCCGTATCAAACTGGCTGGCCCAGGCGCCCTGCAGCTCGTGCCGCAGCCGTTCGCGGCCGAACTCCCGCAGCAAATCCGCCAGCACCTCCGCCCGCGCACCGGTCGTGAAGCCCGGCGGCCCGCCCAGCACCATCTCCAGCCGCCGGCGCAGCGTGGCCTCGTTGGCTTCGGCCAGCGGTGCCTCGGGTGGAGCCACGGCCTTCGCCGCGACCGGCCTGGACGACGGGGCGGCCGGCGGCGTTGGCGCGCCGCCGGCACTCATTTCCACCTCCTGCACGCCCGCCGCCTCTCCCGGCGCGGCAAAGCGGACGGTGCCGTCCGACGCCACGACGAGCCGCAGCCGGAGCGTCACGGCCGGCCCGGGCCCGGCGAGGCCGGCGCGGAGTTCTTGAAGCCACTGGAGCAGCGCAACGGAGTTCATGACGGGATGTTGGGGCGGCATTATGACGGTTCAAGACACCGCCTGCCGGGCCAGCAGGGGCGGAGTGGACGACAAGATCGCCATCTGTCGGCTCAACACCCTTGGGTTGATCAGCCAGCCAGACTGGTCGTTCCGGCGTTGCAGGCGCTCGACGCAGGCGCGGATTTCGCCGGGTGTGGGCCTCAAGGTCTGAAGTGACCTGGCCAGCCATGGCAGGACGTCACCGCTCACTTGCTGGCGGCGCAGCGCCTTCATGATCCAGAACGCGAAGGCAATGAAGAGAAACAGGACCGAAAATGTCATGAACCATGCCCCCGGATTCTCGGCCGGGCCCGGCCCCGTCAGCAGCGCGAACACGATACCAACGACGATCGATCCAGCATAGATCGCGGCGTACAAGCCCCAGCCGCCGAGGAGCGGCCACCAGGACAACGACCAGGCACCATGAGCGGCAAAGAACGTGAAGGTCTCGTCCAGCAGGCGCTGGCGTTCATCCGGACGGATGGCCGCCGCCTTGGCCTGCCCCTCCAACGCCAGCCGTTCCCGATAATTCCGCCGCAGGCGCTGCATGGCATGGGCGTCCAACACATCGAAGTCCAGTTCCTCCGGATGATGGGTCAGCATCTCACGCATGGAGGGCAGGGACTGCATGAAGCCGCAGACGGAACACCGGGCCGCCTCGCTCGTGACCCGCGTCCCTGGAATGCGGATGAAGCGGTAGAGACGCCAGTCATGGCTCAGTTCGAGCGTCTGGTGGACCGTGATGTCCCGGCACACCTCGCAAAAGTCCGCCATCCACCCGGCGTGCGTGGCGTCATACCGCCGGCCAAGTCTGATGACGATGTCCATGGCCCAGCCTATCTGCGAAGCAGCAGTTCCTTCGCCTTCGCCAGCGCCTCGTCGAGCTTCGCGGCGTCCTTGCCGCCGCCGCGGGCGTTGTCGGGCTTGCCGCCGCCCTTGCCGCCCACGAGCGGGGCGATGGCCTGGATGATCTTCCCGGCCTGCGCCTTCGCCGTGAACTCCGGCGTCACCGCCGCCACCAGCGACACCGCGCCGCCGCGGTGGCCGCCGAGGACGATGACGCCCTGGAACTGGCCCTTCAGCGCGTCGGCCACCGCCTGCAGCGTGTCGCCGTCCGCGTCGCCGAGATTGGCGATGAGCACGGGCGTGCCGTTCACCCTCTCGGCGCAGCCGAGGAGTTCCTTCGCGCGGCCGGCGGCCTCGCGCTGGGCGGCGGCCTTGAGCGCCTTCTCCAGCTCCTTCTGGTGTGCGAGCAGCGCGTCGAGCTTCTTCTCCAGCTCGGCAACGGGCGCGCCGGCCTTGCCGGCCAGCGTGCGGATCAATTCGGCCTGGCCGTGCGCGAGCGCGTACGCGGGCAGCCCGGCCACGGCCTCGATGCGCCGCACGCCGGCGGCGATGGCGCCCTCGCCGGTGATGCGGAACAGGCCGATCTCGCCGGTCGCGCGCGCGTGCGTGCCACCGCACAGCTCCATCGACCAGCCGTCCAGCGCCGCCGGCCGGCCGCCGACCTGCACCACCCGAACGGTGTCGCCGTACTTGTCGCCGAAGAACTGCATCACGTCCGCGCGGCCCTTCACGTCCGAGTAGGGAACCTCGGTCCAGCTCACGCCGGCGTTCTCGATGATGCGCTCGTTCACCAGCCGCTCGATGTCGGCGACCTGCGCGGGCGTGAGCGGCGCGCTGTTGAAGTCGAAGGTGAGCTTGTCCGGGCCGACGGAGGAGCCCTTCTGCGTGGCCTCGCGGCTCGCGACCTCATGCAGCGCCCAGTGCAGCAGGTGCGTGACCGTGTGATGGCGCTGGATGGCGGCGCGGCGGGGAAGGTCCACCCGGACGGTGACGTGCGAGCCGGCGGCGGGAACGTCGTCGCCCTCGATGAAGTGCAGCCAGGTCGGGCCGGACTTCTGGGTGTTCGTGATGCGCCAGATCTGGCCGGACCCGGCCAGCTCGCCCGTGTCGCCCACCTGGCCGCCCATCTCGGCGTAGCAAACGGAGTGGTTCAGCACGACGACGGTCCGGTCCTTGAGCTGGACGACCTCCTGCACCTCGGCGCCGGCCTCCGTGTGATCGTAGCCGAGGAAGGCGGTGGGCGACTTGGTCTCGATCTGGGAGAGCTCGATGACGGTCTTCTTCTGCGCCGCGCGGGCGCGGGCGCGCTGCTCCTCCATGAGCTTCTCAAAGCCTTCCTTGTCCACCGTCAGCCCGCGCTCGCGGGCCATCAGCTCGGTAAGGTCGAGGGGGAACCCGTAGGTGTCGTAGAGGAAGAAAGCGGCGTTCCCTTCGACAATTCTTGGCGCCTGAGCAACATGAAGCAGCCCCTTTTGCGCGCGATCGAATTCTATTTCAAAATGATCAATCAGCCTTCGATAGTCTTGTTCTGTGCCATCTTTGCTTGCAGCACCGCCATAAAGCTCCGTAAGCGGCACTAGGCATTCTAATAGTTTACGAAATGGTCCACTTAGAGGCCCAAGCCACGTCGTCTTGCTTGCATCACGAAACCAATCTTCCGGAAAATGTACTTGGCGTGTAGCTGCAGAATAAATTTGAGCCAGTTTTTCAAGCAGACCTTTAAGGTGCTCTCGGGAAGCGGGCGGCACGTCAGGCAACTTAGTCGTTTCTTCCTTGAGTAGCCTCAAGTCCCTTTCTGCTCTGTCGGCCGCGATGGGTAAGGTTTCGAGCCGCTCAACCAATTCGGAAAACAGTTCCAAACCGCTGTCCAGCGTCCTGTTAAATGCCTCCTCCTCC
>JBJXFY010000170.1:0-14800 GCA_046155815.1 Limisphaerales bacterium | reverse complement strand
CTTGAACTTCGGGAACAGCTTCACGCTGGCCGTGGTGAACGGGGAGACGAAGAGGAACGTGTTGATGCCGATTCTCATGGGTGCGTGCGGCGAGGCTAGAAGATGCACGGGGCGTGTCAAAGCTTCGTCCCGCCGCCGGCCGGACCGCCTCACCCCCGCCCCGCCGGCAGTACGCTCAGCGCCACCTCGGGACTCTGCTTCTGGAAGTATCCTACGGTCCACTCGTTCGGGAAGAGCGCGGCCGGCAGACCCTCGCCATCCAGCGCGAAGCGCGCGCCCACCGGCAGCGTCAGGCCCTCCACGTCCGCCGCGCTCCGCCGGCCGGGCAGCCAGCGCACCGCCTGGAACGGCGCCGGCTCCCGCACCACCGTCGCGCCGTACTCCGTCTCCAGCCGGTATTGCAGCACCTCGAACTGCAGCGGGCCGACCGCCGCCAGCAGCGGGATGCGCATCGTCGAGTCCACGAGGTGGAACGCCTGCGCCACGCCCTCGCGCAGGAGCTGGTCCAGCCCCTGGCGGAACTGCTTGAACTTCGCCGGGTTCGGGTTGCGGAAGTACTCGAACACCTCGGGCGTGAAGCGCGGGATCTCGTCGTACCGGATCGCCGGGTCCGTCGTCAGCGTGTCGCCGATGCCGAAGCCGTCATGGCCCACCAGCCCGATGATGTCGCCGGGGTAAGCCTCGTCCACGGTCTCGCGCTCGTTGCCGAAGAGCCGATGGGACGAGCTGAGCCGGACCTTCTTCCCGGACTGGACGTGCGTGACCACCATGTCGCGCTCGAACTTCCCGGACACGACGCGGACGAAGGCGATGCGGTCCCGGTGCCGCGGGTCCATGTTCGCCTGGATCTTGAAGATGAAGCCGGAGAAGGCGGGGGGGGTCGGGGGGATGACGGGACGGCCGGCGGTGCTCACGCGGTTCAAGTTTGGGCGGCCAGCATCCGGGCCGCGGCCGGTGAGCGCAACGTTGTGGCGGCGACGCCCTGTCGCCGGGCGGTGTCCGCGCCGCGCCCGGAGCGGCGAGCTCCTGCGAGCCGTCCACGTGCTGGGCTGTTCCCCGCACGCCGGCCGGTTCTCCGAGCCGGCTCCACCGTCACGTCTCCGTCCGCCAGCCGTAGCACAGGCTCAGCGTAAAGTTCCAGCCGGCCGCCACGACGATGGCCACGAGGTTGGCGAGGTACAGGTTCCAGCCCAGCCCGGCGTGCAGGCCGTGCAGCACGCCCACGCCCAGCAGCAACCCCAGCAGGCAGATGACGTGGAAGCGCCCCAGCCGCCGCCATACGCCCCGCCCGCGGCCCGGCCCCGTGCGTCGGTCGCGGAAGGTCCAAGGCTCGTTCCAGACGAAACTGTCCCGCAGCGGTCTCCTTGGCGACGGGCCTGAGGATCAACAGCTCCACACATTCCGGTCAGACGAACATCCTCGAACCCTCTCGCCGCCGCTGCAGGGTCTCTCAATGACCTGCCACGATGCTTTGATGCGGTGAGTGTGCAAGGTGGGTTGTCGCGGCTAACGCCAGAACTGACCGACGCGGGCGGTCTGTGGCGTCAGAATCGGAGACTGACGCGGCCCGCCCGTGTTCGGTCCAGTGATCTTGTTAGCTGGCTCTGCGCTCATTTCACCTTTTCGAAATCGGGCAGGATCCACTGTCTGTTAAAATGGACCTCGGTCGGTCCGTAGAGACGGAAGTAGCTGAACCAGGAGCGTCCGGGAACGGTCTCCACCCAGTTGCTTTCCTTACCGGCGGGCGCTTTCGGCCCGACGTAGAGGTCCACGCTTCCGTCCGGGTTCTTTTGCAGGTCCATGCGGGAGGAACGGTCGGCTTGTTGAGTGGGGTTGTCGATGAGGGCACGCGTGGAAACGTCGTAAACGGTCATCGACCAGAATTGCGCGGCCGGTGCGTTCGGCGGAATGCGCAGACGGTAGTTTCTCGCGCCATCGAGCCAGTCGCCGTCCTTGTCCTGATAGGTGCCGAGGTAAACCTGGCCGACGCCGGGCGACTTGGTGACCATGCCGCTGGAGGTAGTGACGGCTTCGTAAAACCACGCGGCGCGGTGGTCGAGTTGATCATAGAACTCCGCGCGCTGCGACGGATCGAGCACGAGCGAGAAGTGCCAGCGGGTATCGTCGGCGTAATGTGCCTCGGGCAGGCGTTTCTCGAAATCGGTCGCCTTGGCCATCGCTTCGCCGACGAGCGCGGCTTCGGTGAGCAACGCTGTCCGCCGCGCGTCGGGAGCGAAGGGTTTGCCCTTCTCGATGCCCAGGGGAACGAGCATTGCCATGAAAATCCGGTCGCGTTCGTGGACGGGTTCGCGCTGGATGATCGCGTGCAGGCTCTTCCAGTAGTCCATGCCGCGCGGCGGGGTCTGGGTCCAACGCTTGCCGGTGATGTCCACGATGCGGGTCGGGGGCGGGTTGGCCGACTTTGACAGCGGATAAATGCGCAGCGCCTTGAGCAGCGCGTCGGCCTTGGCCGGATCCTTGTCGAGGGCGCGGAAGCCCCAGAAGAGATTCATCGTGGGAGACGCCGCATGGTATGCTCCCTGGGGCAAGTCCACCTTCTGGCCCGGTCCGGAGAGAATATACTTTCCGCCCGCGCCTTTGTCAGGGCCGGTCTGGCCCATGTCAATGATCGGACGCTGCCACATGTCGTCGGCGAAGCCGGCGGCGGCACCACCGGGCATGTCGATGACGACCGGCCCGGTTTCGGCGAGGTTGAAGAAGCTGATGATGTAGGGCGTGGTCGCGTTGGCGGTGAGAATGCCCTGCTTGGCGAGGTAGTTGTTATAAACCACGACATCGCCGGAGTTCGCGTCGAAGGTCACCTCGTGCGCCTTCTGCCACTCGGCGAGGGAAACGAGCGGGAGCGACCAGAGGTAGAGCTGGCAGCCACGTTGGAAGTCGATCTCGTCATAAAGCTTTTCGACCGTTTTCTTGTCGGGATAGCCGTTGGCGAAGTCGTGGGTGAAGGTCAGTTCGCCGATCCGGGTCTTGAGGGTCTCCGGCTTGGATTCCTGTGCCAGTGTGTTGGAAACGAGCGTGGCTGCGAATGCGATGAGGGTGAGCTTGGTCATCATGGAGAATTCACGGTTCGTGCTTCGAGGATTTGTTTGCAGCTGGTCAATTTGTCGGCTCGGGACCGGGCACCTTGTAAGAGCCATCCAGCAGCGCTTGGTCAGGGCCGTAGAAGCGGCCAACCATGAAGAACGGACCGGCTGGAGCGGGAAGCCAGTTGGCTTTCTTGTCGCCAGCCGGTGGCGTGCTCTGGATGTAGATAGTCAGTGAGCCATCCGCCGCCGGCTTGAAACCTTCCGTGCGGTCGCCGATGGAGTAGCGTTCGATTTCATTCGCGACGAGCAGCCGCTGCGGGAGGCTATACATCGTGACGGACCAGAACAGCTTCACCGGCGGCATCGCGTCTTTCTCGAAGCGAATCTGATACTGATTCTTTCCGTCGAGCGGCTGGCCGGTGCTGTCGTTAGCCCACGAGGAGTAATACGCCTCCTCCAACGAGTTGCCATAGATGCCGATCATGACGCCATTCGCGCGTTTCATGTAGTCGTTTTTGAGGAACTCGCGCGTTCCGAACAGGCCTGCGGAACTCTTTATCTTGCCGGTCTCCGTCTCAATCTCCTTCAGCCCATCCGCCACTCCGGCCCCAATCGCCTCGCGGGTTTCCTTGGGCAGGGTGGCCAGATTGAAGTCAACTCCGGGCCCGATACCGATCTTTGCAAAGCGTTCGAGCAGCGCCTTCTCGGAGTTGTGCAGTTTGACGAACTGGAGCAGGAAATTCACGTAGGAGACGAATTCCCCCGAGAGTGCGCGCTTCTCATTCCATGAAGGCCAGGCGACCGCGGGGGCTTGAGCGGGCGGACGTCCGCCAACGAATTCGCTCAATGGTTGCAGCACATATTTCTGCTGCATTGCCCGGACATTGACCGTGTCATCCGCGCCCTTCGTGCTCGTGCGAGTGAGCGTGCCGATGAACTCACTCTCGGATTGAAACACGCTCTTGATGCCCGCCGGTTTTTCGCCCTTCCAGTTCGGTCCGGCGAAAAGATAGCTGCCCGCTTCGTAGCCCGTAGCTCGCACACCCACGTAGGCGAAGTTGTGCGTGTAGAGGTCAACCCATTGGAAAACATTGTAGCGATCCTTGGGCACAGCCGGAACGGTCAGCACCCACGGCTCGCTGCGCAGGTCCAGCCACGCCCAGGAATACGGCGTGTCGTTGTTCGGTGTGACGATGTCGGTATCGGCCGGTGTGTAGGTCTTTGAGTAATGCCGGAACCGCCCGAAGCCGCCGATGTAAGCGGCCGAGAACTGATCCTGCGTCTGCTCCTGCATGGTCTTGTAGCCATAGAGCATCGGATATGCGTAAATGATCGCTTCCTTCGCGATTGCTTTTATCTCCGCAGTTGACGGTGGGGCAGCAGTAGCGCGGGTGGTGAACGTGAACGCCAGCCCGAAAGCAAGCGCGGTGGCGAAAAGTATCATCGGACATGTGGTTTTCATCCGTTGCTCTCCTATTTGGTAGTTTGTTCGTTTAGCAAATCGTGATCTTTGGGCTCGACGTTTCTGGGTAGGTCGGTTGGCCAGCTAACTTCGAAAGTAACTCGCGCGCGTTAGCGCGTTGAGTCCACCGCCTTGTTCGCTTTGGTTAGTTCAGTTATGGCACCTTCGAGCTCTTGCGGAAAGCACGTAAAGGTGGCGGAGGCAGCCCGCTCGTTGTTCTCAGGCTGTGAAAACTGGAATCCAGAAACCGATACATCGATCCGAACTCTTCCCTTGTTGTCGGCGGCTCCAACAAATCGGAACCGAGTATCAGACGATTCCAGATGAAAGTCGCCGCGTAATGTCTTATGGACTCGCTCAAGGTGCTTCACGAATTGATCCAGTTCAGACCTTGTGAACTCCACTTCAGCCGAGCATTGGAGACTGTTGCAGGAGACTACCGCCTTACCCCGGAACTTGTCTCCGTCGCCAGGTGCCTTGCTCGGAAGGGAAACTCGAACGAATGGCCCACTGCCGATCTGGAACTTGGGTTTCGACATACAATTTTTAAGCGAACGCTGTTTAGGCAGAAAAACGTCTGCCTATCCGGCAAAGGCAGAAAAAGCGTGAGCTTTAGCGGGATAGGCAGAAGTTTTCCACCTGGGAAAGGATTGGTTCGGTGCGCGCCGGAGCGTCAAGCGGAAAGCCTGCGCGGCAGTCCCGTTCCGGCCGGCGCGGGGCTGGCGGTGGCGGATTGGACGCGGCGGTTGTACGCGGGCCGGGACCCGCCGTGCCGGACCGGAGGCTCCAAGGCTGGGTGGTTCTCCAGACCGCTTCCCGGGCGTGGGCCTGCCCCGGATCGTCGCCTGACACCTCGTTTTTCAACAGCCTGCCGGGCCGGGCTTCGCTCTTTTTCCAGCCAGCACCAGGGCCTTTCCGGGCGGGACCGGGTCATTTGCGGCAGACTGCCGGCCGGTCGCCGCAGGCGCCCCGGCTTTTCCGACGCACGTCCGGACGGTTTCAACCAGGTCCCCGGCCATTCAAGCCAACGCCAAGGCGTTTGCGGGAAGGGCCGGGACGTTTTCAACCAACGACCAGGCCATACAACGAAACGGCGAGGCGTTTGCCGGAAAGACCTTGGCCTTTGTTGGAAACGTGTCGGCCTTTCCTTGAGAGGCCCCGGGGTTTCCTTGAAACGTCGAGGCGTTTGTTCGTGGTGCCGGCCCCTGGAAGACAAACACGCAGGCGTTCCCAAGATTCGTCCGCAGCATTCCAGGAAACGTCCACCCGTCGGCTGGAGGGCGGAGGGCGTTGCCGGCAGCGGCCGGCCCTTGGAACTGTTGCGTGGACAGCCTTTTGAGAAGCGCCGCCGCCTCTCCTGAGTGCGGCCTTTGACGCGGCCATCCAGGCCGCGCTGGGCCGGCTGGAGGCGTACCACACCGCGCTCTCGCAGGTGGACGCCGCGCTGAACGAATTGCAGGCCGCGGAACAGGGCCTGGCCGGCCTGGGCGGGCGCTACCGGCGGCCGGCGTGGAGCGGCGGGGGATGCTGACGGCGCAGGTTCATTTTGTGACCGCCTGTTCCGTCGGCGGGCTGCCGGCCATCCATTCGCCCACCAGCCGTCAGCCCGAGGCCAGCAGCGTCGAACCGATGAACTCGCCTCAGCGATCGCTGGCTTGTGGAATAGCCGGGAGTTGGCGAGGCAGTTCTGCCGGTTGGCCCCGGCACGGCCCGCTGCGCCGTCGGCTGGTGGCTCTGCCGGGGCAGGGCGCCGCAAGAAATCGTCGCCGCGTGCGGGATGCGACGCAGCTCGGCCCAGACCTTTTCCTGAAACGGCGCGGTGCGCGGCGCAATCGGGACGGTGAACGCCTCCAGCGTGCCGGCGAAGTTCGGCCCAGCTCCGCGTGCCGCGTGTCCAGGCGGCGGTGCTCGCCCGGCACCACGGTGCAGCCGAAGTGGCGGCACGGGCTTGCCGGGAGCGATGGTCTGAGATGGAGTCGCCGGGAGATGAGGGTTTCGTGCCAAACTCCCCGCCTTGGCGGAATGCCCCGGCAGCGCCCCGTAGCAATCCGTCATGGCAACCAACCGAACCCTCACGCCCCCGCTGCCCTCCACGACTCCTGCGAGCCGGGTCGCTGAGCCGGGGTAGCCATGCCACTGCCCACGATCATGAGTCAAAACCACCGACTTGCTGCCGGGCGATTCCCGCGCTCATCGCGCTATCACCCGGATTGGATCCTGGCCGGCACCAGTGGCGGAGCCAATGCACTTTGGTTGACGGAATGGCTCACGGAAGCGATGCCGTTGCGGCCGGGCATGAAGGTCCTTGATCTTGGCTGCGGACGGGCGATGTCATCGGTTTTTTTGCGCCGCGAGCTTGGCGTCCAGGTCTGGGCCGCCGACCTCTGGTTCAGCGCCTCGGAGAACTTCCAGCGGATCCGGGATGCCGGGGTCGAGGAGGGAGTCTTCCCGATTCATGCGGACGCGCGGGCCCTGCCGTTCGCCGTGGAATTCTTTGACGCCATCGTGTCCGTGGACTCCTTCATGTACTACGGCACGGACGACCATTACCTGAACTACCTCGCCCGGTTCGTGAAGCCGGGCGGCCGGATCGGGATCGCCCAGGTGGGACTCAGGCACGAGGTGGAGGACCCTCTCCCGGCGCATCTTCGGGAATGGTGGTCCCAGGAACCCTTGTGGAGCATTCATTCGGCGGCTTGGTGGCGGCACCATTGGGGCCGGACAGGCATCCTGGACATCGAGGAGGCCGACATGCTGCCTGATGGCTGGCGGTTCTGGCTCGACTGGCTCCGCCTGGTGGCGCCTGAAAATGCCTTGGAGGCCGGGGCGCTGGAAGCTGACTCCGGCAGCCACCTCGGCTACATCCGGGTCATCGGCCGTCGCCGGGCCGAGGCGCAACTGCCCGAGCCGATCGTGTCCGTGCCCGGCCACTACCAGAGGAAACCGCTGCTGCAGGAATCGGGGGAACTCGTTGACCATCCCATCCACCCCGGCGCTGAGGCTCGCGTGATGGCTAACCCGCCTGGGACGGGACCGGAATGAGCGAGGTTTCCCACTTCGTCCGCTGAGCCGTCCAAGGCCGGCCGTTTCCTGAAGGTCCGTTGCCGACCCGGCTTCCGACCTGCGTTCCAGGCGCTTTCCCGGCAGCCGCCTTCGCGCGGCACCCGGCCGCGGAGCCTGCCTTGGCGCAAAACCAGCCTGGGCCCCCCGGGCGCGGCCTACCGCCCCTTCGGATCCCAGTTCGCCGCCAGCATCTCCGGCGTGACAGTGGTCTCGATGCCGCCGGGTGGCACGTCGGCCTTGGCGCTCCAGGCGATCGCGTTGAGGACGATCTTGCGGAAGTTCGGGTCGCCCCAGTTGCGATGGAAATGCGCGCCGGTGAAGCCGAAGCCGCGCCCGCCGTCCGGCCGCTCAATGGCCCACATGACGTGCTGCGGCTCGCCGCGTGCGATCGCAGCGCGGACGTGCGGGTTGCCGCTGTGCGGACCGTCGGGGCGGCTGAGCGTGTCCTTGGGCGGCAGCGCGGTGAGCAGCGGGGTCACGCCCTTCATGCCCTCGGGGAAGCGCATGTGGTAGTACCACTCGTCGCGGATCCTGAAGGGCTTCACGCCGCGCGTGACGGGGTGATCCGGGAACGACGTGAAGTCCGCGTCCCAGTGCGGGTTCACGCTCCAGAAGGTCTCGAAGTAGCCACCGGTCCACGCCAGCCAGGCGTCGCCGGGATCCCCCTTCGGCACCTCGACGCCGTAGTGGCAGGTGCCGAGGCCGACTCCCCGGGCCATGAGGCTGCGAAGCTTTTCCAGCCGCTCGGGCTGGATGGCCGGATGGCCGTCGCCGCCGTCGCAGAAGATGAAAATGGTGGCGGCACCGTCGAGGTCGGTGGCATCGGCCGGCCAGCCGTTGGTGTACACGTCGCACTTGAGGCCGGGCTGCTGGTTCAGGAGGCCGGCCAGCAGAAGGGAGCCGGCGCGGAACTCGTGGTCGCCCGGCCCATGGCTGGGGCGGCCGGCGATCAGGACGATGCGTTTCGGGTCAGCGGCGGCACCGGTCAGCGGCGCGGCCAGCATCCAGGCGGTGAACAGCACACGGATGAGTCTCATGGCTGCGGCCAGCCTGCGTGAAGGCCGGCCGCAAGGCCAGCCTGACGCGGCGGCAAATTTGAGACACCGCAGCGGGCCTGAAGGTGACCGGAAATTGGGCTTGCCGCGGACGGTCTGTTGCGGCCTATTGCCGTCCCTTTTTGGACAAAGGACTGATTTATGGCCCGAATCTGTGAACTCACCGGCAAACGCCCGATCAAGGGCAGCCACATCTGGCGCAGCGGCAAGCCCAAGCGGGAGGGCGGCATCGGCACGCACGTGACCGCCATCACCAAGCGGCGCTTTTTCCCCAACCTCCAGCGCGTGAAGGCCGTGATGCCGAACGGCGAGGTGCGCTATGTGCGCGTCACCGCCAAGGCCATCAAGAAGGGCCTCGTCACCAAGGCCCCCAAACGCACCTGGAAGGCCACCGAGGCCAAGAAGGCCTGACCGAAGCTCTTCCCGTTTCACAAAAGCGCCCAGCTTCCGGGCGCTTTTTTGCGTCAGCATCGCTCCCGACGCCCCGCCACGTCGCGACCGGGCGCAGTTCGGTCCGCAGCCAAGCCGCCCGCCGACATTACACCGGCAGGCCGTAGCTGCGTAACGCGGCCGCGGTCGCCGCAGCTTCGGCGTGATGCACCACACGCCAGCCACGGGCGTCCCCGGCGGCAACGTTCTCTTCCCGGTCGTCGAGATACACGAGGTCAGCGCCGCGGCATCCAGTGACGCTCTCAACCACCTCGTACAGCCGCGGGTCGGGCTTCATCACGCCGTGCTCATAGGACAGGACATGTCCGTCGAAGGCGTTGAAGAACGGGAACGTCCGGCGGACGTGCTGGATGGCGAGGTCGTTGGTATTCGAGAAGACAAAGGTCGGGACGCCGGCCCCGCGCAGCGCTGCATGCAGGGCGATCATCTCCGGGATGCCCGTGAAGATGTCGCCGAAGAGGCGGGCAAAGACCGGGTAGGGCGTCGTCAGCCCCGTGGCCTCCGCCACGGCGCGGTGGAAGGCCGGCGAATCCAGCTCCCCGCGTTCGTAGGCGTGGAGAAGCGGGCCCTGGTCAAGGAGCTGCTTCAGTTCCGGCAGCGCGGTGCGGCTATGCGCCGCGATGTGGCGCAGCACCGGCACATAGTCGAAGTCGAGCAGCACCTTGCCCAAGTCAAAGACGACGGCGGGGGTCATGGGTTGGAAAGAAGCATCACGGTGCGCCCGGCTCCAGCGGGCGGCGGCCTTCGAGGGCCCGGGCGAGGGTCAGTTCATCCGCGAAATCCAGTCCGCTGCCGGCAGGCAGGCCTTGGGCGAGACGCGACACGGTGACGCCGAACGGGCCGAGCCGCTGCGCGAGGTAGTGGCTGGTGGCGTCGCCCTCCACGTCGCTGCCCAGCGCGAGAATCACCTCGCGCACGCCGCCGGCGCAAAGGCGCTTCTCCAGCCCGGCGATGCGCAGATCCTCCGGCCCGATGCCATTGATTGGCGAAATCTTGCCACCCAGCACATGGTAGCGGCCGACAAAGGTGCCGGCCTTCTCCAGCGTGAGAATGTCCACCGCGCGCTCGACCACACAGAGCAGGGTGGGGTCGCGGCGCGGGTCCTCGCACAACGCGCAGGGCGAGACGGTGGCGAGCGCGCCGCACTGCTCACAGTGGACGATGGCGCGGCGGGTGCGCGTCAGGGTCTCGGCGAGCTGCGCAACGCGCGCGGGATCGGCCTGAACGAGGTGCAGCGCCAGCCGCTCGGCCGAGCGCGGACCGATGCCGGGAAGGCGGCCGAGTTCGCCGACAAGCTCGGCGAGGGGAGCGGGGAGCGAGGCCATGCCGCAGGGGCGGCGGGCTAGAACAGGCCCGGAAGGTTGAAGCCGCCCGCGGCCTCCCCGAGCTCCTTCTGCTGGATGTCGCGGGCCTGGGCGAGCGCGTTGTTGGCGGCGGTCAGCACCAGATCCTCGAGCAGCGCCACGTCCGCGGGATTCACCGCGGCGGGGTCAATCGTGATCGAGACCAGGCTGATGTCGCATTTCGCGACGGCCTTCACCGCGCCGCCGCCGCTGGTGGCCTCGACGGTCCGCTCGGCGAGGGCCTTCTGCTTCTCCTCGATCTGGCGCTGGATGCGCGCCGCCTGCTTCATGATTTTGCCGACGCTCGACATGGTGTGGATGAGTGCTCGCCCCGCCCACTGGCGGGGAAACTGAATTAAGGGGCAGTCCGGGCTGGGGCAACCTTCAACTCGCCGGACCCCGCAGTTCCACAATCTCGCCCTTGAACGCCTCCAGCGCCTCGCGGATCAGCGGGTCGTTCCGGAACTCCTCCTGGTTGAGCGCCACGGGCGTGACCTTGGCCGGCGGCTTCGGCACGGCCTGCTTGGCCGCGGCGGGCGCGGGCCTCGCCGACGGTACGGCCGGCGGCACGGCGGGGGCCTCGCCG
This sequence comes from Limisphaerales bacterium, assembly GCA_046155815.1. Taxonomy (GTDB): domain Bacteria; phylum Verrucomicrobiota; class Verrucomicrobiia; order Limisphaerales; family CAIMTB01; genus JBJXFY01. Next base: position 3,794 of record JBJXFY010000170.1, on the reverse strand, counting down.
GCCACGAGGCGGAGGCGAAGCGGACGGCCGAGTTCCTTGAGCCGCGACTCGAGCACGGTGCGATTGGCGGCGTTATCCACCAGCGGCATCCGGGCCGGACCGCCGGCGACCGTGACGGTCAACACCCCGTCCGCGATACCTCCGGGCGTGCTGCCGGCAAACAGCCCACGGGTAACGGCGGAAAGCCCGGCCAACGCGGCCTGCCACAGCGCGGCGGGATCGTCCGGCCTGCCGGGCGCCGCCGGAATGGCCGGCGGGCTCTCGGCCGCTACGGGCGCCGCCGCCGGGGTGGCCGACGGCACAGCCGGTGAATTCTCGGCTGCCGGGGCGGAGGCCGCAACCGGCGCGGCTGGCGAAGTCCCTGCGGTCGCCGGCGCGCCGCGAAGCTGCTGGAGCTGCCTCAGCACCGCGTCCAGGCTGACGGCGCTGCGCGCCTGGGCGGCCTTCACGAGCAGGACCTCGATGGCGATGCGCTTGCTGCCGGCGTCCCGCAGGCGGCCTTCCCCGGCGGTGAGGACCTCCAGGATGCGCGTCACGGCGTCCGATGGCGCGAGCTTCGCCTGCCCGGCCAGCGCGTCCACGTCGGCATCGGACGCCTCGATGAGCGAACGGTCGCCGCGCGCCACCTGCAGGAGCAGGAGGTTCCGGAAGTGATGCAGCAGGTCGCCCAGCAGCCGGCCAAGATCTTTGCCGCCATCGGCCAGCGTCTGGATGCGCCGCAACGCGTCCCCGAGGTCGCCGCGCAGCACGGCCTCCGCCAGCGCGAGCACTTCCGCGCGGGCCGCAAGCCCGAACATCGAGAGCACGTCGCCCTCGGTGATCGTGCCGGTGCAGAAGCTGATGAGCTGGTCCAGCGTGCCCTCGGCGTCACGCAGCCCGCCGTCCGCGCCGCGGGCGATGGCATGCAGCGCCGGCTCCTCGATGGCCACGCCCTCGCGCTGGGCGATCATCGCCAGGTGCGCCACGATCTTCGCCGCCGGGATGCGCCGCAGGTCGAAGCGCTGGCAGCGGGACAGGATGGTGGCCAGCACTTTCTCGGGGTCGGTGGTCGCGAAGAGGAAGATTGCGTGCGCGGGCGGCTCCTCGAGGGTCTTCAGCAGCGCGTTGAAGGCCTCCGTGGTGAGCATGTGCACCTCGTCAATGATGTACACCTTGTAGCGCGCCGCGCTTGGGGCGAAGCGCACGCCCTCCCGCAGCTCCCGCGCGTGCTCGATCTTCCGGTTGCTCGCGCCGTCAATCTCGATCACGTCCAGCGAACGCCCCTCGGTGATCTCGGCCACGCGCGGATCGCCGTCCATGAAGTCCGCCCTCGGCCCGCCGGTGCAGTTAAGGCACTTCGCGAAAATGCGTGCAATCGTGGTCTTGCCGGTGCCGCGCGGGCCGCAGAAGAGATAGGCGTGGCCGATGCGGTTCTGGGCGATGGCGTTCGCGAGCGTTTGCGTGACGTGCTCCTGGCCGACGACCTCGGAGAAGCGCTGCGGACGGTACTTGCGGGCGATGACCTGGTAGCTCATGCGGCGGCGCGGAAAAGGCGGAAGGCGGGAGAAGCCGCGTGTTCCGCGCTCCGCCCGCCCTCCGGACTCCAATCAAGCCAGGGACACCACGGCAGATGCAAAGCATGCGACCGTTGCTGCCTTCCGGCCCTGGCGGGGTTGGCAAGTCCGCATTCCATGGGCCCTGGCAAAATCTGCGACTATGGTCGGGCTCGCCTTGGGACGCGGCAAGGCGTTTCACGCGGATCGTTTGCCCCAGTGGTCGCGCTCGTCCCCGACGGCGACGAAGATGGGGCATGGCCCGCACCTCCATCCACAATCCCCTATCCTCCGGAGAAGCGCGTGAGCGGGACGCTGAGGACGAACGAAGCAGAATTGCCCCCAGCCGCCCGCCCCCCATCCTCGAGTCGTGAAGCCCCGCCCCACACTGCTGCCCGTGCTCTTGCTGCTGCTCCTCCGGGGCGACGCGGCGGAGCCCCGCTTCCTCGCCGGGGCCGCGTCCCGCGACCTCACCCCACGCGAGCCCGTGCCCATGTGGGGCTACGGCGGTGCCGGCGCGCGGCTCTCGGAAGGCGCCGAGGAATCCCTGCGCGCCGACGCCCTGGTAATCCAAGCGCGCGGTCGCAAGCTGGCCCTCGTCGGCCTGGACCTCGGCCGCTCGCCCTCCGAGGAGTCGCTCGCCCGCATCCGCGGCCGGCTGGCCGCGGAACTCCAGATCGAGGCGAGCTTTCTCGGCGGCTCGCACACCCATCACGCCCCGGTCATGGAACTCTCCGACCGCGACGGCCGCGGACGCGGGAGGTACGACGCCGCCCTCCGCTGGTACCGCGAAGCGGAGGACGCCATCGTCGCCGCCGTGGCGGAGGCCGACGCCCGCCGGGAACCCGCAGCCATGGCCGCCGTCTCCCGTCCGATCGAGGGCTTCAACCGGAACCGCCACACCAAGCTCGAGCCCAAGCCCGTGGACCGCGACCTGGCCGTGGCGCTCTTCACCAGCGCCGACGGCACGCGCAACCTCGCCACGCTCGTCAACTTCGCTGCGCACCCCACCATGCTGCCCTCCGCTCTGAACCGCTTCTCCCCCGACTACGTCGGCGCCCTCAAGGACACCGTGACCAACTCGCTCGGCGGCGTCGCCGTGTTCCTACAGGGCGCGGCGGGCGACCTCTCCGTGGACCGACGCGACCGGCCGGACCACCGCGCGCTGGGCGCGGCGCTCGGAAACGAGGCCGTGGCGCTGACCCGCACGCTGCGGCCCGCCGTGCCGGCGAGTCCGTCGCTCGAGACCGCCGAGGAGCGCCTGCGCTTCGAACCACGCATGAACCTCAGCAACCCCGCCGTGCGCGCGGCCTTCTCCGTCGCCTTCTTTCCGGAACTGGTCGCGAACTACGCCGACGAATACGCGGAAGGCGTCCGCCCACGGCTGACGGTGGCGCTGCTCAACGGCGAGATCGGCCTCGTAGGCGTCTCCGGCGAGGTCTTCAGCGCGCACAGCCTGCGGCTGAAGGAACGCGCGCGCCTGCCCGTGCTCTTCTTCGCCGGCTACGCCAACGGCTACCACCAGTACCTCCCAACCATTGAGGCCGTCGCCGAAGGCGGCTACGGCGCGGACGCCCCTGTGGCCCCGGCCGCCGTGGGCGCGGGCGAGGAACTCATGAACATGGCCCTCAAGCGGCTTTACGAACTGCGGGGTAGGACCCCGTAGGTGGAAGGACGGGCGGAAGGAAATGACGGAGTGTGAGCCCGCTACGGATGCCACGAGCAGTAACGGCCTTGAATGGCATCCCGCCCGCAAGGCAGGGCCTCCGGCGGCCGCAGCGGCGGGATTTCTATCCGGCGCCGGGGCGTCTGCCCAATGCGCTTCACGTCCAAGTTCAGGCGGCAAGCTTGGATGCGATGGGCTCAGCTGGAAGAAGCAGCGGAAACTCCATTCCAAACTGACCCGAGCCGATGGCCCGAGCCGTGGACTGCGCGCGGGGCGTTGTGCCTCCCTCCGACCCTCGGCTACCCTCACCCCTGTGAAGGACGCCTACATCGCCGCGAAGGAGCGCTGGGCCGCGAAGATGGCCGGCCGCGCCCGACCCGCCGTACGCTCCACGGACCGCCTCCCGCCCGGCCAGCGGCTGGTCACGAACTTCCCCGTCCTCGACCTCGGCATCCATCCCGACGTGCCCGCGGGAGAGTGGCGGCTGAAGATTCATGGGCACGTCGAGAACCCGGTCACGCTCACCTGGGACGGGTTCATGGCCCTGCCGCAGTTCCGGGACACGAGCGACCTGCACTGCGTGACCACCTGGAGCC
>JBJXFY010000160.1:0-39419 GCA_046155815.1 Limisphaerales bacterium | reverse complement strand
CGCTCCCGCCCAGCCGTCTGCACGCGGCAGCAGGATGAAGCCCGTCCCGAGGTCGCCGATCACTTCGCTCGTCCGGCCGCGGTCGCGCCAGTGCCGCCAGCCGATCAAGGCGCAGAAAAGCGCGTCGGTCTGATCCTCCACGTTCTTCGTCCACGGCGTGCGCAGCAGCCGCCGCGTCTCCGGCGGCAGGGTGACCTCGGGAAACTGCCCCGCCAGACAGGCCCGCAGCAGGATCTGCAGGCGGCGGAACTCGCGGCGGCGTTCCACCACCGGCCCCTTCTTGTACTTCACGATCCGATCCAGCCCGAAGAGCCGTACCATCGCCGGATGCGGATAGACCTCGGCCACCAGCCGCCCGCTGCGCCCCGGCTCCCAGCCCACGCGGAAGCCGAGTTCCCCCAGCCGCGCGGCCACGCGCGCGGGACGCGGGCACTTGGTGGCGTTAGCCGGATGACACGCCGCGTGGAAGCGGCCAAAGAGCGTATGCGTCAGGCGGTCCACCGGGCGCGAGCCCGTGGGATTCGGACAAACGATCGGCCCGTCCGCCATCACCAGCGCGGGCCCGGCGGGGACGTTCTTGCGAAACCACGCGGCCAGGTCGTCGTCGCCGAAAGTCAGGTCATGCCGGACCACGCGGGCGCCGCGTGCGTTGCCGGCGAGCAGGCATAGGCCGTCCGGCTTCCGCTCGCCCCACGCAAGGTCGAGGCCGACGATGGTGACGGCGGGCACGCGACAGACTCACTTCGCCCCGCCGGCGGACAGGAAGCCCTTCGGCGGCGCCGCCACGGTGGGCGCGGGAAAGGGCAGCGTGTCCGGCACCACGCGGACGTCGGTGGTCACCTTGAGCGGGGCCGGGCCGCCGAGGTTGTAGGTGAACTCCACCAGGTAGGCCGTCCAGCCCTTTTCAGGCACACTCACTTCGGCGGAGTAGGTCTCGTTGGTGGAAGTCAGCGCCGTGGCCTGCCAGGCGGGGCCGGTGACCTCGAGCCGGAAGTCGCGGGCGTTGGGATTCGTGACCTGCCAGAGCTTGACCTCGGCCGGAGCGCTGCCGGCCTTCACGCGCAGCCGGCCCGGCGCCTCGTGCGTCCACGAGACGGCGGGCAGCGCGCGACGGTTCAAGGTCACGTCATGCCATGCCAGCAGCGTCTCGTAGGCGTCGGTGCCCTTGAGCGAGTGATCCGCGTTCGGCACGTAGCGGAGGAATTTCACCCCGGGAAGCTGGTCGAAGTAGAACTGCGCCGAGTCGGGCAGGAAGAACTGGTCGCCGGTGGCGTTGATGAGGAGCTTGGGCATGGTGAGCCGGCCCAGGTACTCGAAGGGTTCCTCGATCTTCAGCAGCGCCTTGTACTCGGGCGTGTTCATCCAATCCATGATGCCGTGGGCCACGTAATCGCCGACGGCGGGCGCCCAGTAGCCGTAGGCCCGCCAGTGATGCACGAAGGACGGCTCGACGTTCAGCATGTCAATCACGATGGGCGCGATGCTCACCACGCGACGGTCCACGATGCCGGTGGTCCAGGTGGTCCAGCCGCGCTTCGAGCCGCCGGCCACGACGAACTTGTCCACCGTCTTCCGGCCGCCCTGCTCGCCGGCGGCGAAGGCCGTGATGGTGTCCAGCGCGCGCACGGCCGCCTTGGTCATGGGCAGGCGCGCGGGCCATTTCTCGTCGCCGGTGCGGAGGAACTTGTCCCAGGTGAAGGCGATCAGGTCGTCCTCGAAGCGCTCCTTGCCGTCGTTGAAGAACACCAGCGGCTGGTTGGGCACCATGCGCAGCTCGGCCACGACGGACTTCGTGGCGCGCGCGATGTTGATGAGGTCGTTGTTGACCTTGGGCGGCTTGCCGTCGCCGTTGCGCCCGCCGGAGATGAAGAGCAGCGCGGTGTCGTGCTGCAGGTCATCAGGCCGGGCGACGATGACCCAGTGCCGCCAGAGCGGTTGGCTCACTTCGTTGGTGGTGAGCCAGGCCTGCGACGTCATGTCGAGGAAGAAGACTTCGCCGCCCTCGCCGCGGACGGAGCCGGCGACCTTCCAGGTGAAGTTCGTGTCGGCTGCCGCCACGTAGCGGTCGAGCGCCGTGGGCGGCGTGCCGGTGCGGGCATGGGGGTGCGGCATTTCCCGGCCTTGCGCGGGAAGGACCAGGACGAGGCCGGCCACGAGGGCTGGCAGGAGGAGGCGCAGCAGGATCATCGTGGGTGCGGAGCGTTCGGCACCGGGTGCTGCGAAACCAGAGAAAAGGAGACCCGGTTCCGATGCGATCTCCGTGATGTCGTGCCCGCTCCCGGCGCCGCGGAACAGCGGAAGTCCCCGCGGGCTGGCCCCCGTCCTTGGCCGGTGATGCCTCGAAATGGAGCCCATGGTCCCGCGGTCGGCGGCCGTCCGCGGCGACCGGCAACGACGCCGTAGATTTCCGCCTGCCGCGTGGTTTTCACGCGCCATGCGTGATTCTCACGCTCCACGGGGGGTGGCAACCGCCAAAAGCCGCGCCAAGCCGGCTGGCATCGCCTGTGCTGGTCTTGGTTCGTTGAATCCGCGGGAAATGGCCGTTGACACGTCGAATCGCGTCCCGGTTAACTCGCGCCACAGCTAACCCGTAAACCAATCGAATCCCCATGAATCGTCTCCTGCGTCACCGCACGAACAAGGCCTTCACGCTCATCGAGCTGCTGGTCGTCATCGCGATCATCGCGATCCTGGCCTCGATGCTCCTGCCCGCCCTCGCCAAGGCCAAGGCCAAGGCCGTGCGCATCAAGTGCGTCAACAACCTCAAGCAGGTCGGCATCGCCTTCCGCGTCTTTGCCACCGACAACGAAGACCGGTACCCGATGGCGGTTTCCACCAACAATGGTGGCAGCCAGGAGTACATCCCGACGAGCGCCACTGCGGGTGCCGTGGACACCTTCCGCCATTTCGTGGCGCTCTCGAACGAACTCAGCACGCCGAAGATCATCGCCTGCCCCAGCGACACGGGCCGGAACGAGGCGACCAACTTCGCCCACATCAACAACAACCAGACGAAAGGCCGCAACACGGCCTTGAGCTACTTCCTCGGCACGGATGCCGACGAGACCCGGCCCCAGATGCTCCTCGCGGGCGACCGTTCGCTGACCGGCACCGCCCCCATTCCTGCGTTCAAGTGGAACAACGGCAACGCGGTTCGCGGCAACATCCTCGACAAGGCGGCCAACCTGAAGAACGACACCCAGTTGCGCTGGGATGAGAAGGGCATGCACCAGAATGCCGGCAATGCGGCCCTTTCCGACGGCTCCGTCCAGTCGCTGTCCAACGGCAAACTGCGCGAACAGCTGGTGAATTCCGGCGACGCCAACAACAACGTCATGCAGCCCGGTCAGGCGGCCAACTGACCGAGATTCGGCACTCCCTTTCAGCCCCGGCCGTTCGGCCGGGGCTTTTTTTTCCCGGCCGCCGCCTGATGCCCCGGCCCCCCGGCGAATCGGCGGCTCGGTCGCAGGAAAACCGTCACCATCGCCTCCGGCTTCCCATCCGTCCCGACGCGGCTAGCCTCGCGCGCCGTGACCGTGCCGACACCCTCCGCCTCCGTCGCGAGCTTCTGGCGGCGGGCCGCCCGCGCCGCCCTGCGCCGCCTGCCCACTCCCTGCTTCGTCTTCGCCGCCGCGCCGCTCGCCACGCAGGCCGCCGCGCTGGACCGCGCCTTCCGCGGGCTGCCGGTCACGCACTGGTGGTCCGCCAAGACGCTGCCCCTGCCGCGCGCGACCCGCTGGTGGCACGCGGCCGGCCGGCCAGTTGAGGTCGTCAGCGCGGCGGAATTCGCGGCCCTGCACGCGGCCGGCGTGCCGGTGCGGGACATCCTCATCAACGGGCCGGCCAAGCACGCTTGGCTCCCCGCGCACGCTGCCCCCCGCATGCGCGTCAACTTCGACTCGCCCGGCGAACTGGCCGCGCTGCTGCCCCTCGCCCGGCGCCTCCGCTGGGAGGCCGGCCTGCGGCTCAACACCTCCCTCGAAGGCCACCCGGACTTCCCGGCGTCGCGCACGCAGTTCGGTTTCCTCGCTGGCGAGCTGCCCGCCGCCCTCCGTCGGCTGCGCGCCGCCGGCCTGGAGCCGCGCACGCTGCACTTCCACCTCCGCACGAACGTCCCCGCCGCGCATTGGTACGCCCATGCGGCCCGCGAGGCTCTCGCTGCCGCGGACGCCGCCAGTTGGCAGCCTGAGGTGCTCGACTTGGGCGGTGGCTTCCCGCCGGCCGGCGTCGCGGATCTCGAGGGCCGCCCGCTCGACCGGGACTTCCGGGTTGCCGAGGTTGCCGACTTGGTTCGTGCCTTGGGGCGGGAGCGCCCGCACCTGCGTGAGTTCTGGTTTGAGAACGGCCGACGGCTCACCGCCCCGGCCGCGGCGCTGGCCCTGCGTGTGCTGGACGTGAAGGAAGGCCGTGGCCTCCGGGCCGCCATTTGCGATGGCGGGCGGACGCTCCATGCGATGGTCGCGACCTGGGAACGGCACGCGTTGATCCCGCTCCGTGCGGGGCGGATTTCCGGTCCGTCGCCCAACCCCCCGGCGGCGGCAGGCCCTCCGGCACGCCGTTGGTCGGCGGGGCGCGCCCTTCCCCCAGCCGTCTCCCATCGGATGGAAGAGGTTGGCCGACGTTCTGGAGAAGGCCGGGCCCGCCCAACGCTGGTGACCGGACCGACCTGCATGGCCTTCGACCACCTTGGGGTGCATCCGTTGCCGGCCCGGCTTCGGGCGGGCGACGTGCTGCTCTGGATGGACGCCGGCGCGTACCAGCTGTCGTGGGAGACGCGTTTCAGCCACGGGCTGGCCGGCATCGCGTGGGTCGAGGGCCGCGGTGTGGAGGTGCTGCGCGGGGCGGGGTAACTGGGACTTCGGGTCCGAGCGGTCGCCCGACGCGACCTGCCGGCAGTCCTTCGTCGGCCCAGCCATGGGGGCCGGAGCCCCGTTCGGACCAGTGCAATCCGAGCCAGCGTCGGCCCCGACCTTCGGCGCGGGAGCCGATCCCTCCCTGCGCCCAGAAAATGGTGGAGGCGGCGGGAGTTGAACCCGCGTCCCATGGTCCGCCCGTCCGTCGCGACTACATGCTTAGCCGGAGGAGAGTCAGCGGCACGATCACGCTCCGGCCCGAATCGCGACGCCCAGCCGGCATGAAAAGTTTCGGCCAGCCGCGCGCCGACTCCGCGCCTGACCTAACCTGCTATTGCGTCCGTTCGACCAGCAGGTGTCGCCGGCGGACGTCGCAGCCCTTAGGCCGCGAGTGCGAACTCTTCGTTAGCAGTCTTGTTTTGACCCGATTTTTAACGAGGCCAACGGATCGTCCTCGGCATGCCGCCCCGGCCGGTCGTTCCAGGTCGAAACCAGTACGCCCCCCGTGACAACCACCGACAGTCCGCCGTCGGGCGCGGGCGGTCAAGGGCGCGGGCATGACGGCGAGTACCGGAAGGGGTGAAGGGGTGAAGCGGAGAAGTGGGGCCCGGGCGGGTGAATCGCGGACCCATTTCTCCGTTTCCCAACAGCCGGTCCTCGTCCGGCCGTTGCCATCCCTGCTCCGGGTGGCGCAGGCTCCCGCCGTCCCCGCTGCGCGTCATGAACAACCAGAAGCTCCTCCAGCTCGTCACCGACGCCGGCGCGAACATCGCATCGGACCTGCACCTCATGGCGGGCGCACGGCCGGCCTTCCGCGTGAACGGCGCCATTGTCTTCGCCGAGGACAACCCGCTCTCGGTCGAGGAGGTCACCACGATGGCGTTCAGCCTGCTCAATCCCGCGCAGCGCGAACGCTGGGAGCGCGACTGGGGGGTGGCAGTGGGCTTCACGCACCCCATCGCCGGCCGAATTCGCGCCACGGTGTACCGGCGCGACGGCCACCCGGAACTCAGCGTGCGCCTGTGCGGCGACCATGTGCCGCCGCGCGCGGAGCTGGGCCTGCCGGAGAAAGTGGACGAGTTCGTCGCACGGCCGGGCGGTCTGATCCTCATCGCCGGGCCGTCAGGTTCGGGACGTACCACGACGTTCAACTACCTCCTCGACCGCCTCAACCGTTCCCGCCACTGCCGCATCATCACGATTGAGGATCCGGTCGAGTACGTCCATCCGGGCATCGGGTCGTCGGTGCTGCAGCAGGAGGTTCACACCGACACTCGTTCGATGGCGGCCGGCGCGGCGCACGCGCTGCGGCAGGACGCGGAGGTGATCGGACTCGGTCTGATCGGCGACGCGGACACGGCGGCGGCGGCGGTGCAGGCGGCGGAGACGGGTCACCTGGTGCTGGGGACGATCGCCGCGGCGGGAGCGGTGAGCGCGCTTGAGCGGTTGGCGGCGTGGCTTGAGGAGCCGCGGCGGGAGTGCCGCCTGCGTGCGCTCGCGCGCGGGCTGGTAGGCGTGCTTGGCCAGCGGCTGCTGCCGGCCGCCGGTACTGCGCGCCGCGTGCTCGCGTGCGAGGTGCTGCCGGCCGGTGCCAGTGTGCGCGAACTTGTCCGCGCCGGTGCCTGGCCGCAGCTCGAGGCGGACTTCCAGGCCGGCCGGCTGGAACAGGCCGAGACGCTGGACGACGCGCTCAACCGCCTGCAGGGCGCCGGTGCGATCAGCCCGGAGACCGCGCAGGCCCACGCGCGCGTGCCGGGCCGCGTGCCCCGACGCCAGGAGTGAACCTTCTCCCGCCATGAACACCACCCTCCGCTTTCTCTTCGGCCTCGCGGTCATCCTGGCCGCGGGGTTCGTGATCGGACGGCTGCTCTGGCGCTGGCTAAAGCGCACGGAGGACGACCCGGCGCGGCTGGTGCTGAAGTGGCTGGCCACGCTGGCGCTGCCCGTCTTCCTGATCTGGGTCGGCTTCAAGGTCCACCCCATCGCCGCCGTGGTGCTGGGCGCGTTTTTCGGCGTGTTCCTCGGCATTTGGTGGACGCCCAACATCGGCCGCTTCCTGGCCGGCTCGATCACCGACGAGTTCGATGGCGGACGGGAGCAGGTCGAGCCGCGTCCGTTCTACTCCATCGCGCAGGCGCACCGGAAGGCCGGCCGAATCCGTGAATGCCTCGAGGAGATTGACCGGCAGCTCACGCGTTTCCCCGGCGATGTCGAGGGCCTGCTGCTGCGCGCCGAAGTGCTCGCGAAGAGCGAGCGCGACCTGCCGGCCGCGGCGGCCTGCATCGAGCAGGTCGCCGTGCAGGCCACGCTGCCGGCCGCGCCGCGCGCCCGGGCCCTGCTCGCGCTGGCGGACTGGCAGGTGGCCGCGCAGGCACGCGACGACGCGCGCGAGACCTGGGAGCGCGTCCGCACGACATTCCCGGAGTCCGAGTTCGCGCGTGAGGCGGCGCAGCGGCTGGCGCACCTCACCGGCGAGGCGTGGCGCGTCCCCGAGGCGACGCCTGCCGTGCTGCCAATGGTTCGCGGGGACGAGCGGCTCGGCCTGCGCCAGCCTGGCTATGCCTCGGCCGAACCGCCGCGCGATGCGCATGCGGCGGCGGCGGCGTTGCAGGAGCACCTGAACATCCACCCTCAGGACGGGGAGGCGCGCGAGAAGCTGGCGCGGATCTACGCCGAGGAACTGGGCCATCTCGACTGGGCCGTGGCGCAGCTCGAGCTGCTCACGCACCAGCCCGGCGTGACGCCGCGCGACGTGGCGCGCTGGTGGCATCGTGTGGCGGACTGGCAGATCGAGTTCGCCGCCGACGAGGCCGGCGCCCGCCGCGCGCTCGGGCAGATCACCGCGCGGTTTCCTGACACCGCGCTCGCCAGCCAGGCCGAGTCGCGGCTCACCCACCTGAAGCTCGAGGTCCGCGGAAAAACGAAGGGCCGGACCCTGCGGTCCGGCCCCCCGGAAGACCTGGCGGCTTCAGGTTAGCCGGTGGCCTGAAGGCGCAGCGCGATCTGCTTCTGGAGCTCGGCCGCGAGCGGGATGTCCGCCCCGCCGCCGCTCGTGCGGACCTGCACCACCACGCGGGTGATGCCCGGCTCGACCTCGGTGATCTCGATGAAGGCGCGGCGGCGGTCAATCTGGGCGATCAGCACGCCGCGCACCACATCGTCGGAGACGATCGTGCCGTTGAAGGTGAGCACCTGGCGGGCGGCGTCGAGGGCCTGCGTGGTCGTGCGCTCGTAGCGGCCCTCGATGCGGTCCTGCTTGAAGGGCACGCCGGCGCGGCTGCGGCCGTCGAGGCTGCGATAGCAGCCGGTGGTGGCGAGGCCGGCCGAAGCCAGCAGGAGGGCGGAAAGGAGGGCGCGTTGCACGGGGGAGATTGGGGCGGAAGCCGACGTCGGGCGTCAAGCGCGTTGCGGCCGGGCGCGGGTCACGGCAGCGTCTCCTGCGGCCGGGCCCGTAGCTCACTGGTCAGAGCAAGGGACTCATAATCCCGTGGTTGCAGGTTCAAGTCCTGCCGGGCCCACCACGCCGCCGCAGGAAGGCTGGCCGGGAAGACGGGGCGGGCCGCGTTACGCCGGGCGAGCGGCATCCGGGTTCAGCGCGTGAGCCGCCGCACCGCGCCGGCTGCAAGCAGCAGCGCCAGCGCCGCCCCGCCGGCGAGCGTGCCGGGCTCCGGAATCAGCCCGGGCGTTGTCGGGTTCGACTGGAAGGTGATTCCCCAACCTTCGAGCACGAACGAGCCGCCGGGCGAAAGGTCGGCCACGAAGAGCCGCCATTCCCCGGCTGCCGGCAGGTTGTCGAAGCCGGCAAGAAAGAGCGTGCGGACGTCGGTGTCGAACACGGTGTCAGGGTCCGTGCCGCGGGCATCCGGCTGCCACAGGCCCGTGACCGGGCTGCCGCCCCCGGACGCCCGGTAGAGGTGTACGTCCGCCGGCGCGGCGTCGGAAAAGATCACATCCACGAAACCGTCGTCCGCGTAACCGATCTGGCTTGTGGCGGTGCGCCCCGGCCGGTTGAGCAGCACGCCGAGGCTGCCCTCGTGGGCGATGTACGCGTAGAGGTCGCCGTTCCAGCCGCCGCCCAGCCCGCCGCGCAGCGTGAGCGAGACGGTGAGGCCGGTTACGGTCAGGCCAAGGTCCGGCACGTTGATCGTGCTGATGAGGCCGGAGTCGTTGTCATCGGGCACATCGGCAGCGGGGGCGGCACCGAAGGTGAACTCCGCCGCCGGGGCGGCGGCGGCGGCGAGCACGGGCAGGAGGGGAAGCAGGAGGCGTTTCATGACAGGATGGTGTTCAGGGCCGGGCGGTGCGGTAGAAGCCAGCCGGTGCCGGTGGCGCGGGCGCGACGAACACCGCGAGCCCGTCCGGTCCGACGGTCGCGTTGCCGAGGGTCGCCCAGGCCGGCGGGTTGAGGGACGGCGTAAACTGCACGGCGTAGGTGCGGCCGGGGATGCCGGCGAAACGGATGCGGACGTTGCCCCCGACGAACTCGATGCCGAGCAGGTTTACCGAGGGCTCGATGTTGGCGTTGTCCTCCATGCGGACGCGGGCCGCGGCTTGGAGCCCGCCGGTGTTCTGGACGATGTAGGCGAAGCCGTCCACCACGCCGTCCTGCAGGCCCGAGATGATGAACCAGTCGCCGTCGCGCTCGATGGTCGCCCCACGGTAAGTCTCCAGGTCGGCATCCGCGATTTCCAAAGCGCCACCGCCGGGGTCGATGTCGTTCGCGAGCAGCAGCGCCAGCGGAACCTTGAGGACCGGGCCGCTCTTGCGCAGGACAAAGTCGTCTACGGGCGCGGGGATTTCCGCGTCGAGCGTCAGCGTGCCGGCGGCGGAAGCACCGAGGTAACGGGGGCTGTCCGTGGCGATGGCCGGGAACGGGGGCGGTGGCGCGATGGGCAGTGCGAAGCTGGCGGTCACCGTGTACGCGCCCGGGGGCAGGTTCACCGGGCCAAGTCCGGCCTCGCCGTTGAAGTCGGTGATGGCCGCGACGACGTGCGCGCCGCCCTGGCCTTCGACGACGAACAGGACGGTCTCCTCGAGCAGCGGGAAGCCGCCGTCGGTGGTGAGTCGTGCGACCAGCGTCTCCGGCGCACCGGGCCGGGTGGTGGCGGACGTCGGCACCAGCACCAGCGCCGCCGGCGCCTTCGTCACCGTGAACCCGACGGTGTCGTCCGCAGCGTCGTACTGGGGCGAGCCGCGATAGAGGGCCGTCAGCTCGTAGTCGCGCGGCGGCGCCAGCACATTCATCGTGACCTCGGCCACGCCGTCGGCGCCGGTCTGGGCGCGGAGCTGCTGCCCGCCGAGCTTGAAGACCAGCCGCTCGCCGGCCACCGGGCTGCCGCCGCTTGTGAGCCGGGCGCGGAACCCGACGCGGCTGCCGTAGGGCGCGGACGCCGGCGGCGCGAGCAGGGCCACCTCCGCGGTCGCGGGCGGGACGGCCGGCGGATCGGTCCGATCCGGGATGAAGAACGCACCCAGCTGCGTCTGAAGCGCCACCAAGCCGACGCCGTTCACCGCCTGAACAATGAAGCGGAAGTCTGCGGACGGCGTCGTGCCCCGCGCCAACCGGCCTTTCCACTGGCGGGAGTCCGCAGCGTCCTGCACGAGGTCCAACGAGGTCCAGCGACCGGCGAACGGCCCGGTGACGGCGGTGTAGGTCACCCATACCTCCTGGATGCCGGCGGCGGGAAGGCCGACGACCGTGGCGTCGAAAGCCACGTCATCGCCGTCCGTAACGGCGCTCACCCGCGCGATGGTGGGCGGCGCGGCGAGGGCGGGGGAGACGGAGAAGCCTTCCCCCGGCACCGGCGTGCTGGCGGTGTAGTCGCTGTAGAAGAGGCGGAAGTCGGTGCGGTTCCAGCGCCGCTGGATGCCGGACGCGCTGTCCGGCGGGTCGGAGATGAACTGCGCGGGGGTGACCACCAGCCGCGTTGTGCCGTCGCCGCCGCAAAGGGCATCGAAGTAATTCGCCCGCCAGAACTTCACCGGGAAAAACACGTCCGTCAGGAAAGCCGGGTGCACGCCGCGGATCTCCGTGGTGGCCGCGCCCGTGAGCGGGACGATGCCGGCGGTGTCCGCGAATTCGCCGCCGCGGAAACCGATGCCGCGCAGGCTGAAGTTCGGCACGGTCACGTTGCGGAACTCGAGCGGCAGCACCGGCTCGGCGGGCTGCGATGCCACGCCTGCCGCGCCGGAGAGCCAGGTCGCGGTCACAGTTCCCCCGCCGGTGGCGTCATTCAGCTCCAGGGAGTGCTGCGTCAGCGTCGGGGTGACCGCCAAGTCCGCACGGCGCAGTCCGAGCGTGAGGCCCGGATCCACCGCGTAGCCCTGGGTCGCCGCGATCACCGTCGGTGCGGTGGCCGGGGTGAGCCGCGCGCCCGGCAGATCCACGGCCGCCATCGGGAGGCCGTAGAGCGTCGTCTGCAACAGGGACTTGTGGTGGATGCCGCGCAGGTCGGCGACCTCCGCGAGGTACTTCCGCTTGGCGCGGAACAGCGCCTTGCCCGCCGGCACCGGGCCCGTTCCCGTCCGCAGCTCGCGCGTAAAGTCGAGGTAGAGCCGCTCGCTGTACTCGATGAACTCCGTATCGCCGTACTGGTAGCCGGTGCCGGCGATCAGGAGCATTTTCTTGCGCGCGGCGGCCTGTGGCCAGTCCGGCTGGAGCGTGAGGAACGGCACAACGTCACCATCCACGAGGTTGTAGCCGGAGTGGCAGCCGGCGCTGTAGAGCAGGGCCAGCTCGAGGTTCAGCGGCGAGGCGGCGAGCTCCCCGGCGTTCAGGCGCGTGCGGTAGTCTGCCGCGAGCGCGCTGGCGGCGCTGAAGTGTCCGGCCAGGAAGATCAGGTCATGCCGGGAGCCGAGCAGCTTCGCCCGCAGGTCCGTGGCGGTCCACGAGGCCGGGCTGGCGGGCGGCTCGGTGGCCGGCGTGATCAGGCTTTCCACCGGCCCGCCCAGGCCGGATTCCAGCTCGGCGACCACCGCGCGGGCCACGTCATCGAGGAAGTCGTAGCCCGTCACGAGCGCGGTTGTGGGTGCCGGCAGAACCCCCGCCGCCGTACCGAGGTAGGCGTCGAGCTGGCCGGTGATTTCCGCCGGAGTCTCAATCAGCCGGCCGACCGCGAGGTCCGGTACCGGCAGCACGGTGAGCTTGCGGGACACCTCGCAGCGCGCGCCGTAAGGATCCTGGGTGAGGAAGAAATTGAGCCGCAGGCTCGCCTCGGACGCACTCTGGCCGAGCATGGGCGGGAAGTAATCCTCCTCCGGCCCCAGCAGCGCCTCATCCGGCTCTCGGAAGAAGGGGATGACGCCGTCGCCGCCCGCCAGCACCACGTACTCGAGCGGGTTGCCGTTGCGCGAGCGCTCGATGACGTCGCGGATGGCCTCAGCCAGCAGGTTCTTGGCGTAGGGGCAGGAGGGGTGAGCCTCGGCCTGCCGCGCGAAGAACTGGATCCACGGATCCTCGGACAGGTCCAGGATGTGGCCCCCCACCTCCGGCCGCGCGGCGAAGTCGCCCAGCTTCATCTCAAGCATGGCGCGCACCGGCGTTGCGTCCGGGCCGGCCAGCCGGTCGAGGTCGGTGAGGATCAGGGTCCGGAAGCCGCCCGCCGGCGCGGCGAGCGTCGGGGCGGGCAGCGGATTCCCGCCGCCGTCCACGGGGATGGGAGAGACCTGCGCGCACGCGCCGGGGTAGAGGTACACGTCCAGCCGGAAACTGCTGTCCGGGTCGAACGCACCCTGGCGTCCCCTCACCATCACATAGAAGTACGTGTCGTTGTTCCACGTCTCGACCACCACGCCCTCCGGGGCGAGGCCGTCGAAGGCCGACACCGCAATCACGCTCCGCACCTGCGCGCCGGCGTAGGCGTCGCTGAACTGCGCGGGCGAGAACTGCGCCGGGGAAAACTGCGCCGGGGAAAACTGCGCCGGGGAAAACTGCGCCGGCGAGAACTGGGCGGGCGAGAACTGGGCTGGGGCAAACGCATCCTGGCTGAATTGCGCGGGCGAGAACTGCGCCGGGCTGAACTGCGCGGGCGAGAACTGCGCGGGCGAGAACTGCGCGGGCGAAAACTGCGCGGGCGAAAACTGCGCCGGGGCGAACGCGTCCGGTGCCAATGATTCTGGCGCGAAGGCGGAGGAGGAGAGGTCGCCCGGCGTGAAGGTGTCGTCCGCAAACTCCGCGTCGAGCAGCGGCAGGTCCGAGCCCGTCACGATCTCGTCAAACGCCTGCTGGATGTCCTTGAAGAGCGCGAGGTCATAGTTGGCCGGCAGGCCGGTGAGGGTGACTACCACGCGGCTGCCGGGCTGCACCCGGAACTTGAACCAGCGCGCCTCGCCCTCGGTCTCGAGCGCCTGCGCCCCCATGCCCCGCAGGACGCCCGCGTGGTCGGTGAGCTGCAGTTCGAGGGCCAGCGGCCACACGTAGTTCTGCGGCAGCTCGACGCCGTGGCGGACAATGTTCCGGCGCGGCCCAGAAAGGGAGGACGTGGTGTCAGGCAGTGACGCCGCCATGACGTCGGCCGCGGCCAACAAGCCGGTCAGCCATGCCGCGGCTCGCGCGAGACGGCCCATGAATTTCGAGCGCATGAAATGTCTATGAGTCATCGGGGTTCTCCCGAGGTGTTTGTTTGCCGATCCCTCCCCGTGCAGCGAGATCAAGCGGGAGGATGGTATGCGGCCGACACAGATTCGGCAACTGCCTACTTGGGAGAGAGGCGGGTCACGATTCCTCCCCTGTTCCTCCATCCCCGCCCTTGCCCCGCGCCTAACGGCAAAGCGGGAACGCCGGCGCCGCGGGCGGTGCCCTGGGCTGACCGCCGTGTTCTCCGGAGCGGTTCGAGGTTGCCGGAGCCCGGAACTTGTCGTTTTGCCAGCGTCCCGGCGGCCGGTTATAGCGGTCCGATGCCTCTCATGCTGGCCAAGGGCGGGTTGATCTTCTGGATCATCCTGCTCGTGGGCGCCGTGGCGGTCGCCGTGTTCATCGAGCGCCTGCTGCACTACCACCGCGCACAGATCAACGCCGCCGAATTCCTCACCGGTGTCCGCAACGTCCTCAAGCGCGACAACCTCGTCGAGGCCATCTCCATCTGCGACGCCACGCCCGGCCCGGTCGCGCGGCTCGTGAAGGTCGCCATCCTCGGCCGCGAGCGCGGACGCGAGGGGATGAAGGAGGCGGTCGAGGAGGCCGGCCTCCTGGAACTGCCGCGCCTCGAGCAAAAGCTCGCCATCCTCGCCACCATCGCGCAGATCGCGCCGCTGCTCGGCCTGCTCGGCACGGTGGCCGGCTTCATGCGCGTCTTCTGGCGGCTGCAGGTCACCGGCATGCCGGTGCAGCCGGCGGAGCTGGCCGACGGCATCTGGCAGGGACTGCTCTGCATGGGCGCCGGCCTGGCCCTCGCCATCCCCTGCTACGCGGGATACAACTACCTCGTCGCGCGGCTCAACAATGTGCTGCTCGACATGGAGAAATCCTCCACCGAGATCGTCAATTTCCTGGCCGGCGAGGGATCCCGGCCGCCGGCCGGTCCGCGCACGCCGTGAAGTTCCCCCGCCGCCTCGCCACGCTGAAGGGCCCCGCCGATCCGGCCGCGGTGGCCGGGAGCCTCTTCCTGCTCTTTGGGCTGGTGGCGTTGCATTCGTCGCTCGTGCTCCCGGCGGGCGTCCGGCTCGCGCTGCCGGAAGCGCCGGCCATCCGCGGCACGTTCCTTCCCCGCTTCACCGTCGCCGTGGACGCCGCCGGGCGCCTGAGCTTTGAGAACCAGGTCATCGGCGAGGAAGCCCTTCGGGACCGGCTCGCCGGGGCCGTGGCCTCGCGGTCCGGGAACCCCTCGTTGCTGCTGCTCGCGGACCGCTCCACCTCCGCGGCCCGGCTCGCCTCGCTCTTCAACCTCGCCCGCGAATGCGGCATCACGGATGTCGTGCTGGCCACCAGCCCGGCCCCGCTGCCCGCGTCCGCGACGTACGCCGCAACCAACGCCCCGCCCGGATGAACGCCGTCCTCCCGGGCCCCGGCCTCCGCCGGGTGCCGCGCTGGGCGTGGGGCGCGGCCGTGATCTTCGTGGCGCAGGTCGCGGTCATCTGGTGGCTCGGCGGACGGGGCACGCCCCGGCCGCCGCCGCCCGATCCCTGGCGGGGACGCTTTCTGGCGCACGATGCCGTCGCGGTTCCCGGCTGGCTGGACGGGCTGTCCCCCACGGTGTTCCTGCTGCCGGGTCCGGATGACTTTTCCGGCGTGGCGTGGCTGCGGCCGGTGCCGGCGCCGTATCCGGCGGAAGCCTTCGCCGCCGAGCCCCGGCCCCTGCCGGCAGCGCAGGCCTGGGCGGCCGCCGTGCCGCCTGATTTCCCCTCCTCGCCCGCCGCGTCGCCCGCCGTGCGCTGGACGCCGCCTGCGCTGGCGACGCCCGTTGCGCCACCCGTGCCTTTGGCCGGCGCCTGCTGGCGGCTCGTGTCCGCGCCGTCCGGGGTGCGGCTGCTGGCCGCCGCGCCTCCCGCCACGCCCGGAACGAACGCCGGACCCGCCGGGCCGGTCACGCTCCGCGTCGCCTTCGACGCCGCCGGCCATGTGAGCACGCCGCCGGCGGTCGCGGCTTCCAGCGGCCTGCCCGCCGCGGACGCCGCCGCGCTGGCCGCCGCCCGGGCGCTGCGCTTCGCGGTGCCCGCCGCGGAGGGCCGGCCCGGCGACACCGCCGGCTGGGCCGAGGTCGAGCTGAACTGGGGTGCGGGGGGCGCCGCGCCATGAGGCCGGACGTGCTGCTGGCGCTGTACGTGGGCGCGAGCCTGGCCGTGCTGCTCGTGCTGACGCTGCACACCTACGCCCGCCGCCGCCGCTTCGAGCCGGAGCCGACCCAGGACCGCATTTTCCGCTGCCGCGAGTGCTCGTCGGTGTACACGGACGACCCGGACGTGGACCTCTCGCGCTGTCCGCACTGCGGGCGGATGAACGAGAGCTTCCGCTTCTGATGGGGCGTAGGCGGCCGGCCCTACGAGGGCGACGACGCGCCTCAGCCGCGCGGCGGCGGTTGCCCGTGCGGCGGGGCGGTGGTTCAGTCGCGGCCATGTTCGCGCGTGTCATGCTGGCGGGGCTGTGGCTCGCCGGCGGAGTCATCCTTCCCGCAGCGGGGCAGAATGCCCTGCGGCGGCCGGCGGCGGGACCGGCGGCGCGGCCGTTGCCGGCGGGCGAGTTCGTCCGCGGCGAGGTGCTGGTGAAGTTCGCCGCGCCCCGGCCCGGGCCGCAGCCGCAGGCGGCCGGGCTGCTGATGCCGGGCGTGCGCGTCCTCCAGTCGCTCGGCGGTTCCGGCTGGCAGCGCGTGCAGCTCCCGCCGGGGATGGACGCCGCGGCCGGCCTCGCCTGGCTGCGCGCGCGGCCGGGCATCGCCGCCGCCGAGCCCAACGCCCGCTACCGCCTGCTCGGAACGCCCAACGATCCCTACTTCGGCCGGCTCTGGGGCCTCGAGAAGATCGGCGCCACGAACGCCTGGACCGCCACCACGGGCAGCTCGAACGTGGTCGTGGCGGTGCTCGACACGGGCGTGGACTACACGCACCCCGACCTCGCGCCGAACGTCTGGCGCAACCCCGGCGAGATCCCCGCGAACGGCGTGGACGACGACGCCAACGGCTTCACGGACGACGTGCATGGCTTCGATTTCGTGGACAACGACGGCGACCCGCAGGACGACCAGGGCCACGGCACGCACGTCGCCGGGACGATCGCCGCGGTGGGCAACGACGGCCGCGGCATGGCCGGCGTGGCGTGGACGGCGCGCATCCTGTGCGTGCGCATCCTCTCGGCGGACGGCGCGGCGACCACGGCGGACATCGTGCGCGCGTTCGACTACGTGACGGCGCTGCGGCGGCGGGGCGTGCCGGTGCGGATCACGAACAACTCGTGGGGCGGCGGCTTCGCCAGCGGCGCGCTCAACGAGGCGCTCCAGGCCGCGGCGGAGGCCGGCATCCTGAGCGTGTGCGCGGCGGGCAACGACCACGAGGACAACGACACCCAGCCGCACTACCCCTCCGGCTACGACTCGCCGGGCATCCTGTCCGTGGCGGCGAGCGACCCGTGCGACGACCCGGCGAGCTTCAGCAACTGGGGGCCGCGCACGGTCCACCTGGCTGCGCCGGGCACGGGCGTGCTGAGCCTTGGCCGCGGCGGCCCGCGGTACGTCGAGCAGGGCGGCACCTCGATGGCCGCGCCGCACGTCGCCGGCACCGCGGCGCTGCTGCTGGCGCTCAGGACGAACCTCACGTTGCCGCAGCTCCGCGCGCTGCTGGTGAACTCCGCCGACCTCGTCCCCGCCTGGCAGGGCCGCGTGCTTTCCGGCGGCCGGCTGAACGCCGGCCGCGCCGTCCAGCTCGCGCAGGCCGCGGTCATCGCCACGAATCTCCCGCCTGCCCCGCCGGCCGCCGTCACGCTTGCCAGCCGTCGCGGCGGCGACGGGCGGCAGGGCAACGGCCCCAGCCGCCTCGGCTCGCTCAGCGCGGACGGGCGATACCTCGCCTTCGTGTCGGACGCCACGAATCTCGTGGCCGGCGACACCGGGGGCTTCAGGGACATCTTCTTCCGTGACCTCGTCGCCGGCACCACGGTGCGCGTCAGCCAGACGCCGGCCGGCGCGGGCGGGGATGACGACAGCGTCGAGGCCACGCTCAGCGCGGACGGGCGCTTCGTGGCCTTCTCCTCCTTTGCGGAGAACCTCGCGGGCAACGTGGACAACGACGCGCTGGACGTCTTCGTCTGGAACCGCGACACGCGTGCCGTCCAGCTGGCCAGCGCCCATGTCCGCGCCGCCGGGCGCGGGTTGGACAGCGACTCGCCCTCGATCAGCGCGGACGGCCGCTACGTGGTGTTCGCGTCGGACGCGATGTCGCTCACCTCCTCCGACCCCAACCAGGTCCGCGACATCTTCCTGCGCGACCGCCAGGCGGGCACCACCACCATGGTCACGCGTCGAGGCGGCGTCTTCTCCGACGGCCCCGCCGATGCGCCGGTGATCAGCGCGGATGGCCGGCTGGTGGCCTTCCATGCGCTGGCCTCGACGCTGGTGCCCGCCGACGCGAACAATCTCTGGGATGTCTACACCTACGACCGCGTGGCGCAGACCTACGAATGGGTCAGCGTGACGGACGCCGGCGCGCCGGCCGACAGCGACAGCGTCTACACGCGCCTCAGCGCGGACGGGCGGCATGTGGCCTTCCAGTCCACCGCCGGCAACCTGGGCGCCGGCGCGGCGAACCAGCTCATCCACACCTACGTGCGCGACCGGCAGGCGCGCACCACGCGGCTGGCCAGCGTGCGGCCGGACGGCGGGACCGTGACGGATGCGGACTGCTTCGTGGACGGGTTGAGCGCCGACGGGCGCTGGGTGGCGTTCGTCACGGAAAGCCGGCAGTTCCCCGGCCCGGGCATCGCGTCGTTCCGGCCGTTCGTCTTCGACCGGCTGGCCGGCTACGCGACGGCGCTGGCGTGGAACGAGGGCGGCCTGCCGGGCGACGACAACGCCTTCTTCACCGACCTGCCGGGCGAGGGGCGCTTCGCCTCGGTGAGTTCGTACGCGGCCAACTTCGCGCCGGGCGACGGCAACGGCGAACTGGACGTGCTGGTGCTGGACCGTGGCACGAACCGCGCCGACCTCGCGGTGCGGCGGGTGGACGGCGCCACGAACTTCGTCGGCCGCGGGCTGGTGGGGCCGGCGATCACCCAGCGCCTCGAAGGCCCGGCCCCGGTCGCCGCGGGGGCGGAGGCCGGCTTCGTGGTGCAGTTGGTGAACCAAGGCAGCGCCGCGCGCACGTTCAGCTTCCGCCTCCAGCCGCCGCCGGCCGGCTGGTCAGCCGTGGCGCGTCTGGGCGGCGCGGACATTTCCGGTGCGGCGCAGGGCGCGGGCCACGCAACGGCGGCGCTGCCGCCCGGCGGGGCGCTTGATTTCAGCGTCGGGCTCGTGCCATCGGCCAGCCCCTCCGCCGCCAAGGCCGCCCTCCGCTGCGAAGTGCTCGCCGAGGGCCGGGTGCTCGACGCCGTGACGGCCGTGGCCACCACGCCCGTCGGCTTTCCCACGCTGCAGCTCGTGTCCGTGGACGCGGATGGCGCGCCGGCCGCTCGAGCAGCGGGCTTTCAAGGCATCAGCGCCGACCGCAATCGGATCATCTTCGATTCTGAGGCCGACACGCTGGCGGCGGGCGACACGAACTTCGTGTCGGACGTCTTCCTGCACGACCGGGCGCTCTGGCGGACGCGGATCGTCTCCGGCACGCCCGCCGCGCTGGCCAACGGCCCGAGCCGCTACGGCGCGATCAGCCGCGACGGCCTGGCCGTGGCCTTCCAGTCCCACGCGGACAACCTCGTGCCCGACGACGCCAACGACGTCGAGGACGTCTTCGTGGCCAATCTCCAGAACGGGACCGTGGAGCGCGTGAGCCGGGGCTGGGACGGCGGGCCGCTCACGCGCGGGGCGGAGTTCGCCGCGCTGGCGGCCGGCTCGCGGCTGACCTTTTTCCGCACGATCTCGCCTGCGGCCCGGGACGACACCAACGGCGCCTCCGACGTCTTCATGCTCGACCGGCCCTTCAACACCGTGGACTGCGTGACCAAGTCCGCGAACGGACCGTACGGCAACGGGGATGCCTCGCTGGACGCGGTCACGCCGGACGGGCGTTTCGTCCTCTTCACCACGCACGCGGACAACCTCGCGCCGGGCGACACCAACGGCTTCAGCGACACGTTCCTCCGCGACCTGCACACGGGCGCGCTCGAGCTGGTCAGCGCGCGGCCCGACGCCCGGCCCGGCAACGACGCCGCCGATGGCTCGAGCCTGTCCGACGACGGCCGCTGGGTCGTGTACGGCACCGAGGCGACCGACGTGCTGCCGGACGGCCGGCCGGCCGGCGCGGTGCTCTGGGACCGCCAGGCCGGCCAGCGCCGGCGGATCGCGGACCTGGTCGGTGACCGGCTTGGCGGGCGGAAGATCGGCGGCGCACGCGTCAGCGGCGAGGGCGACGTGCTGACGCTGGCGACCAGCCGGGGCTGCGATGCGGCGTCGGCCGCGGACCGCTTCGCGCAGGTCTTCCTCTTTCACCGGATCACGGGCGGGTTGAGCCTGATTTCCGGCGACCGCGCCGGCCGGCCGGGTGACGGCCCCAGCGGGGGCACGGCCATCGGCGGCGGGGGCGCGACTGTGGCGTTCCGGACCTTCGCGGAGTCCGTGATCGGCGAGCCGGCGCGGGAGGCGGCGCAGATCCTCGCCTTGGACCGCGTGGGCGGTGAGCCGGACCTGGCCGTGGCGCGCACGCCGGCCGGCCCGTGGCGCGGCACGAATTCGCCCGCGGTGCATGGAACCGAGTTCCTCTGGACGCGCACGGGCCCGGCGGACGCGCTGCGCCTGCGGGCGTGGCGGCACGCCGGCGGGCACCGCGTGGCGCCGGTGGTCCTGCGCGGCCCGGCTGCGGCCGCCGGGACGCAGGTGGAGTATTTCCACGCGGCGGACGGCCTCGCCTTGCCGCTGGCGGCCGCCGCGGGCTGGACCAGTCCCGACCTCGCGGTGGACGGGGAGCCGGCCGAGGTCCGCGTGCGCCTGACGCCGAGCGGCGGGGCGGCGGGGCCGTTCACGCTGGAGTTCACCGCCGAGGAGCCCGGGGCGGCGGGCGTCTTCGACCTCGTGCGCCTGCGGGTGCGGCTGGACCTCGACGCGGACGGGATGCCGGACGACTGGGAGCAGGAGGTGTTTGGCGGCGGCGGCGTGGCGGGGCCGGGCACGGATTTCGACGGCGACGGCGCGGCGGACCGGGACGAGTTTGGCGGCGGGACGGATGCGCGCGACGCCGGCTCGACGCCGGCGCTGGCGTGGGAACGCACGGCCACACCGGGCCTGCGGCTGCGCTGGCTGGCGGCGGCGGACCGCTTCCAGCGCCTTGAGCAAAGCGCCGCGCTGCCGGGCGGCTTCACGCCGGTGGTGACGCTCCCGTTCGGCACGACGGGCGTGCAGGTGCGGGAAGAGCCGCTGCCGGCCGGGGCCGGGGCGCAGGGGTATTTCCGCGTGGTGTCGGAGGTGCCATGATGCGGGCCAGGACTCCGGGCCTCCGGCTCCAAGTTCGCGGCCGCGTCCGGCCGGGTGGAAGCCAGGCGCCCCCGGCGGTGTGCGGCCGTGCCCGGCCCGGGTGCCCGGCGAATCCGGAACTTGGGGCTTGGAGCGTGGACTGGCTTCACCCTATGCGTCGCGGGAGTCCCATGCGCATTCCGCTCCCATGACCCGCCGCCGCTTCCTGCTTGCCGCCGCGGCCGGCCTGGTGGGCGGCTGCGCGTCCATGCCGCCGCGGACGCTGGCGTGGCGCACGCTGGCCAAGGGCCTGCGGAGCGGCATCACGGACCGCCGCCGGCGCGTGTTCCGCGCGGATGTCGAGTGGTACCGGTTCTGGACCGAGCACGCCGCCGGCCTCGAGCGCGGGGGCGCGCCGCCGCCGGTGGATTTCTCCCGCGAAATGGTGGTGGCGCTCACCCTCGGCACGCGCCCGACCGGCGGCCACACGGTCACGCTCGTCGGCGCCGAGGCCGGCCGCCACCGCATCCGCCTGCAGGTGGAGGAGCGGAAGCCGAAGGCCGGCCTTCTCGTCACGTCGGCGGCGACCCAGCCCTATCATTTCGTGGCGCTGCCGGCGTCCAAAGCGACGGTGGTCTTCAACACGGTCCGGCTGGCGAGGTGAGGCCGCCCCGGACGCGGCCCCAGGGGGGGCCGCGGGCCGTCCCCGTGCTTTGAGCCTTGCACTTCCCCGGCCGTCCGGCTTCATCCCGGCATGCTCGCCTGCGTCCTTTCCGCAGCGGTCAACGGCATCGAGGCCTTCCCGGTCGAGGTCGAGGTCAACGCGGGCTATGGCGACACGCTCATCGTCATCGTCGGCCTCCCGGACGCGGCGGTGAAGGAGTCGCGTGACCGCGTGGGCACCGCGCTCACCAACTCCGGCTACCGCGTGCCCATGGGCCGGACCACCATCAACCTCGCCCCGGCCGACGTGCGGAAGGAGGGGCCGAGCTTCGACCTCCCGATCGCCGTCGGCACGCTCGCCGCCAGCGAGCAGCTCGAGACGCGGCGGCTGGGTGACTTCATCCTCGTGGGCGAGCTGGCGCTGACCGGCGCGGTGCGCCCGGTGAAGGGCGTGCTGCCCATCGCGCTCCGCGCCCGGGCCGAGGGCCGGCGCGGCGTCATCGTGGCCGCCGAGAACGCCGCCGAGGCCGCGGTGGTCGCGGGCCTCGAGGTCATCGCCGTGCGCAACCTGCGCGAGGCCGCGGACTTCCTCGCCGGCGGGCTCCAGCTCGCGCCCACCACGGTGGACCTGGAGCACATCTTCGACCAGCCATGGACGGAGGACGTGGACTTCGCGGACGTGAAGGGACAGGAATCCGTGAAGCGCGCGCTCGAGATCGCCGCGGCCGGCGGCCACAACGTCCTCCTCATCGGCCCGCCCGGCACCGGGAAGTCCATGCTCGCCAAGCGGCTGCCCACCATCCTGCCGCCGCTCACGCTCGGGGAGGCGCTGGAGACGACGCGCATCCACAGCATCGCCGGCCTGCTCGCCCCGGGGCAGGCGCTGGTCACGCGCCGGCCCTTCCGCGCGCCGCACCACACCGCCAGCGACGCCGGGCTGCTGGGCGGCAACGTGAACCCGACCCCCGGCGAGATTTCCATCGCCCACCACGGCGTGCTCTTCCTGGACGAGCTGCCGGAGTTCAAGCGCACCGTCCTCGAGACCATGCGCCAGCCGCTCGAGGAGGGGCGGGTCACCATCAGCCGCGCGGCGGGCACGGTGACCTTCCCGTCGCAGTTCATGCTCGTGGCGGCGATGAACCCGACGCCGGACGGCCGGATGCCCGGCGAGTCCCGCTGCTCGCCACGCGAGATCCAAGGCTACCTCAACCGCGTGTCCGGGCCGCTGCTGGACCGGATTGACCTGCACATCGAGGTGCCGCCGGTGAAGTTCGCCGAGATGACCGGCGGCCGCCCGGGGGAGGCTTCCGCGGCCGTCCGGGAACGCGTGATCGCCGCGCGGCGCCGGCAGCAGGAGCGGTTCGGCGGGCGCCTCACCTGCAACGCCCGCATGGGCAGCCGTGAACTCAAGGCCTGCGCCACCCCGGACGAGGCCACGCTGGAACTGCTCCGCCACGCGATGCAGGAGCTGAACCTCAGCGCCCGCGCCTACGACCGCATCCTCAAGGTCGCCCGCACCATCGCCGACCTCGCCGGCACGGAGGCCGTCGCCGCCGAGCATGTGCTCGAGGCGGTGCAGTGCCGCACGCTGGACCGGCAGCTTTGGGGGTGATCGGCGGTCGGACGGGGTGAAAAGCCGCCCTCCCGGGGTGAAAAGCGCGTCGGCGGCAAGAAATCCCTTGCATGACAGCGGCGTCATCTTGTTTCTTTTGCACGAACCCATGTGGCCAACACCGGCGCAAACGTGCCCGCAGCCTTCCCGTCTGGTGACGGAGCCCCGCGCGCGGCGTGCGTGCCCGTTTGCGCCGTAACCGCCACAAACACGTAAACCACCCGATGAAACTCCCCATCCACATACCTGCGGTCCGCCGGCTCCTGACGGCCGGCACCGCGCTGGGTGCCGCCCTGTCCGTGCAGGCCGGTACAAACAGCTTCAACTTCGATACCGACCCGCTCGGCATCCTGAAGATTGTCGGCAACCGCGACGCCTCCGTCTGGAACAACACCGGCGGCAACCCGGCCACCGGCGGCTACCTGGCCATCACGGATGCGGGCGGCGGCCAGTACGCAGGCGTCCTCTTCGACGATTTCGACGCCGGCCTCGTCGTCGCCTCCTTCACCGTTGAGGCCGACTTCCGTGTCGGCAACGGCACCACCGACCGCCCGGCCGACGGCTTCTCCATCAGCTTTGCCCGCCAAGGTGACCCGCTGATCACTGACATGGAAGCCGACAGCGGCGCCACGGGCAACTTCGCCGGCGGCGTCCCCGAGGCCGGCTCCACCACCGGTCTCGCCGTCAGCTTCGACACCTGGCAGGGCAACACTCTCCCGGACGGCGGCGACATCGAGGGCATCATCGTCCGCGTGGATAACGTGACGCTCATCCGGCAGGCCCTGCCCACCCGCCACGGCGCCTGCGATGACATCACCTCGCTCCAGACCGGGCCTCGCGCGGCGGATGGACTCGGTGACCCCAGCGTCCTCTGCTGGCAGCGTTTCATCGCCCAGATTGCTGAGGACGGCAAGCTGACCGTCACCTGGAAGGGCAACAAGGTGCTCGACGGCCAGACCATCCAGTACAACCCCAGTCGTGGCCGCCTGATCCTTGCGGGCCGCACCGGCGGTGCCAACGAGAACCACCATGTGGACAACGTCCGCATCGTCACCGCCGCCGCCACCAAGCCCGTCGTCGGCGGCCTCGGCGCGCTCGCCTCGGTGCTCAACCTCTCGATCACCGACTCCGGCACCACGGTCAACACGAACACCATCGTGCTCACGCTGAACGGTGCGCCGGCCACGGCCTCGTCGCTGACCCGGGCGGACGGCATCACCCGCATCCAGCTCGTGCCGCCGGCCGGCACGCTGTTCCCCTCCGCCTCCACCCAGACGGTGACGGTGGCCTTCAAGGACAGCTCCAACCAGGATATCAGCGCCAGCCGCTCGGCCACGGTTTCGCCGTACGCCACAATCCCGGCCGCGTACAGGATCGCCTCCGCCTCGGGCCCGGGCATCAACTTCCGCACCTTCCAGCTTGAGGTCGCCCGGGTTGTGAACCGAGTGGGTGACGCGAATTCGATCGTCAACGCCGAGAACAACCTGGCCGGCGCTTTCCGCGACGCAGCCACCGGACTCCCGCTGGAGAACGTCGCCTCCGACACCAACGTGGTGGGTCTCGACCTGATCAACCTCAATCAGGACGCCCCGGCCGAGATCGGCAACTTCAACGCCTCGAACGGCTTTGAGGACCAGCTCATCCACGGCATCCCGGGCAACACCAGCAGCACCGACAACTTCGCCAGCGAAGGTTGGGCCTACCTCCAGCTCGCCAAGGGCTACTACCGCATGGGCGTGAACTCGGACGACGGCTTCACCGTCTCCGTCTGGGGCAATGCGCCGGATCCCCTCGGCCAGCGCCTCGGATTCTTTAACGGCGGCCGCGGTTCCGCGGACACCCTGTTCGACTTCGAGATCACCGAGGATGGCTTCTATCCTTTCCGCCTCTCCTGGTGGGAAGGCGGCGGCGGGGCCAACTGCGAGTGGTTCATGGTCAATGTGACCACCGGCGAGAAGATCCTCATCAACGCCACCGGCGTGGCCGGCCACGTGAAGGCCTTCCGCACCGCCAACGGCCGCGCCTATGCGCGCCTGGTCAGCCCCTACCCCGGGTTTGCCAATGCCCAGCCCGCTCAGGGCCTCCGCGCCGAGCTGGTCAACGGCACGACCACCATCAGCGACATCCAGCTCACCGTGGACGGCACGGCCGTCACACCCAACGTGGCCGGCACCGTGGTTACCTGG
This sequence comes from Limisphaerales bacterium, assembly GCA_046155815.1. GTDB lineage: Bacteria > Verrucomicrobiota > Verrucomicrobiia > Limisphaerales > CAIMTB01 > JBJXFY01. Next base: position 14,083 of record JBJXFY010000160.1, on the reverse strand, counting down.
AATCCGCCCGCCCCGCTGGCCTTCGGCTCGTCGCACACCGCCGTCCTGAGCTACCAGGAGAGCGGCCAGGCCGCGCGCCGTTCGATCACGATCCCGTGGTCCGTCCGCAAGCTCGCCCCGACCGACCTGCCCGCCCCGCCGGACACCTTCTGGGTCGAGGCCGAGGACTACAACAGCAACGGCGTGAACACCAAGTCCGAGTCCAACACCATGCCGTATGCCGGTGGCGCCTTTGATGGTGAGCCCGCCTTCCGCCACATTGACTACAACAACGCGGATGGCAACGACTCCGACCTCTACCGCACCGTGGCCAATGGCGGCACGGACACCGCGCCCAACAACGTCAACATGAACGCCAACCTCGGCGGCCGCTGGGGCACGGCGCGTCCGGGCGGCAATGAGGTCACCGCCAGCTACAAGATCGGCTGGGTGGCGAGCGGCGAGTGGCAGAACTACACCCGCACCGTCCCCGCCGGCGTGTACACCGCGGTGGCCGGGCTGTCCTTCGACGGCACCGCCGCGAACCAGATCCGCGGCAGCCTCGCCCGCGTGACCAGCAACCCGGCCGTCTCCAACCAGACCACCGTGGCCCTCGGCAGCTTCAACGCCCCCGGCTCCGGCGGCTGGGGTGCCAACGACCTCGTGGCGATGACTGGATTCGGCGGCCGCCCGGCGTTCTTCAAGGTCACCGGCAGCCAGGCCACCACGTTCCGGTTCAACCTGGACAGCGGTGACTTCGACTACTTCATCCTGGTCAAGACCAACGCCAGCCCGGCGGTCATCGCCGCCTCGCCCGCGCCTGGAGCGGACGTGCCGCGCAACAAGGCCAGCCTGAACCTCCAGCTTGAGGACATGGCCACCACGGTGAATCAGTCCTCGGTCCGCCTGTCGCTCAATGGCACCGACGTCACGGCCCAGAGCTCCATCAGCAAGGTTGGGGATGTGACCACGGTCGCGTACTCCATCCCGCAGGCTCCGCTGGGCAGCCACACCTACGTCCTGAACTGGAGCGACAGCAGCGGCAAGGCCGACTCCTTCACCGGCACCTTCACGGCGAACGCGCTCGGCACGCCCGGCCAGTTCCTCGTCGAGGCGGAGGACTTCAACTACGACGGCGGCAAGACCATCGCCGCCGCCAGCACGATGCCCTACAGCACGCTCGCCTACTCGAACCTGAACGCCGTGGTGAACGTGGACTACGGTTCGAACGACGGGAACGACTCCCGCCAGTACCGCCTGAACCTGAACCCCAACAAGAACATGAACGAGAACGGCGGGGTCTGGCGCGATCGCGGCACCTGGGAAATGAACGCCAACTACAAGCTGGGCTGGGTGGACACCGCCGACTTCGGCAACTACACCCGCACGGTTCCCGCCGGCCAGTACAACGTCTGGGCCGCCCTCTCACACGGTGACGCCGCCGGGCTGCCGGATCGTCTCCGTGGCACGCTGGCCACCGTCGGTGGTGACATCACCACGACGAACCAGACCCTCAGCCCGCTGGGCAGCTTCCTCGGCAACTCGACCGGTGGTTGGGGCGCCAACAGGCTCGTGCCGCTCATGAGCGGCGGGGCCATGGCGGTCGTGGCCTCCTCCGGGACTCCGACCACCTTCCGGTTCACCATGGACAGCGGCGACTACGATTACTTCATGCTCGTCCCTGCCCAGGCTGACAATCGGCCGGTGATCACCGTCACCCGTCAGGGCAACAACCTCCGGATCGAATGGACCGGTGGCGGTACGCTTGAGACCGGCAATTCCGTCCTGGGCCCCTGGACGGACACCGGACTGGCGTCACCCCAGACCGTGCCCATCGAGGCGGTCCAGGCCCGCTTCGGCCGGATCAAGCGCTGATTCCAGCCAACGACTCAGGAAGGGACCGGGGCAACCCGGTCCCTTCTTTTTTTGCCCGCACCGGTCCTTCCCCGCATCCTCCCCGCGATGTCGTCCTACCGGCCGCCGACTTTTGCGCTGCTGGCGGCCCTGCTGCTCGGTCAGCCGGGGAGCGGCCTGGCCAACCCGCCGACCGCGGCGGCCCCGCCCGCCATTCCCTGGCAGGTTGATCTTGCCAACGTCGAGGCGGGTCGCCGCGTCGCCGCCACGCATTGCGCCACCTGCCACCTCGAGTCCGCCCCCGGGCTCCTCGACCGGCGCACCTGGTTTGAGCAGATCCTGCCCCGCATGAAGGTCCGCGTCGGCCTCTACCCGCCGGAGATGGCCTCCTCGGACGAGATCAGCTTCATGCTGAAGCACGCCGTCATCGCCCCGCAGCCCATCATGACGGAGGAGGAGTTCACCGCCGTCGTGGACTACTACCTTGCCCGGGCCCCGGAGGCCGCCTGGCCGGCTCCGCCCGCGCCCGGGATTGAGCTCGGCTTGAAGTCCTTCCGTCTCGAGCCGGTCCGCCGCCGCACCGCGACCCCGTCCACGACGCTGGTGAAGATCCTGCCCGGCGACGGCGGCCGGCTGCTCATGGGCGACGACTTCACCCGCACGCTGGCGATCCTCGACGGCCAACTCGCCTTCCGCGAGGCCCTGGCGCTCGGCAACACGCCCGTGGCGGCGAAGTGGTCCGGCGGGTCCCTCCTGCTGGCCAACATCGGCTCCTTCCAGCCCGCGCAGACCGAACTGGCCGCCATCACCCGCTGGACCCGCACCGGGGGTGCCTGGCAGCCGCAGGTGCTCGTCACCAACCTCCCCCGCACCACCGACGTGCAGGAGGCCGACCTGAACGGCGACGGCCGGCCGGACCTGGTCGTCTCCGTCTTCGGCAACTTGATCGGCCGCCTCGCCTGGTACGAGGCGACGGAAGGCGGCCTGCGCGAGCACCGCCTGCTGGACAAGCCCGGCTGCCTCCGCACGGACATCCGCGACTGGAACGGCGACGGCCGGCCGGACATCATGGCCCTGTTCGCCCAGGAGTCTGAGGGCCTCTACCTCTTCCTGAACGATGGCGACGGCGAGTTCACGATGCGGGAGATCCTGCGACGCCATCCCCTCTTCGGCCACAGCTGGTTCGACGTGGCCGATCTGGACGCCGACGGCCGGCCCGACCTGCTGGTGACCAACGGCGACAACGGGGAGTACGCCTCGCCGTTGAAGAACTACCACGGCGTGCGGGCCTACCTGAACCGCGGCGGCCTGAAGTTCGAGGAGGCGTGGTTTCATCCCCTGAACGGCGCCTACCGCGCGCTGGCGCGCGACTTCGACCTCGACGGCGACCTGGACGTCGCCGCGATCTCGTTCTTCCCCGATTACGTCAGCCGGCCGCGGGAGAGCTTCGTGTACTTCGAGAACCACGGCGGCCTGAAGTTTTCGCCCTGGACCTTCCCGGAGTGCATCGCCGGCCGCTGGCTGGTCATGGATGCCGGCGACCTGGACGGTGACGGGGACGAGGACCTGGCGCTCGGCTCGTACATCAAGGGGCCGTCCCCCGTTCCGGGCGGCCTGATGGAAACCTGGCAGCAGCGGGGCCCTTCGGCCGTCGTCCTGCGCAATACCACGCGGGAGCCGCAACTGGGACGTTGACACCCGGCGTTCCGCCTGTTCCCTTACCCGCCCTTTGCGAAGGATTTGATCATGTACGCCGTAGTTGAAACAGGCGGGAAACAGTACCGCGTCGCCGCCGGAGACAAGCTGACTCTCGAACGCCTCGAGGTTGAGCCCGGCCACCCCGTGACGCTTGACCGCGTGCTGCTCGTGGCCCGCGACGGCCAGTTCACGGTCGGCCAGCCCACCGTGGCCGGGGCGTCCGTCGTGGCCGACGTGGTCCAGCACCAGCGCGGCGACAAGGTCGTGATCTGGAAAATGAAACGCCGGAAGGGCTACCACAAGAAGCAGGGCCACCGGCAGGAACAGACCGTCGTGTTGGTCAAGGAGATCAAGGCATAGGCTTATGGCGCATAAAAAAGGACAGGGCAGCAGCCGGAACGGCCGCGACAGCAACGCGAAGCGGCTCGGTGTGAAGGCGTTTGGCGGCGAGCTCATCCCCGCCGGCAGCATCATCCTCCGCCAGCGTGGCTCGAAGTATCACGCCGGCCGCAACGTCGGCACCGGCCGCGACTGGACGCTCTTTGCACTGGTGAAAGGGCACGTCCAGTTCGAGAAGGCCCGCCGCCGCGTGAATGTCGTGCCCGCGGCGGCCGCGGCTGCGCCGGCCCCGGCCGGCAACTGACCTGCGGTTCACCGCCAGTTTTTCCGGGCGAGGCCGCCAGCCTCGCCCTTTTTCTTTCCGGCCATGTTCATTGATGAGATCCTCGTCCAAGCCCGCGCCGGCCACGGCGGCCGCGGCTGCGTCTCGCTCTGCCGCGAGGCCTACCGGCCCAAGGGCGGCCCCGATGGCGGCAACGGGGGCCGGGGCGGCAGCGTGATCCTCGAGGCCGATCACGACCTCAACAACCTCATCGCCCAGTTCTACCGTCCGCGCCTCCACGCGAAGGACGGCGATCACGGCATGGGCAAGGGGATGGACGGCCACGCCGGCGCCGATCTCATCGTGAAGGTGCCCTGCGGCACGCTGGTCTGGCGGCTGCCCACGCCCCCGGCCGCTGAACCGGACGACTCCACCGAGGAGCCGGCCGGGGACACCCCGCCCACCTCCCGCCCGCTGTTCCGCTCCAGCACCGGGGAGCGGCCCGTCATCCGTCATGCCGCCGGAGTGCGGGCCATGGAGGTGGATCTGGAGGCTGCGACGGTGGAGACTGCCTCCGCGGAGACCGGCGAGCGCGAGCTCGTCGCCGACCTGACCGTGCACGGCCAGCAGTTCGTCCTGTGCAAGGGCGGCCGCGGCGGCCTGGGCAACCGCAACTTCGCCACCGCCGCGCGCCAGACCCCGCGCTTCGCCCAGCCCGGCGAGCCCGGCGACGAGGGTGAGTTCCTCCTCGAGCTCCGCGTGCTGGCCGACGTGGGCCTGGTCGGCTTTCCCAACGCGGGCAAGTCCACGCTCCTCTCCGCCATCTCCCATGCGCGGCCGAGGATCGCGCCCTATCCCTTCACCACGCTCACGCCGCAGATCGGCATCGTCGAGTACTCGGACTACCGCCGCCTCGTCGTCTGCGACGTGCCGGGCCTCATCGAGGGCGCGCATCGCGACGTCGGCCTCGGGCACGCCTTCCTGCGTCATATACAGCGTTGCAAGGTGCTGGTGATCCTCCTGGACATGGCCGGCACCGACAACCGCGCCCCGTGGGACGACTACCGCCAGCTCCTGGAGGAACTCGCGTTGCACGATCCCGCGCTCGCGGGGCGCCCGCGCCTCGTCGTGGCCAACAAGATGGACGAGCCGGCCGCCGAGGCGAACCTGCGCCGGTTCAAGCGCCGCGTGCCCCGGACGCCCGTGCTGCCCATCTCCGCCGCCTTCGACCAGGGCATCGGGCTGTTCAGGCAGGCCATCCGCCGGGCCGTGGAAGAAGCTTCGGAAGCGCCGGCCGACGCGGATGAGCGCGGGTAGCGAACCTTCGCCCAGCCTGCCGCAGGCGTGGTTCGGCGGCGGCCCGCTGGCAGACTTGCAGCCGGGATCGCCTAGCCTCGCCATCGGCGGCCCGCGTCTCCCCCCTGCGGCCCAACCCTGATCCCCGGCCATGCTCCCCCGTGTCAAAATCTGCGGCATCACCCGACTGGACGATGCGCTGGCCGCCGTGGAGGCCGGTGCCGACGCGTTGGGCTTCATGTTCTACCCGCGCAGTCCCCGCGCAGTGACGCCCGCGCAGGTCCGGGAAATTACGCGCGTGCTGCCGCCCTTCGCCGCGCGTGTCGGCGTCTTCGTGGACGCCAGTGCGGGGGAGATCCGCGCCGCCATCGGTGAGGCCGGCCTCGATACGCTCCAGCTCCACGGCGCCGAGACACCGAAGTTTTGCGCGCAGTTTGGCCTGCCGGTGGTCAAGGCCTTCCGCGTTGCGGATGAGTCCGTGCTCGCCGAGCTGGGGAGGTATCCCGTCGCCGCGCACCTCCTCGACGCGTATTCGCCCGCCGCGCACGGTGGCACCGGCAGGACCTTCAACTGGGCCATCGCCCGTGCCGCCGTCGCGGCCGGGCACCGCGTCGTGCTGGCCGGCGGCCTTGCGCCGGACAACGTCGCCCGCGCCGTCACCGAGGTCCGTCCCTTCGGCCTGGATGTTTCGAGCGGCGTCGAGTCCGCCCCCGGCCGGAAGGACGCGGCGAAGCTCCGCGCCTTCTGCGCCGCCGTCCGCGCCGCGTGATCCCGTGGTGGCCACGTCCCGTCGCCGAGCGTCCTCATGGCCGGAGCGGCGGACCTGGGGCTTTTCTTGCGCTTTGAACATCGGGCTTTGAGGTTCCCCCCGCGCGTGAATGTCGAGCTTCTCAATACCGGCTCCGAGCTGCTGCTCGGCCGCATCCTGAACACGCACCAGCAGTGGCTCGGCCGCCGGCTGGCCGACCTCGGCCTCGTGCTGGCGCGCCAGACCGCCGTGCCGGATACCGCGGAGGCCATCGAGGCGGCCGTGCGCGAGGCCCTGGCCCGCGGCGGACTGGTGATCACCACCGGCGGCCTGGGCCCGACCTCCGACGACGTGACGCGCGAACGCATCGCCGCGCTGCTGGGCCGGCCGCTGCGCGAGGACGCCCGCGTGCGGGCGCACATCGCGGACTTCTTCGCCCGGCGGATGCGCACCATGCCCGCCAGCACCGCGGTGCAGGCGCTCGTGCCCGAGGGCGCGCGCGTCCTGTGGAACCCGCACGGCACCGCGCCCGGCCTCGCGCTGGAGATCGCCGCCGGCCGCTTCGGGCCGCCGCCCGCGTGGCTGGTCATGCTGCCCGGCCCGCCGCGCGAGCTGCGGCCGATGTTCGACGACGTGGTCGTGCCGCTGCTGGGAGAATGGCTGCCCGTCACGCAGGCCTGGGCCTGCCGCACGCTCCGCAGCACCGGCCTGGGCGAGTCGCTCGTCGAGGAGCGCGTCGCCCCGCGCCTTGCCGAGCTTGTCGCGCGCGGGCTCGAACTTGGCTACTGCGCGCGCAACGGCGAGGTGGACGTGCGCGTCGCCGCCCGCGGCCCGGACGCCCCCGTGCTCGTCACCGAGGCCGCCGCGGTCGTGATGGACGCGCTGCATACGCACCTCTACGGCGAAGGCGACGACCTGCTGGAGCAGGCCACTGTCCGCCTGCTCACGGAATGTCGGCGGAGCGTCGCCATCGCGGAGAGCTGCACCGGCGGGCTGATCGCGCACCGGCTGACCAATGTGCCCGGTGCGTCCGCCGCGGTGTGGGGCGGCTGGGTGACGTATGCGAACGAGGCGAAGCAGCGGGAACTGGGAGTGCCCGCGGACCTGCTTGCCCTGCACGGCGCGGTGAGCGAACCCGTCGCCCGCGCAATGGCCGAGGGCGCACGCACCGCATCCGGTGCTGACTTCGCGCTGGCCGTGACGGGCATCGCCGGCCCGACCGGCGGCACCGCGGAGAAGCCCGTGGGCACCGTCTTCATCGCGCTGGCCTCGGCCGCGGGCACGGCCGTACGGCATTTCGTGAACGCCTACGACCGCGAGACCTTCAAGCAGCTCACCTCGCAGCAGGCGCTGGAGCTGCTGCGCCAGGCCCTGCTGACAGGGGCTCCATGCGGTCCGGCCGCGGGCAGCGGAACAGCGTCGGGCGCGTGTCCTTGAGGTCGGCGCGGCGGCCCAGGCCGTTGTTGTCCGCGACGAGCCAGATCGCGTCCGGCTCCACCGACATCCCCTCCATGAAGCCGGGAGCGTACACCGCCCCGTAGGCCCAGGTGGGAGCGCGCTCCACGGTGGAGTAGTCAAACTCCGCCAGCACGCGCCGTGCGGCCGGGTCCACGCGCAGGATTTTCCGTACGTCGCGCAGCAGGACCCACAGCGAGTCCTCCGCCCAGCACAGGTCGCTGTAGTGCGTGTCCTTCGCCGTGTTCCCGAGCGGCGCGACGGCGAAGTCGTCCACTACCTTCAGCGTGGCCAAATCAAGCACGAGCAGCCGGCCGGTCTGGCGCTCATTGGCGACGAAGAGGTTCCCGCCGCCCACCGCGATGCCCTCGAAGGAGGCGTTCAGGTCTGCCGGGTGAAACCACCGCTTCACCGGCGACCAGTCCACGGCCAGGCGTTCCACCGTATCGCCGCGCGGATCCCAGCGCAGCAGCCAGCGATCGGTCTCCTCGCAGAGGTAGAGACGCCCGGACCCGTCGCGGGCCAGTCCTTCGGCGTCATACCGCTGCCGCTTTTCGCGGGCGAAGGGCGCGAGCTGCGCCGCCGTGAACGCCGCCGGCCACGGCACGAGGTCGGCCACGTTCGTGCCGTCGCGGAAGGCGATGCGGTACAGGTCTGCCCCGCGGTCGTTCACCGTCAGCAGCGTGCCGTCCGGAAGTCGCAGCAGCGCGGAGGCGTCGAAGCGTTCCTTGCGTGGCGGTTCGAGCAGCCAGTTGGCGTCGGCTGCGAGCAGGTACACGGGCCAGGCGTTCGTGCTCGCCGGGGCGTCCGCGGCGCGGCAGCCGGCCGCGGTCCGCGCGAGCAGGAGAAGCGGCAGGAGGCGGCGCATGGCGGGGAAGCTCAAAGTTCAAGGCGCAAAGCTCAAGGGAAGTTGTGGGGAGGCCCCAGATCCGCCGACCGGGCCGCCACGGCCGTGGCGGCGACGCCCCGTCGCCGGAAGTGCTCGCGGTGCCGCAGGGCCGCCGATGACGCGCCAGGAGCTTGCTGCCCGGCAGGTTTGCCCGGATGCGGCATCGGCCCGACCTTCCGCGCGCATGGACCGGAAGACAGTTATGCTCACGTTCGTGGTGGTCGGCTTCAACCTGCTGCTCGCGGCGTACTTCCTGTTTGGCGGCCGCACGGTGCGGACCGTCGTTGCGCCGCAGCCGTCCGTGGCCGGCACTCAATCCTTTGCGGTGACCGGCCTTGTGCGTGAGCTGTTGCCGGACGGCACGAACCTCCGGGTCTTCCATGGGCCGGTGCATGACGCGACGGGCGGCCTGTACATGGGCGCGATGACGATGACGCTCCGGACGCGCGACCCGCGCGAGACCGCAGGCCTGCGCGTGGGCGACGCCGTCGCCTTCCGCCTGCTGGTGACGGAGGACGAGAGCTGGATTGACCAGGTCGAGCGCACGGCCGCCGCGGTGGGGACGCCGGAGGCGGAGCCTTATGAAACGGCCCGCATCGTGCGCGACGTGGAGCCGCTGGAGATCGGGCAGGTGGTGCCCGACTATCCCTTGACCAACCAGCTGGGCGCGGCGGTACGGCTCGCGGACTTCCGTGGGCAGGTGGTGGCGCTCACGTTCATTTTCACGCGCTGCCCGCTGCCGGACTTCTGCCCGCGCATGTCGAAGAACTTCGCCGCCGCCGCGCAGGTGCTGGCGGGCTACGGCTCGTTCACCAACTGGCATCTGCTCTCGCTCACGATTGATCCCCGGCACGACACGCCCGCAGTGCTGCACGCCTATGCGGAGCGGCAGAACTTCGACCCCGTGCGGTGGAGCTTCGTCACCGCGGCGCAGATCGAGATTGACGCGCTCGGCGAGCAGGCGGGCCTGGTCTTCCGGCGGCAGGCGCCGGACGCGTTTCCCGACCACAACCTCCGGACGCTGGTCATTGATCCGGAGGGCCGGCTGCAGAGGATTTTCGTCGGCAATACCTGGACGCCCGACGAGCTGGTCGAGGCGATGCGCCGGGCGGCCGGCGCGGGCGGCTGAGGTTCCTCCCGGAAGAAGCGGCCCGCGGCCGGCCGGCCCGACGAAAGCAGACAGCCCCGGAGCGATCCCGCGCCCCGGGGCTGCGTTGGCATCACCCAAACCGCGCCCCGTGGTCACCCAACCACGGAGCGCAAAAGCGTCTCGAAAGCCGCGAAACCGCTGCTGAACTGATCGAGCGCGGCGGAGTTCAGCGCCAGCGCAAAGCCCGCGCCCGCCGCGAGGAGCAAGAGCAGCCAGCCTTCGCGGCGCGCGGCCTCGGCCGAATCACGGACCAGCGTGGCGGTTTCGTGCGCGAGCGTGCCCGGCGGGCAGTTGTCCACCGGCTTCGGCGCGACGCGACGCGCCGGGTGGGCGGCTCGCGGCGCGGTCCGCGGAAGGGAGAGGGGCCAGTTGGTGGTCATGTTCAGCGTGGCGTTCATGTTTGAAACTGTCTGTGGGCCTGCGCCCGGTCGCCGTCCTTCACACCGCCGCCCGCGGCCGGGTTGCAGATAGTTTCGGAACGACGACACGCGCCTTGGATGCACGCCGGATGCCAGCCGGGTGGCCGGTGAGTTCCCTGAAAAAACAGGGGTTTTGCCGGATCGCGGGCACCGGGGCGGAGGCGTGGTTCCACAGGCGAACAGCCGGTGTCCCGCTTCCGGGATGCCGGCCGCAGTGGCGGCGCCCCGTCGCCGAAGGTGTCCGCGGCGACGCGCCGCGGCTGGCGATGGATTCCTGGGCATGCCATTGGGCCGAACCCGGGTGGAAGTTGGCCGGCCGGCGGGCCGCCTGTCCCACGCGGGCTCAATCCTCCGGCCGTTCGCCGCTCGGGGCCATCTTCACGATCCGCGGCATGAACTCGCCCAGCACGTCCACGAGGTCCGCCTGCGCGGCCATCACCTGGTGGATGTCCTTGTACACGCCCGGCACCTCGTCCAGCCCGGCGGAGATGAGGTGGACGTGCCGGTCCTTCAGCATGCGGTTTACCTTGTCCCACTCGAAGCTTTCGAGCGCCTTGGTCCGGCTCATCACCCGGCCGGCGCCGTGCGAGGCGGACCGCAGCGACGCCGCGTGGCCCCGCCCGCGCACGAGGTAGCCGGGGCTGGCCATCGAGCCGGGGATGATGCCCAGCACGCCCGCGCCCGCGGGGGTCGCGCCCTTGCGATGCACGACCACCTCGCGCGCCACGCCGCCGATCTCGTGCGTCTCCTTCCACGCGAAGTTGTGGTGGTTCTCCACGTCGAGCAGCACCTCGAGCCGCAGGTGCTCCGCGAGGTGCCGGTGGATCAGCTCGTGGTTGGCTGCGGCGTAGCGGCCCATCAGCTCCATCGCGGCCCAGTATTCCTGCCCCTCGGCGGTGTCGAGCGGCAGCCACGCCAGGTGCTTCAGTTCCTTCGGTAGGTCGGGGTGGAGCGCCATGGCGCGCTTCGAGTAATGGTCGCACACCGCCGCGCCCGTGCCGCGGCTGCCGCTGTGGCTGAGCAGCGCGACGTATTCGCCCGGCGGCAGCAGCGGTGCCCCGGCAGCGTCCGTCGGGGCTTCCGCGGGCTGCGCCACCGTGAACACGCCGAACTCCACGAAATGGTTCCCGCTCCCGCTCGTGCCGAGCTGGCTGCGGGCGCGGTCCTTGTTCTGCTTCGTCGCCGGGCTGACGGACCAGTCGGCGTCCATCACCGCGTGCTCGCGGAGCGAGTGCTGGAACTTTGCCCCCACGCCGAAGCGGCATTCCTGCCCGATGGCGGTGATGAGCCGGTCGCGCTTCCGGTCGAGGTCGCGCACGGGCAGGTCGAGCACGGTGAGCTTCATGCGGCAGGCGATGTCCACGCCGACGGCGTAGGGGATCACGGCGTTGTCCGTGGCCAGCACGCCGCCGATGGGCAGGCCGTAGCCAAGGTGGGCGTCGGGCATGAGCGCGCCGGCCACGGCCACGGGCAGGTGGCAGGCGCGGGCCATCTGGTTCACGGCCTGCGGCTCGAGGCCCTCGCCCCACTGCCGCCACGGGGCCGCCGCCTCGCGGATCACCCGCGGCGAGCGCAGCAGCGCCTGCGCAAACTCGCCGCGCAGCCCGTCGTCCGCGAAGTCCTCCGGCGCCTTCACCACGGCCTCGACGGCCGCGGCGAGCTGCGCCTTGTCCAGCCCCTTGAGCAGGTAGCGCGTGATGAAGTCCATCCCGCGCCGCGTCGCCTCCCCCGGCGGCACGCCGAGGCGGATGAGATCGTGCTGGTTCATGCGGGAAAGTCGGGGAGTGGGCAGGCGTCGTCCATGTGGGGCAGGCCCGACCCCGGCGGAAGGCGGCTTGGTCATGGCCGGGCGGCATCCTGCAAGTTTCCCCTCGTCAGCCCGGGGAAGCGGCGGCATTTAACGCGCATGCAAATCGCCGCTCGTTCCTTGTTGTTTCCACCCACCCGCCGCCAGTTCCTCTCTCGCGCCGGGCTGGCCGCGGCGTTCTTCACCGCGCCCGGCGCGTTCGCCGAGGCGCTGGGCTTGACGCCGAAGCAGACCGAGGGGCCGTTCTATCCCGACAAGCTGCCGCTCGACACGGACAACGACCTGCTGGTGCTGAACAACGCGCTCACGCCCGGCGTGGGCGAGGTGACCTACGTGAGCGGGCGCATCCTCGACCCGCGCGGCGAGCCGCTGCGCAACGCGGTGGTCGAGATCTGGCAGTGCGACGCGAACGGCGCGTACCTCCACAGCGGCACCAGCAACGCCGCCAGCCGCGACAAGCACTTCCAGGGCTTCGGCCGTTTCGTGACGGGCGCGTCGGGCGAGTACCTCTTCCGTACCATCAAGCCGGTGCCTTACCCCGGCCGCACGCCGCACATCCACTACAAGGTCCGGCGCGGCGGGAAGGAGCTGCTCACCACGCAGCTCTACATCCAGGGCCATCCCGGCAACGAGAAGGACGGCATCTGGAAAAGCCTCGGCGACGAGAAGGTCCGCGCGCTGGTGACGAAGGAATTTGCGCCGCTGCCCGGTGCCAGGGCGGGCGAGCTGGCGGTGAAGTTCGATCTCGTCGTGGGCGTGACGCCGGAGGCGTAGGGGGCGGCCGGATCCTAGACCTATAGGGCAGGGACAGGCGGCTTGTGCCGCTGTCTGCCGCGGTGCCGGATACCCGCCTTCCGCGTCTCCCATACCAGCCAGAATCCATTGGCTGCCGCCACTGCGCCGATGATTCCAACCGCGGCCCACTTGCGACGGTTCGCAGTTTGCTTGGCTGCGTCGAGGGTGGCTTGGTTGGTCACACTGGCTTCTCCCTCATCGCGCGTTGGGCGTCCCGTATCTCCTTGCCTGCCCAATGCGATCCCTGGGAATAGGCCACGGCAAGCATCCACAGGAGGATGCACTCGACCGCGATGAGCCGTGGCAGCTTCATCATGAGGCCGGGTCGGCTGCCTCCGCCCACACCTTCTTCAAATACTCCAGGCTTTTGGTCGCGATCACCTCCGCACCCTCGTCGAAGTTGAAGACCTCGACGGAGATGTAGCCGGCGTAGCGCACCTCCTTCAGCGCGGTGGCGATGGGGCGGAAGTCCACCTCGCCGAAGCCGGGGCCCTTCAGGTTGCGGTCGTTGGCGTGGAAGTGCGCCAGGTGCGGCCAGTGTGCGCGGATGATCTCCGGGATGGGCGTCGCCTCGCTGCACATCGCCTTCACGTCGAGGATGACCTGCATGGCCGGGCTGGCGAACTGCCCGGCGAAACGCGCGGCTTCCGCGGCGGTGTTGATGAAGTCCGTCTCCACCGGCGACAGCGGTTCGAAGCAGAAGGTCACGCCGCGGTCCTCGGCGCGCTTCACCGCGTCGCGGAACGTGGCCGTGGCGAAGTCCCACGCCTGCGCCGCGTCCACGCCGGGCAGCCGGCTGCGCTGCTTGGGCGAGCCGAAGACGACCGCCCGCCCGCCGAGATCGGCGCAGCAGTCCGCGAGGTCCATCAGGTAACGGCCGGTCCGCTCCCGCACCGCGGCGTCGGGGTGCGTGAGGTGCAGGCCCTCGGTCTGCACGAGCACCCAGTGGAGGCCGCAGATCGCGATGCCCGCGTGCAGCGCGGCCTCACGGATGCGCGCACGGTCCACGGGGCCGAGATGGTTCACGTCCTGCGCGAGCGTGAAGGGCGCGAGTTCCACCGCGTCGTAGCCGGTGCGCGCGGCGTGGCGGAGCGCGTCCTCGAGCGGCCAGTCGCGGTAGATCTCGTTGCAGATGGCGAAGGGCATGGGGGGAGGGTCAAATCCCAAGGTTCAAAGCTCAAGGAGTTCAACCGCCGCTCAGGCGGGCGCCAACCTCCGCCGCGACGCGCTCCGGCGTGATGGATTTCATGCAGCGGAAGTCCACTGGGCATTCGCGGAGGAAGCACGGTGCGCACGGAGCCTGGCCGCGGAGCAGCGCGTGACGCGCGTCGCCGGGGAGGCCCGGCCCGGTGAGTTCCGGCGAGGTGCTGCCGAAGGGCACGACCACCGGCA
>JBJXFY010000327.1:0-8406 GCA_046155815.1 Limisphaerales bacterium | reverse complement strand
CCTGACCCTCCTCCCTCCGATCAAGACCGCCTCCGGCGGAAGGAGAACTCTGTCCTACGGAGTCTGATTTCTCCGAAGGAGAGAGATATATATGGAATGGCTGGGTTTCCCTGCCATTGGAATGGCTGGGTTTACCCGCCATTGGTGGCCAAAGAAAAAGCGCGCTGAAGGTGCGGGATCTCGAGCTGGCCAATAATGCGGCGGCCGGCGCGCTGCCGGATGGTCCACTGGATCAGTTCGTGCCGCATCAGGCGGACGCGCCACAGGTTGATTGTTTCGCGGTCCCGGTTCAGTCGCTTGGCCAGGGAGCGCATGGAGAGGCGCCAGACGCCCGGATCGTCCGGGCGGGTGTACATGAGGTGCTTGAGCAGCAGCAGCGCGCCGGGCAGCAGCTTCTTGGTGACGGTGAGGCGGTCCGCCTGCCGCAGCAGCTCGGACCAGGCCCTGGTCTCGGCGGGGGTCAAGCGGCCGGGCTCCCTCTTCCCGGCCGGGCCATGCCCCGGATCATGGGCATGGCACCGGGCTGGTTATGGATGGCCTGCCAGCTCGCGCGGGCGATGTTCCACAGCCGCCAGAGCCGGCCGATCTCGGCCTTCATCAGGGCGAGGCGGCCATGGTCGCCGCGCCATTCGGCGCGCACCTGTTCCGCGGTGGCCCAGCGGAGGCGCGCGCCGATCTCTGCCATCATGTCATCAACCTCCTTCTGGGAGCTGAGGTAGAGGTTGGAAACGCTCACAGCAGCCTCGGCGTTAGCAGCTCGTTCAGCGTGCGGCGGAGTCTGGCGACATCGAGGCGGCGGCGGAGGATGCCCCGTGAGTCCTGCCGCCAGGGCGGCTGCGCCTCCTCCTGGGACAGCCAAGTCTCGAGTTCCGCGATGCGCCCGCGGCAGTACGCCAGACGGTCCTCGTCCGTGAGATCCACCGCGAACTTCATGGCGCGCACGCGGTGCAGAGGGTGTGCTGCGCGTTGGCCCAACTGCAGGGCTGGCCAGTGCGCTCGATGCACTGCCGGCAGTCGTCATCCGTGCAGCCGCAGACCCGGCAGGTTCCCGCCGGCGTCACGGCCACGCGGTACACCACGGGCGCCCGGCGGAGGCGTGCCCAGAGGTAGGTCAGGGCTCCAATCTTGGTTGGGCTGTGATGCAACGTCTTGCCGTCGGGGCCGATCACCTCGAAGCCGAGGAACGACTTCCGCCTGGCCGTGATCTTCACGCGGACCGCGCGCCGCGCCTGGTCTCGCACCTTGCCGGAGGTCATCGCGCCGGCGCCCCTTCCTCCGGGATGCAGCGGGCGCGGGCGGCGATCTGCTCGGCCAGGCGTCGGACGATCTGAAGGATGTCTGCGGGCTTGCGGTACATGGGCGTTTCATTTTTCCTGCGCGGGCAGGCGGGCTTCTGGTTTGGGGCCTGGCTTTGTTCATCATGACGGCCGGCGTTACAGCGCCGGCCGTTCTGTTTTTGGGTCTTCATGGGCTGGGGGGATCTCCGTGACGGGGCGCACGCCGATCAAGGCGGGTAAGTCCGGGTGCTGCGCGCGAAGGCGCGCCGCCAGGCCGAGGCCGATCCAGTCGGAGATCTGGCAGGCGGCGGCCAGCGCCGACTCGTCGGAGACCGGATCCGCCTCGATCACCACGTCCACGACGAAGGTCCATTTCACGGCTGGCCTCCTTCCAGGAAGTCGAGCGCGTACTCCACCGCGTCGAGGACTCCCTCGATCTTGCACTGGACCATGTAGGCGCGGGCGCTGCGTTTGAGGCCGTGCTGGTACTTGGTCTGCGAGCGGATCAGGTCCTTGAGATGACGCAGGTCGCTCTCGGCCCAGAGCGCCAGCCGCTGAGCGATGTCGAGCGCTTGCTCCGCCAGCTCCGCCGGCGTGGGTTCGTCGGTCTCGGCATTCACGGGCGGCCTCCCTTCTTGGAGCGGGCGCGGCGCTTGGCCTCCGCCACGGTGATGATGCCGTCCGCGTCCACGCCGGCGCGGGCGCGGGCGTAGCGGCGGAGCGCGCCGCGCCGGCCGCCCTCGATGCGGCGGCGGTGTTCGTCGAGCTTCATGCGCAGGACAGCCGCGTCCAGCTCGCGCAACTGCTCGGCGGAGTAGACCGGAGCCATGCCTCGGAAGGAGGCGGGCTGCAGGCCCGTGGCCACGATCCAGCGGCGGACCGTGCGCGAGTCCACCTTCCGCGGCACCACAATCTGGTGTATCGTCAGAACGTCTTCGGAGGGGCGATAGGCTTTAGTCATGGGCGACGTGACACTTGATGACATCTGCGCCAATCAACGTCAATGACAATCCGTGACGACATCTGCCACTTGCGACATCATTCGGGTGGTGAGTTCCGCCCCGCTAAAAAGGAAGCAGGTCCGCGTGTACCTGGACGAACAGGACGGTCGCACGCTCGAGCGCGTGGTGGGCGAGCTGCCGACTATCAGCGAGTCGGTCTTGATGACGACCATCCTGAAGGCCGGCCTGCGGTGCATAGCGGAGAACGGGGACCGGTTTGAGATGCCGTTGGAGTTCCGATTTCCCGACACGTTCGGACGCGAACTCAAGGAACTGAAGCCCGCCAAGGGCCGCCGCTAATGCCCCGTTCCAGAAAAACTTCAAATCCTGTCGTCCCGACCACTTTCCTCCCTCGCGTGACTTTCCGCCCCGGTCACTGGCTTATCGCCGGGGATCCGGACATGACCCGCTCGTTTGGCCGTGGGAGCTTCCATGAAGAGGATTCAGGCGGCGTGACGGGACGTTCATTTGACGGAACCGGGGCGGATTACTACAGACCCTTTAGAGAGCCGTTCGGATCCCGGCGTCGTCCCCCACCCCATCCGCTCCCTTCTCCAACATGGCCATCCACGTCGCCCTCCATCACCGCACCCATTACCGCTACGATCGCCCGGTCAACCTTGGCCCCCAGATCGTCCGGCTCCGCCCCGCGCCGCATGCCCGCACGCGCATTCTGGGCTACTCGCTGCGCGTGCTGCCGACGGGGCATTTCATCAACTGGCAACAGGACCCACAGTCCAACTTCCTCGCCCGTCTCGTCTTCCCGGAACCGACGACCGAGTTCGTGGTCGAGGTGGACCTCGTGGCCGAGATGGCGGTCTTCAACCCGTTCGACTTCTTCCTTGAACCGGCGGCGGAGCGCTTCCCCTTCGCCTACGACCAAGCACTGGATCATGAGCTGGAGCCCTTCCAACTCCTGGGCGAGCTGACGCCCAGGCTCGCCGCGCTGCGCGGGGCCGTGCTGGCCGAGTACGTCGGCGGCGCAACGGGCGACGGCCGGCCGAGGACGATTGACTTCCTGGTCAGCGTGAACCGCCGGCTCTGGCAGCAGATCAAGTACCTGATCCGCCTCGAGCCGGGCGTGCAGACGCCGGAGGAGACGCTGGGTAAGGCCAGCGGCTCGTGCCGCGACTCGGCCTGGCTGCTCTGCCAGCTCCTGCGCCACTGCGGCCTCGCCGCGCGCTTCGTGAGCGGCTACCTCATCCAGCTCAAGCCGGACCAGAAGTCGCTTGACGGCCCGAGCGGCACGGAAAGCGACTTCACCGACCTGCACGCGTGGACGGAGGTGTACCTGCCGGGCGCGGGCTGGATCGGGCTCGACCCGACGAGCGGCCTGCTCGCGGGCGAGGGCCACATCCCGCTGGCGGCCACGCCGGACCCGCAGGGCGCCGCGCCCATCAGCGGCATCGTGGACGAGGCGAAATGCGAGTTCTCCGTGGAGATGAAGGTGACGCGGGTCTTCGAATCCCCGCGCGTCACGCTGCCCTACACCGACGAGGAGTGGCGGGAGATCGAGCGGCTCGGCCACCAGGTGGACGCCGACCTCAAGCGGCACGACTGCCGGCTGACCATGGGCGGCGAGCCCACGTTCGTAAGCGTTGATGACATGGACGGCGCGGAGTGGAACACGCTCGCGCTCGGCCCGACCAAGCGCCGGCTGGCGGACGACCTGATGCGCCGGCTGAAACGGCGCTTTTCGAAAGGCGCGCTGCTGCACTTCGGCCAGGGCAAGTGGTACCCCGGCGAATCCCTGCCCCGCTGGGCTTTCGGCTGCTACTGGCGCAAGGACGGGGAGCCTGTCTGGAAAAACGAGGACCTGCTGGCCCTCGAGACGAAGAATTACGGTCACCACGCAGAGCTGGCCGAGCGATTCATTGGGGCGCTCGCCGAACGGCTTGGCTGCGGCGGAAAGTGGATCCTGCCCGGCTACGAGGATGCCTGGTACTACCTCTGGAAGGAGCGCCGCCTGCCGACCAACGTGGACCCCTTCAAGTCCAACCTCGCCAACGAGGAGGATCGCGCCCGTCTGGCCAAGGTCTTCGAACAGGGGTTGGACCGCGTCGTGGGCTACGTGCTGCCGCTGCGGCGGGAGTTCGCGCCCGAGGGCCGCCGGTGGTTCAGCGGCCCGTGGTTCCTGCGGCCGGAGCGGTGCTACTTGATCCCCGGCGACTCCTCGATGGGCTTCCGCCTGCCGCTGGATTCCATCCCCTGGGTCAGCGAGGGCGACTATCCCTACGCGAACGAGCCGGACCCGCAGGAGCCGCGCCCACCGCTGCCGCCGCGACAGGCCTTCCTGCGCGGCGCGCCGGGCGCGGCAAGCCGCCGGGCCCCCGCGGGCTTCCGCGAGCAGGGACTGCCCGGCGTGGAACGCGGCGCGGCGCGACCGCCGCAGCGCGGCGAATCCGCCTCGTGGATCATCCGCACCGGCGTGTGCGTCGAGCCGCGCTTCGGCCGGCTGCACGTCTTCATGCCGCCCACGGAGACGCTCGAGGACTACCTCGACTGCGTGGCCGCGGTGGAGGACACGGCGGCGGCGTTGAACTTTCCGGTCATCATCGAAGGCTACACGCCGCCGCACGATCCCCGGCTGAACGTCATCAAGGTCACGCCCGACCCCGGCGTCATCGAGGTGAACATCCACCCCGCGCAGTCCTGGCCCGAGATGGTCGCCAACACCGAGGGCCTGTACGAGGACGCCCGGCAGGCACGGCTCGGCACGGAGAAGTTCATGGTGGACGGCCGCCACACCGGTACCGGCGGCGGCAACCATATCGTCATCGGCGGCGCCACGGCGGCCGACTCCCCCCTGCTCCGCCGGCCGGACCTGCTGCGCTCGCTGCTCGCCTACTGGCAGAACCACCCGTCCCTCTCGTACCTCTTCAGCAGCCTCTTCATCGGCCCCACCAGCCAGAGCCCACGCGTGGACGAGGCGCGCAACGACTCCCTGTACGAGCTCGAGGTCGCCTTCCGCCAGGTGCCCGACTTCGGCCTGGTGCCGCCGTGGCTGGTGGACCGGCTCTTCCGCCACCTGCTCGTGGACGCCACCGGCAACACGCACCGCGCCGAGTTCTGCATCGACAAGCTCTATTCGCCCGACACCGCCAGCGGCCGGCTCGGCCTGCTTGAGCTGCGCGCCTTCGAGATGCCGCCGCACGCCCGCATGAGCCTCGCCCAGCAGCTCCTGCTGCGGACGCTCATCGCCCGCTTCTGGCAGAAGCCGTACACGCAGGGCCTCGTCCGCTGGGGCTCCGACATCCACGACCGCTGGATGCTCCCGCATTTCGTCTGGGATGACCTGACCGACGTGCTCGGCGACCTGCGCGCGCACGGCTACCCGATGCGCGACGACTGGTTCGCCCCGCACCTCGAGTTCCGCTTCCCGCAGGTGGGCGACCTCGAGGTCCGCAACCTCCATCTCGAGGTCCGCCAGGCCCTCGAACCCTGGCACGTCCTCGGGGAGGAGGGCGCGCCCGGCGGCACCGTGCGCTACGTGGACTCCTCCCTCGAGCGCGTGCAGGTGAAGGTCCGCGGCGTGGTGGACGGCCGGCACGTCGTCTGCGTCGGCGGCACCGCGCTGCCGTTGCATCCCACCGGCACGAACGGCGAGCACGTCGCCGGCGTGCGCTACCGTGCGTGGCAGCCCGCAAACTGCCTCCAGCCCACGATCGGCGTCCATGCGCCGCTGGTCTTTGACGTGGTGGACACTTGGAATGGCCGCTCCGTGGGCGGCTGCACCTACCACGTCACCCATCCGGGTGGACGGAGCTACGACACCTTCCCGGTGAATTCCTACGAGGCCGAGAGCCGCCGGTTGTCGCGCTTCTTCCGCCACGGCCACACGCCCGGCCCGCTGAAGCCCCGCCGCGCTCCCGAGAACCCGGACTTCCCGTTCACGCTGGATCTGCGGAGGTGCTGACGGGGCCGGCCGCCGGATCGGCGAACGAAAACGAGGACCGCACGGCCGCCGCCGTCCGCTTGGCCGCGCGGTGGACGGCGGCCGTCCGGCACGGTAAGCGCGCCGGCCGGCTCCGCCGCAAATCGTCCGCCATTTTTCGCCATGAGCACCACGAGCGCCCACCTCACCGACCTGACCCAGCGCCCGCCGCGCAGTCCGCGCTGCCGCCTCGGCGGCTACGCATTGCTGCCACGCCTGCTCGACAAGGGCCGCGCCACGCTTGCCGGAAGGAACGGCGAGTACCACTACGCCTGCCCGCTGGACCAGCACTTCATCCGCTTCACCGGCATTGATCCCGAGGCGCTCAAGGCCCAGCTCGCCGCCGGCAAGGGCGACGGCGAGGTCCTCGCGTGGATCCAGGAGCAAGCCCCCCTCAAGCGCACGCCCTGGGAGATCCAGCAGTGGTCCGACTACCACGACCGCCGCGGCCCCGACAGCGACGCCGAGACGCTCCAGTACTTCGCCGAGGCGGTGGCCAAGCTCTCGACCACCCGCGAGGACATCAAGACCTGGGCCGACCTGCTCGACCTCGACGACCATGTGACCTTCGGCGGCCGGGCGTGAAGCGGTTGAACGCGGCAGCCGGCCACCGAGGGGCCGCCCGGCCGCAGCGGAGTCGCCATGATTTGTCCGGGCAGCTTCGCGTCTCGCTGCTTCGCTGTTCAATCCGGGGTTCCCGGTAGAGTCTCCACCGCCCGCATGAAGCCCGTCTCCGAGCGTTCGCTGCTGCTGCTCCTCGCGGCCGTGAACTTCACGCACATCATGGATTTCATGATCCTGATGCCGCTGGGGCCGCAGCTCATGCGGGATCTGGGCGTGGGGCCGGCGGCGTTCAGCTGGCTGGTCTCGGCCTACACGCTCGCGGCCGGGGCCGTCGGGCTGGCGGCGGTGCCGTTCATTGACCGGTACGACCGCCGGACGCTGCTGCTGGCGACCTACGCGGGCTTCGTCGCCGGCACGCTCGCCTGCGCGCTGGCCCACACCCACGTCGCGCTGCTCGCGGCCCGCGCGGTCTGCGGCGCCTTCGGCGGCGTGTGCGGCGCGCTCGTGCTGGCGGCGGTGAGCGACGTCGTACCGCCGGGACGCCGCGCCGCGGGCATCGGCCTCGTGATGACCGCCTTCTCGCTCGCCTCGGCGGTGGGCGTGCCGTTCGGGCTGTTCCTCGCCCAGCGGTTCCGCTGGGAGACGCCCTTCTGGCTGCTCGCCGGGATCTCCGCGCTGATCTGGCTGCAGGCGTGGCGCTGCCTGCCGCCGATGCGCGGCCACCTCGCCGCCGGACCGCCCACGGACCTGTCGCTGCGGCCGCTCTTCACCCTGCTCGCGGACGGCAATGCGCTGCGCGCCATGGGCCTCATGGCGGCGATGGTCTTCGGGCATTTCCTCATCATCCCGCTGATGTCGCCGTACCTCGTCGCCAATGCCGGCGTCGCCGAGGGCCACCTCTTTCTCGTGTACCTCGTGGGCGGCGTGCTGACGGCCTTCACCTCGCCGCGGGTCGGCCGGCTGGCGGACCGGCTCGGGCGCGTGCGGGTCTTCACCGTCATGGTGATCGTGGCGAGCGTCGTGACGCTGGCGATCTCCCACGCCGGAACCCTGCCGCTGGCGGCGGTGCTGGCGCTGGCCGGAGCGTTCTTCGTCTTCGCCAGCGGCCGGTGGGTGCCGGGCCAGGCGATCATGACGCTCGCCGTGCCGGCCGCGCGGCGCGGCGCGTTCCTCAGCCTGAACAGCTGTGTGCGCGACCTCGTCAGCGGCGCGACCTCCGCGCTCGGCGGCTGGCTCGTGACCCGGTCGCCGGCCGGTCCCCTCGAGGGCTACGGCTGGCTCGGCTGGCTCGCGCTGGTGGCGAACCTTCTCTCGCTCTGGATCGCCCGGCGGGTCCAGCCGGTGGAAAGCCAGGCCCCGGCCGCCTCACCGGCCTGAAGCTCGTCCGTTCTTAGCCCCGGCGATGCCCGGCTATGGGCAGGGCCGGTTCTCCGAACCGGCCGGCGCGGCCGGAGACCGTGCCCTGCCGCGGGACAGCGCGGCGGCGGGCGGCGGCATCCTGCCGCGAGTACAGGGCGACAGCCTTTCACCCATCCGTTTCCGCGTGGGTATGTCGCGCGAAATGAGGCCGCGTCCTCCGCTGCCTGGATCCGGCCGGCAAGCCCGCCCGCATCCGGGGTGCGAGCGGGCA
>JBJXFY010000153.1:0-3786 GCA_046155815.1 Limisphaerales bacterium | reverse complement strand
CGGCCGGGAGAGACGCGCTTCGTGCCGCGAATGTCGAGCATCCGCGCACCGGGAATGTCGCTGCCAGATGTCATTCAAAACTTCAGCCGCACGATTCGCTACCGGCTGGATCCGGGAGGCCGTCGGATCGTGCCCACCGAGGTCAACAGCATCACCGCGCCAAGCCTGTGCGAAGTGCTGCGCCGTGCGGAGTCAGAGTACGTGCGGCGCACGAACCAACTTGCGCAAGGCATGATCGAGTTCCTCGAGGTGCTGGAGATCGCCGTGATCATTGCCTCCTTCATTCCCACGGGCGGCGAATCGGCGACCGCAGCCGCTGCTCGTGGCTCAGCGGGAGCCGCAGCTGCCGAGGCTGGGGTTCTGGGACGAGCAACGCAAATTCTGCGGCAGCTTTTCCTGCAGCTTTTGCGGAGCGGTGGCACAGAGGCGATAACCGTGGAGGGTGTAGGGTTCGGCGGAATTCGTGCGGTTCTGTCTGAAGGCCGCGTGCTTACGGTGTTTCGCAACTCGATTGTGAACGCGGGACGTGCGGCCGGACAAGGGCGTCTGATGCATTCGGCATTTGAACAAGCCGCCATCGCGGCGGCGCGCCAAGCCGGAGCGAGCAGCGCAAGGGTGGCAATGCAAACCGTGCAAAACCCGCAGTGGGCGGCATATCTTGAGTCGCTGGGCTACTCGGTGGAGGTTCTTCCGACGGCTACCGGATTCACACGTGTTCTCATCAAGACCTTCACATTATGAACAGCTTTGTTTTTAGGAGTCGTTCGGAATCATGACCTCCTCCCCCCAGCTCCTGCGCGGCGGCATCGTGCTGCTTGACCCGGCCTCCGGCGCGGTGCAGCGCGTCATCGCCTTCCAGTACAACCCGGACACGCTCACCCGCACGCTCGCGCCCAAGGGCGCCGGGGGCGACGGCGGCGGCGACCGTTCGCAGGCGCTGCGCCTCACCGGCCCGCCCACCGAGACCATCAAGCTCGACGCCGAGCTCGACGCCACGGACGCGCTTGAACGCCCCGACGAAAACAGCGCCACGGTCGAGAACGGCCTGCAGCCGCAGATCGCCGCGCTGGAAACGCTGCTTTATCCCGGGAGCGCGAAGCTGCAGGAGAACCACACGCTGGCCTCCTTCGGCACGCTGGAGATCACGCCAGTCGAGGCGCCGCTCGTGCTGCTCGTGTGGGGCCGCAACCGGGTTGTGCCGGTGCGCCTCACGGACTTCAGCGTCACCGAGGAGGCCTTCGACCCGAACCTCAACCCCATCCGTGCCAAGCTCAGCCTCGGCTTCCGCGTGCTGTCCGTGGACGACCTCGGCTTCGACCACCGCGGCGGCGGCATCTACCTCACCTACCAGCGCGCCAAGGAATCCCTCGCCACCGCCGCGCCGTCCGCGACGCTCGGCACGCTGGGGCTGTCCGGCATCCCGTCATGAACGACCCCGTAGCCCAGTTCCTCGCCACCGCCGCGAAGCCGCCGACGTTCCCGGCCAACAGCCGCTACAGCGGCGTGCCGGTGGCCACGCACACGCTGCCGGACGGCCGCGTGGTCACGTACCTGCGCCGCCGCCTCATCGCGCCGCCGGAACAGCACGAGCTGCTGCGCGAGCACCGCGTGCTCGCCGGCGAACGCGCGGACACGATCGCCGCCGCGGAGCTTGGCGACCCGGAGCTTTCCTGGCGCCTCGGCGACGCCGCCGGCGCGCTGCGGCTCGAGGAGGCCGAGCCGGCCGGCGAATTCATCCGCATCACCCTGCCGCCCGGCGTGCCCGGCGCGGCGCCGATGGCCTGACCCATGCTCAAGTCCGTCCATCTCACGCTGCTCGTCGGCCCGGTCGTCCCGGTGCCGGTGCCGCAGATCGTGGTGGACGCGCTCACCTCCGTGAAGGTCACGTCGGCCGCCGGGCAGGTGGGCGGCTTCGAGCTGTCCTTCACGCTCACGAACCACTCGCCGCTGCAGACGATTTTCCTGCTTGGCGCGGCGCAGGCCCCGCTGCTCCGCGTCATCCTCGTCGCCACCGTGAACGGCCTGCCCGACGTGCTGGCGGACGGCGTCATCACGCGCACGCAGGTCGGTGCCGGCGGCACGCCGGGGGTGACGCAGTTGACCGTGATTGGCGAAGACCTCACGCGCGTGATGGACCTCGTGGACCTGAGCGGCTTCCCGTACCCCGCGATGCCGCCGGAAGTTCGCGTGCTCACGATCCTCGCGCGCTACGCCATGTTCGGGATGATCCCTCTCGTGATCCCGAGCATCGCCCTGGACGTGCCGATCCCCACGGACCGCATCCCGAAGCAGCAGGGCACGGACCTGAAGTACGTGCAGGCGCTGGCCGAGGAGGCGGGCTACGTCTTCTACATTGCGCCGGGGCCGCTGCCGGGAATGAACACCGCGTACTGGGGCCCCGAGATCAAGGTCGGCATCCCCCAGCCCGCGCTGAACCACGACCTCGATGCCGACCGCAACGTCGAGTCGCTCAACCTCGGCTACAACAGCGCCGATGCCGTGCTGCCCATCGTGATGATCCAGAACCAGCTCACCCGCATCCCCATCCCGATCCCCATCCCGAACTTCAACCCGCTCCAGCCGCCGCTCGGCGTGATGCCGCCGCTGCCCATCAACATCAGCTTCCTCCGCGACACCGCGAAGGATTCGCCGATGAAGGCCCTCGGCCGCGGGCTGGCCGAGGCTGCGCGCTCGTCGGAGGCCGTGTCCGGCAGCGGCTCGCTCGACGTGACGCGCTACGGCCGGCTGCTGAAGTCGCGCGGGCTCGTCGGCGTGCGCGGCGCGGGCCTGGCCTTTGACGGCCTCTACTTCGTGAAGAGCGTCACCACGCACCTCAAGCGCGGCGAGCTGAAGCAGGACTTCGAGCTCACCCGCAATGCCCTCGTCTCCATCACCCCCGTCGTTCCGGCATGAACCCCTCCGCTGCCCAGCCCCGCCGCTTCTACGGCAAGTACCGTGGCATGGTCCTGAACAACGTTGACCCGATGCAGATGGCCCGCCTGCTCGTGCAGGTGCCGGACGTTGAGGGCCTGCTTCCGTCGTCGTGGGCCTTGCCGTGCCTGCCGTTTTCGGGCCGGCAGTGCGGGGCCTTCATGATGCCGCAGATCGGGGCGGGGGTGTGGGTTGAGTTCGAGCAGGGCAATCCCGACTACCCGATCTGGACCGGCGGCTGGTACGGCTCCGCGGCGGACGTGCCGGCGCTCGCGCTCGCCGGCAATCCCGTCAGCCCGAGCGTCATCCTCCAGACGCAGCTCCAGAACACGCTGATGATCTCCGACCTGCCCGGTCCGGCCGGCGGCATCATGCTCAAGACCACCACCGGCGCGATGATCCTCGTCAACGACGTCGGCATAACCATCTCGAACGGCAAGGGCGCCACCATCATCATGGCCGGCCCCACCATCACCATGAACGCCGGCGCGCTCGTCGTGACCTGAACCCCATGCCCGGCCCCATCGTCCATGTCGGTGCCACGATCACCTGCGGTCACGCGGGCATGGTCACCGTCGCGCCCGGCAACCCGCGCGTGCTCGTCAGCGGCATGCCCGTCGCCACGATGGCCGACCAGTTCATCGTCGCCGGCTGCCCGATCAACGTCGCGGGCGCGCCGCATCCCTGCGTGCGGATTCAATGGCTCGTGCCCGCCGTCCGCGTCCTCGTGGGCGGCGCGCCCGTCATCCTCCAGACCAGCGCGGGCCTCGGCCTCGCGGCCGACCAGTTGCCGCAGGGGCCGCCCATCGTCATCACCACCCAGCCCCGGGTGATCGCCACATGAGCCGTCTCGAC
>JBJXFY010000136.1:0-10896 GCA_046155815.1 Limisphaerales bacterium | reverse complement strand
CGTCCACGACGGGCGTCTCGACCGGGGCGTCCGGCGGCGCGGCGGCCGGGGCGGTGGTGGCGGCGGGCAGCGGCGCGCCGCCGGCGGCGAGCGCGCAGAGGATGAAGCGGCGGCGGTTCATGGCAGGATCCGGCGTCCGGCGCTCCCGTGGCGGCGACGCCCCGTCGCCGAGGGTGTCCGCGGCGCCCCGCCGCGCGGGGAAGGCGCCGGCAAGAGGCCGACGGCAGACTGTGGCGTCGTCTGATTCATGGGGGCGTTCCCGCGGCCGGCTCGTCGCTGAGGTTGCGGAAGTACTGCTCGATCTGCGGTGCGAACTCGCGCGGATACGGCTCGCCGCGCGACTGCCGGATGGCCTCGCGGTCGCGCGGCGGCAGGCCGATGAACTTCCCCTGTCCGCCCGCGTCGCGGCCCGTGACCTCCCCGTCGCCCGCGCCGCTGAAGTTGCCCTGGTCGCCGCGCCCCTTGCCGCGGCCGGCATTGCCTTTTCCCTGTCCCTGTCCTTGTCCCTGGCCCTGGCCTCCGCCCTGCCCCTGTCCCTGGCCTTGTCCCTGCCCTGCGCCGGCCATCTGGCCCGGCTGGCCGCCCATGCCGGCCTGCATCACGGCCAGCGCCGCGAGCGCCTCGGCAATGGCCTCCTGGGCCTGGGTGGATTCGCTGAGCGCCTCGCCCTGCTGGCCGGCCTCGGCCTGGGCCGCGCCGCGGGCCAGCGCCGCCTGCGCGCGCGCAACGGGCTGCTGGATCATGCGCGGCAGCGGCCCGCGCCGGCCCGTGGCCATCGGCCGGACGCGGCGCTCCGCGCTGTTGAGCGGCTGCATCATGGGCTGGGTTTCCTCGGCGGCCATCGCCTCGCTCACCTCGGCCTGGGCCGCCTCAAGTTCCTGCTGGAGTTCGGCCAACGACGGCCCCTCGGGCGGCTGGCCCAGCATCTGCTGAAGCTCCTGCTTCCGCGCCTGCAGCTCGCGCAGCGCGTCGTTGAGCGCGGCGAGGGCGGCGTCTTCCAGCGGCAGGGCCTGGTCCGGCGCGGGCTGCTTCAGCGCGTCGCGCGCGCCCACCATCCGCTCGACGGCGTCGGCGAGGTACGGCGCGGCGCGCGGGGCGAGGCGCTGGGCGTCGGGTTCGATCAACTCCGTCTGCGCCGCGAGGTCCGTCTGCCGCGTGGCCTGCGCGCGGGCGGGCAGCGCCTCGACCCCGGCCGCGAGCCGGGCGGTCTGGCCGCGCAGCTCCGTCTGGGCCTCGATGATCGCGATGAGCCGCTCGATCAGCGCCTCGACTTCCGCCAGGTCCTTCGCAGCCTGCTCGAGCGCGGCCTCGGCCTCGGCGAGCTGCCTGGCGGCCTGCGCGAGCGCGTCGAGTGCGGCCTGCTGCGCGGCCGGGTCGTTGCGCGACTCGCCCAGCGCGCGCTGGGACTTCTGCATCTGGCGCGCGGCGTCGGCGAGGGATTCCGCCGCCTCCGGGGCCACCGGTGCGGCGGCGGACTCGGCGTCAGCCGTGCGGTCGCGGATGTCGCCCTGGCGCGGTGCCAACGGCCGGAGTTCGTCCGGCTTGGGTTCGGCGGCCTTCGCCTCGTCGCGCAGGGCGGTCTCCAGCTGGATGAGCTTCTCGACCTCCTCACGGAGCTGGGCGAGGCGTTCGCGGGGGTCGGCGGGCGGGCTGTTGAGCCGTTCCAGCTCCTCGAGTTCGCGCTGGAGCAGGGCGCGGGCCTGCTGCAGCCGCGCCAGCGCCACCTCCTGGTGCCCCGCCGTGCCGGCGCGCAGGGCGGCCATGTCCGGAGGGGCGTCCAGCAGCACGCCGCGCGCGTCCTGCATCTGCTCGACGGCCACGCCCAGATGCTCGACGGCTTCCGGCACCAGCGGATCAAGGTCGGCGCGGAGCATGTCCGTGCGGTCGGCGATCTCCCCCTGCGCGGCCTGCACGGGGGCGCGGTCGGCGGCCTGGTCGGGCAGCCGGAGGTTCGCCTGGCGCGCGGCCTCCTGGCGTTCGAGCAGGGTGTCGAGCTGCGTCACCGCCTCGCGCAGCACGTCGGCGCGGTCGGCCTCGTCGCCGAGCAGGCGCGCGGCGCGACGGAGGCTCTCCCGCGTGGCACGCTGCCGTCCGGCGGAGCTGAGGAAGCGCGCGGCGCGCAGGTCTGAGAGCGCGGCCTCGGCCAGTTCGGTCGCGCGCAGCTCCGCAAAGAGCGCACGCGCCCCGCGGGCGCGGTCGGCCTTGTCGGAGCCGGGTTCGGCGGCCCAGAGGTCGAGGCGTTCGGCCAGCGCGGCGAGCTCATCGCGGATGGCCTCCTGCTCGCTGGCCTGAAGCTGCGCGGCGATCTCGCGGTTCTCGGCGAGAGGAAAGTTGCGCTGCCGCGCCGCGCCGTCCGAGAGCGCGGCGGTCTCGGCGAGGTTCGCGTGCTGCCGCCGGGCGAGGTCCTCCAGCCGAGCGGTGATGGCGCGGAACTCCTGCACCTGCCCGTACTGGAGCAGCAGCCGGCGGAGCTTCATGCCGACGGTCTTCTGCGCGCCGAGCGCGTCGAGGAGCTGCCGGCGGCGCACGGCCGGATCGGCGCCCGTGCGGGCCTCGCCAAGCAGCGTGAGGATGCGCTCCATGTCCTCCTCGCCCAGCTCGTCCACGATGCCGCTGACGGCGGCGAGGATGGCGGCCTCCTCGCCGGCGAGGCCGTTGCGTTCGTATTCGGCGAGCAGGGCGCGGAATTGCTCGCCGGCGCGGTTCACCGAGCGCTGCAACTGGCGCTGCCGGGCGTCGCCCTGCTGGAGCGGGTCGGGCGTGGCGGCGAAGGCGGGGGAAAGGCCGAGCAGCAACGCGGCGAACGACGCGGCCATGAGAAGCTGCGCGAACACGCCGGGCCGGAGGCCGGCGCTCCGTGGCGGGCGGGCGGCGGCGTGGCGGTTGGTCAGGGGCAGCATCACGGGTTGGCGCCGGTCGGCTTCTGGAGGATCACGCGGCCGAGCGTCTGGTTCAATTTTTCCTGCCCGTCGGCCACGTCGTTGAGCGTGCTGAGCGAGTCGTTGGCGCGGCTGAGCAGGTCGGCGCGCTTCTCCTCGTCGGTCACCACGCGGATGATCCGCCGCTCGCTGCGGCCGACGCCGGGACCGGAGAGGGTGTTGCGATCCTCCGCCTCGACCCACAGCTCCCAGAGGACGCCCGGCTGCGGCGGCGGATTCAACGACGGGAGCGCGAGGTCGTACCGCCGGTTCAGCGTGCGCGGCGCGGCGCCCTCGAGATCGAGCTCGATGGCGTGCGGGGCGGCGTTCGTCACGTCCGCGGGCTGGACGACGACGCGGAGCGTGCCCACGCCGTAGTCGTCCCGGGCCTCGATGCCGACCGGGATGGTGGCGCGCGCGGTGGCCAGCTCCTCGCGACGGGCCGGCGCGACGAGGCGCACCTGCGGCGGTCGGTCGGCCACGAGCTGCACGCGGTACAGGGCGTCGTCGCGCGAGGTGATGCCGCGCGGGTCGCGGAGCGCGAGGCGGAAGCCGGTGAGGCGCGGATCGTCGGCGGTGAACTCCGCCTGCAGCCGCGTTGTGTTTGTGTTGGCGGCGAGCGTGCGGGCGTCCTCCAGCCCGGCCAGTTGCAGCTCCGCGGCGGCGACCGGGCCGGTGAGCTCGCCCTCGAGCATGACCCGGCTGCCGCGTAGCAGCACGAGGTCGTCGAGCGGGCGGTTCGTGGGGCCGAGGCCGGTGTAGGCGGGGGGCTCGACGACCGCGGCGAGCGAGCGGAAGGCGGGCCGCGGCACGACCTCGACGGGGAACGGGCCGGCGTCGCCGTCGCCGGCACGCGCGCGGGCGACGAGGCTTTCGGAGGCGGCGGCTAGGGTGTTCGAGAAGACGCCGCGGCGGCCGGGCACGGGGGCAAGTTCGAGCCGCTGCCGGCCCCCGGCGGTGAATTCCACCTCGACGAACGCGCGCCGCGGCAGGATGCCCTCGGCGCGGACTACCCACGGCACGTCGTCGCCGCGGCCGACGAGCACGGGCACCTGCACTTCAACGATGCGGGTCCGGAGCGGGCGGGCCACCTCGACGAGCAGCGCGCGTTGGAGCAGCGGCCAGGCCGTGGCGCGCCATACCATGCCCAGCCCAAGCACCAGCAGCAGCGCGGGCAGCACCCGCCACGCGAGGCGGCGGACGCGATCGGCGGGGATCACGCCCCGCCAGTCGGCGGCCGCGGTGAGGCGGGCGGTTTCGCCGGCGAGGGCGCGAACGTAGCCGGCGCCCTCGCGGAGTTCGCCGACGCGGGGGGCCAGCTCGAGGGTGGCACGCAGGCGGCCGGCCAGCTCGGGATGGCGGCGTTCGACGCGGCGGGCGAAGGCGAGGTTGTCCGGCGGCGAGCGGAGGGGCCGGACGAGCCGGCGGAAGGCCACCGAGCCGCCGGCGGCCAGCAGGCCGACGAGCGCCACGGCCCGGGCCGCACGGGGCAGGCCGACGAGCCAGTCGAGCAGCATGACCGCCGCGAGGCCTGCGGCGACGAGGGCGGCCAGCCGGAGGAGGGCGTCGGATGCGATGAGCGCCCGCCAGCGCCGTCGGAGGGCCGCGAAGCGGGCCGGAAGGCGGGCGGTGGCCGGTTGATCGGCGGCGGGCGGCGGAGGTTCGGCGACCATGCAGGCAACGAAAGACCTTTTTAACAATGCTGCGCCTCCGGCGCCCGCGCATGGGAAAAATGCCGGCCCCAGCTCCTCGCCGCAAAGATGTCACCTTCACCGGCTTGACCCCATCCGGGTCCGGTCTTACGAAGACGACGTCTTATGAGACTTAACTTCCGCGAGTCCTACCGTTGGGTTCCTGCCTTGGCTGTCGCGCTGGCCCCGGCGGCCGTGCTCGCCCAGTACAATGCAGAGCACTTCATTGCCACCGGCCCCGGCCAGGACACGCCGTTTTTCTTCCGTTCGAACTACCAGGACGGCGAGCTGTTCGTCTTCGAGGGGCTGATCCAGGACAACAACGGAGCCACCGGTACCGGCGGAGGTGCCGAAATCAGCCTGTGGGAGTCGCCCAAGACCACCGGGAACATCCGCGCCAGCAGCCCCCTTCCTTGGTCCACCGCCGCCTCGTCAGGTTTCATTGTCTGGGAATTTCAGCTCGATTACCTCCCCGGCGACAAGATCACCTACTCCCTGTCGGCACCTTTGCAGACCCCCCGCACCGGGACATGGGATCTGACGTCCAACCCTCTAGGCAACTTGGCGGCCACTCCGGCCAAGCCCGACACGCTGCTCTCCGACATCATCATCCGCGCCCGGCCTGCCGGCCAGACTCCGGGCACGGCGGACACCGAGGTGAGCCTGACCGACCTGCAGCTCAAGGTGGGCGCGGGCGTGTATGAGAACATCCTGAACCCGGTCGTCGCGGACAACGACCTCGTCGCCCGCGCCAACAATCCGCTCGGCTACAATCCGGTTCAGTTCCTGTTTTTGGATGACGTGCTGACTCCGGCCCAGTCCTTCAGCCTCAAGGGCAAGGCGGGCTTCAGTTGGGAGTCCCCGCTGGTGGGCGGCAGTTCCCCGATCAGCGGCGCCGGCTTGGCGTGGGAGTTCAAGGTCGGCTCCTTCGCCGTGGTGCCGGAAGGTGAAGTTCTCTGGGCCGCCGTGCCGCTCGCGGGTGTCGCCGGCTGGTTCATCCGCCGGCGGGTCTTCCGCTGACCGATTCCTCGGCTTTCGCGGCCCGCTGATGCTTCGGCGGGCCGTTTGCGTTTGGGGGGCCGGCTTGTGAAGCCGGGTCATCTGTGCCTATGGTGGCAGTGTGATCCGTCGTACCGGTGGCCGGTTCTCCGCCTGCCTCGTCCTCGCCGTTTCGCTGGCGGCGGACGCGGTGGCGGCGGATCGCAAGGTCATCCAGCTCCGCCACGAGGCCATCGTCACCGCGCCGCGCGATGCCGTCCGGGCGCGCCTCCAAGCCGCCGCACCGGTCTCCGGGCTGTGGCTGCTCCAGTTTGAGTTCACGCCCACCGCGGAGACCCGCGCCGCGCTGCGGGACGCAGGCGTGAAACTGCTCCGCTACGTCCCTGACGATGCCTTCATCGTCCGCTGCGAACGTGCCGACCTCGCGCGCGTCGAGGCCGTGCCGGGCGTGCGTTGGGCGGGCGAGTACCGGCCGGACTTCAAGGTGGCCGCCGCGCTGCGCCAGCTCGCCGCCGCGGGCCTGAACGCCGAGGTCAGCCTGATCCTCGCGCCGGACACGCCGCCGGAGGAGCGCTTCGCCCTGCGCCGCGCGCTGCTCCGGGCCGGCCGCGAAACTCCGCTGCGCTCCGGCCCCATCCTGCGCGGCCGGGTCACGCCCGCACAGCTTGCGCTGCTCGCCAAGTCGCCCGCGGTGCTGTGGCTCGAACCCGCGCCGCAGATGAAGCTCGTGGACGAGATCGCCGCGAAGCTCATCGGCGGCGGCGACTACGAGACCGGCGAGGCGACGGGTGGATTTCCCGGTGGCGGCGAGGACGATGACGACGGCCTGTTCGGCGCCCGGCCCCGGCCGCAGCCGCACGGCCTGCCCTCGGTGACGCACCAGACGCTCACGCAGCAGCTTGGCTACGACGGGCGCGGCGTCACGGTCGCGGTGGCGGACAGCGGCCTGATGGACGGCACGGCGGACACGATGCATCCCGACCTCGCGGGCCGGGCGGACACGTTCTTCTTCTACGGCTCGCTCGAAAGCGCGGCGGACGAACACGGCCACGGCACGCACGTCTCGGGCATCGTGGCCGGCGACGGCGCGACGGGCGAGGCGGACGAGTTCGACAACCTTCACGGCCTCGGCGTCGCGCCCGGCGCGCGGATCGTCACGCAGCGCATGTTCGACGGCCTCGGCGGCTACGAGCCGCCGCCCACCTTCGAGACACTCACGCGCGACGCCGGGCGCGCCGGGGCGGAGATCGGCTCGAACTCGTGGGGCGACGACACGCAGGGCCGCTACGACGTGAGCGCGGCGGAGTTCGACGCGCTGGTGCGCGACGCGGACGCCCTCACGCCCGGCGAGCAGCCGTACATCCTCGAGTTCTCCGCCGGCAACGCCGGCCCCGGTGCGCAGACCATCGGCAGCCCCGCGGTGGCCAAGAACGTCATCGCCACCGGCGCGTCGCAGAACGACCGCTACGGTTACTTCATCTACGAGGACGGCCCCGACGCGATGGCGGACTTCTCGTCTCGCGGCCCGTGCGAGGACGGCCGGATCAAGCCCGACGTGGTCGCGCCCGGCACCTGGATCGCCTCGCTGCAATCCTCGTCCGCGACGGACGAGAACGCCTGGCTGCCGATCTCGGCGAACTACCAGTTCCAGGGCGGCACCAGCCAGGCCGGCCCCGGCGTGTCCGGCGCGGCGGCGGTGTTCGTGCAGTTCTACCGGGCCACGCACACGAACGCGACGCCGTCCCCCGCGCTGGTGAAGGCCGCGCTGATCAACTCCGCCGTGGACCTCGACGACGAGGCCGGCGGCACGGAGCCGGTGCCGAACCACGAGGAAGGCTGGGGCCGCGTGGCGCTCACCAACCTCATCGGCACGCCGCGCGGGATCGAGTTCCACGACCAGGCCGCCGCGCTCACCAACGGCCAGGCCTGGGAGCGCCGCTTCCTGTCCGGCGACCCGCAGGCGCCGCTCAAGGTCACTCTGGTTTACACCGACGTGCCCGGCCTGCCCGCCGCCGTGCCCGCGCTCGTCAACGACCTCGACCTCGAGGTCGTCGCGCCCGACGGCACGGTGTACCGCGGCAACGCCTTCGACGCCGGCGACTCGATCCCCAACGCGCTCGCCGCCGACAACGTCAACAACGTGGAGGGCGTCCACCTGCGCGAGCCCGTACCCGGTGAATGGACCGTGCGCGTGCGCGCCACGAAGGTTGTCGAGGACATCCACGGCCGCGACGGCGTCGCGCCGGTGCAGGACTTCGCGCTGGTGATCTCCGGCGACCTGCCCGCGCCGGGCCAGGGAATCCTTGTGCTGGACCGCCCGGCCTACACCGCGCCGGCGGTGATCCAGCTCCGCCTGCTCGACTTCGACCTCGCCGGCCAGCCGGGCGTGACCGTGCAGTTGAGCAGCGACACGGAGGCCGCGGGCGAACCCGTTCTTCTAGTCCCGCTCGGGGGCAGCGGCCTCTTCACCGGCGCGGTCGCCACCGTCACCGGCCCGGCCGCGGCCGACGGCCGGCTGCAGATCACGCACGGCGACACGATCACCGCGGGGTATGAAGACGCCTCGCCGGCATTGAAGCGCACGGCGACCGCCGAGGCCGACCTCGTGCCGCCCGTCATCAGCGGCGTCGGGGCCGCGACGCGCTTCGGCCGCGTGCAGGTGACGTGGGAGACGGACGAGGAGGCGACCTCGGTGGTCGAGCACGGGCCGACGGCCGCGCTCGGGCTGGCGGTGACGAACCGCGGCCGGACCGATCTGCATGCCGTGACCATCGAGGGTCTCGCCGCCGGGACGCGCCACTTCTACCGCGTCATCTCCGCGGACGCCGCGGGCAACCGCACCGTGGCCGACAACGGGGGCCGGCCCTTCGAGGTCGTGCCCGAAGCCGCCCCGGCCGTGCTGCTGGTCAACCTCGTGACCAGCAGCGGCGTCTTCGACCTAGGCTCGCTGGCCGCGCACCAGGACGCGCTGGCCGAGGCCGGCGTGCCGTTCGAGACATGGGACATCGAGCTCGAGGACGCGGCCCCCACGCTGGCCGACCTGCGGCCGTATCCGGTCGTCGTGCTCCGGCCCGACGAGCTGGCCATCCCGCCGGCGGGCTTCGTGCGCGCGCTGAGCGACTACGTGAACCAGGGCGGCTCGCTGCTCGTGGGCTCCTTCGAGTTCCTCAGCCGGCTCGACGAGGGCGGCTTCGAGAATTTCCGGAAGAACATCCTGCAGGTGGACAGCTACGAGGCCGACGTCGGCGTGGACGGCGTGTTCGGGGCGGACCACGTCTCGATCACCAGTGGAGTCAGCATCACGCTCGACTACGAGCCGTATGAAATCCTCCTCCTGCTGGGCGTGGTGCCGGCGGACGTCTTTCGGACCACCCCCAACGCCGCGCCGATCCTCTTCGACGACGCCCAGCTCAAGCCCGCCGGCCTGCGCGCGCCCGTGGGCGACGGCACGGGCGGGCGGGTGGTCTTCCTGTCCTTCCCGCTCGACACGCTGCCCGCGGACGGCGAGGCACCCAACACGCGCGGCGACCTCGTGCGGCAGCTCCTCGGCTTCCTCTCGCCCGGCCTCACGGACGAGGCGACCCTTGCGCTTGACCGCGAGGAATACACGATGCCCGGCCGGGTCGGCATCGAGGTCACCGACCGCGACCAGGCCGGGGAGGCGGCCGTCACGGTGGCGGTCCGGACGGAGACCGCGACCGTGCCGCGGCTCGTAGCGCTCGCCGCGCAGGGCGGGGACGGGCGGTTCACCGGCTCGATCCTGCTCGTGCCGGACGGCGCCCCACCCGCGACGAACACCATCATCGCCGCCGACGGCGACACGGTGGCGGTACGCTACGCGGATGCCCCGCCCGGCCGCACGCTCACGGTGAACGCCTACGTGGACATCTCGCCGCCGGCAGTCCTCAACGTGCAGGCCGCGCCGGACTACACGGAGGCCGTGGTGCGCTGGCAGACCGACGAACCGGCGGACGCCACCGTGCAGTTCGGCGAGTCCACTTTCCTCAACCGCACCGCCTACACGCCCGGCCCGTCCGACGTGCATGAACTCCTCCTCACCGGCCTCCAGCCCGACCGCGACTACGTGCTTCAGGTCGTGAGCCGCGACCCGGCCGGCAACGCCACGACCGACGACAACGGCGGGAAGCTCTACGCCTTCCGCACGCTCAAGCCGCTCACGCTGCCCTTTGTGGACGACCTGGAAGGCGGCGCCACGAACTGGGCCATCGCCGACGAGACGGTGGACGACGAGGCGGCGTCCATCCTGCTGTCCTCGACGTGGGAGCTGGGCCGGCCGGACAACGAGCTTTCGAACACGGCGCACTCCGGCCTGCAGGCGTGGGGCACGAACCTGCGCGGCGAGGCGAACGACTTCGCCAACTCCTCGCTCGTCACGCCGGCCATCGACCTGAGCGGCGGCAACCGCGCGACGCTCCGCTTCTGGCACAACCACGACTTCCTCCCGCGCGACGACGAGCTGGACATCATCGAGTACGGCGGCGTGTACGTGACCACGAACAACGGCGCGCTCTGGCTGCCGCTGCGCGATTACCCGGACCTCACCGCCGGTTGGGAGGAGGAGGAGTTGGACCTCACGCCGTACCTCGGCCAGACGGTCCGCGTGGGCTGGGCCTATGCGCTCTTCTCGCTCGGCAGCGTCCCGCACCCCGGCTGGCTGCTGGATGACGTGGCCATCACCGTCACGAACATCACGCCCGGCCGGATCGTGATCGCGAACAACCTCAGCCAGGCCTCCGTCGCGCTGCGGGGCCCGCTCAGCCGACTCGATCGTGGAGACCTGATCACCGTCTCCAACGCCCCGCCGGGAACCTACGTGGTCGAGTGGGCCCCCGTGCCGTTCTACACCGCCCCGCCGGCCGTCACGAACGACCTCGCCGGTGGCCAGACGCTGCGCCTCGAGGGCCGCTACACCTTCGCTGACGCGAACAGCAACGGGCTGCCCGACGCGTGGGAGGTCCAGTACTTCGGCGCCGCGCCGCCCGGCCGGCCCGCGGGCGCGGACACGGACGGCGACGGCATGAGCGAGCTGGCCGAGTTCCAGGCCGGCACGAACCCGACCAACGCGGCCTCGCGCCTTGTGCTACGGACGCCGGTGCCCACGGCCGGGCAGCTGTTCCTCGCCTGGGAGGCCGCGCCCGGCCGCTCGTACCGCGTGCAGGGCAGCGCCGACGCCGCGGGCTGGACCGCGCTCACGGACTGGCTCCGCACGTCCGGCACCGCGTCGTCCGCCAGCGTGGCGCGGCCGACGAACGGCGCGCCGTACCTGT
>JBJXFY010000128.1:0-5699 GCA_046155815.1 Limisphaerales bacterium | reverse complement strand
CGCTCCTCGGCCAGCCCGCGCCGCCCGGCACCTGGGCCAGCCGCGCCGAGCTCGGCCGCGCCACCCTCACCAACCGCGCCCTCGAACTTCTTCCGAGGCTCGCGCGCGACTTCGACCTCCGCGCCTTCCGCTTCGACGCCGCGTTGCACGAGGTACCCGTCGCCGGCACCAACGAACCCGCGCGCCTGGCCGCCGGCCTGGCCGCCGCCTGGCCGGCCGACGTGCCTCGCACCAGCGTCGGCGGCGGCATCCGCGAGGCCCTCGAACGCCAGCGCGGCCGGCCGCTCGGCGGGCTGGTCCTTTTCACCGACGGCCAGGACAACGCCGGCCCCGCCCCCCGCGCCGCCGCCGCGCTCGCCCGCGAGGCCGGCGTGCCGCTCTACACCGTCGGCCTTGGCCTGCCTGCGCCGCGCGACCTCATCCTGGCCGCGCTGGACGCGCAGGACGTCGCCTTCGCCCGCGACGAGGTGGCCGTCCGTGCCACCGTCCGCGCCCAGGACCTCGCCGGCGAGACCGCCCGCGTCGTGCTGAGCGTGGATGGCAGCGTGGTGGACGAACGGCCCGTCGCGCTTTCCACGAACGCCGAGACCGTGGTCACACTGCGCTTCACGCCGCCGGCCGCGGGTGACTTCGAGCTCACGGTCGAGGTCGAGCCGCGTCCGGACGAAATCCTCGCCGGCAACAACGTCCGCCGGCAGCGCCTGCGCGTCACGGACCGGAAGATCCGCGTGCTCTTCCTCGAGCAGTCGCCGCGGTGGGAGTTCCGCTACCTCCAGGCCCTCCTGCTGCGCGACCCGCACGTCGAGCTGAAGTGCGTCCTCTTCGACGCGGACGCCGCCCTTGCCCGCGGGCCCGGCTCGCCGTACCTGCCCGCCTTCCCGACGCGCCGCGACGAGCTGCTGCGCTACGACCTGGTGCTCTTCGGCGACGTGGACCCGCGGAACTTCACGCCGGGGCAGCTCGACAACCTGGCGGACTTCGTGTCGCGGCATGGCGGGGCGCTGGTGATGGTGGCCGGACGCCGCTTCAGCCCCGACGCCTACGCGGACTCGCCGCTTGCCGGCCTGCTGCCCGTGACGCCGGGCGGGCGCGGCACGGCGGAGGCCGAGGACTTCACCACGCCCGTTCCTCTTGCCCTCACGGCCGCCGGCCGACTCAGCCCGCTGCTCCGCCTCGTGGACGACGATGACGAAGCCAACGCGGACAAGTGGGCCGCGCTGCCGCCCGTGTACTGGGTCGCGCCCGTCGCCGGCGCCAAGCCCGGCGCACAGATCCTCGTGACCGCCGGCGGCGATGCCGAAGGGGCACCCGTCGTCGCTCTGCAAACCTATGGCGCGGGCCAGGCGATGTTCATCGGCACGGACAACACCTGGCGCTGGCGGCGGAACGAGGGCGACCGCTTCCACGTCGCGTTCTGGGGCCGGGTGGTCCAGCGGCTCGCGCTCCAGCACCTGCTGGCCGGCGGCCGGCGGCAGCAGGTCGCGCTCGACCGCGGCGAGGCGGCGCCGGGCGAGCGCGTGGCCGTCACGGCGCGGCTGTTCGACGAGACGTTCGAGCCCGTGGCCGAGCCGGCGGCCGAGGCCAGGCTTGAATCACGCGGCGTCGGGTCCGCGGAGCGGCCGGTCTCCGTGGCGCTGCGTGCGGTGCCGGGGCAGCCGGGGATGTTCCAGGGCGAATTCACCGCGCCTGCGCCGGGGCCATGGCGCGTCCTCGCCGGCGACGACGACGGGGGCGGCGCGGACCTGGAGGTGACCGAGGCCGCGTTTGAGGCCGGCGCGACCGGGCTGGACGAGACCCTGCTGCGCGAACTGGCCGCGGCCACCGGCGGCGAGTACCTGCGCGAGGACGAGGTGGCGCGCCTGCCCGAACTGGCCCGCGCCCGGACCCCGCGCGTGCGCTCGACCCTGGACGTGGACCTGTGGGCCTCGCCGCTGTGGTTCCTGCTGATCGTGCTTGCCGCCGGCACGGAGTGGGCGCTGCGCCGCTGGTGGCTGCTGAAGTAGCGGCGGGGTGGTCTGCGCGCCCGGCATCGGGCACGGGGCCGCCGCGGTGCCGGAACTGTTTCCCACCCCGGCGGGCTACTTCAGCGAGCTGAGATACTCGATCAGGTCGAGGAATTCCTGCGTCGCGAGCGAGGCGGCCAAACCCTCCGGCATGTTTGAGACCTTCAGCGTCTCGCGCCGGGCAATGTCCGCCTTGCGCACTTCCTGGCGCACGTCGCCGCCGAGCTTGAGCATGACGTTGTTGTCGTCCTCGGTGGCGACCACGCCGCTGTATTCCTCTCCGTCCTTGGTGGTCACGTTGGTCGTGAGCCACTCGGCGGCCACGTCCTTGTTCGGGTAGAGGATGGACTCGATGAGCTGCTCGCGCGTGAGCCGGCCGGCCACCTGCGTCAGCTCCGGGCCGTAGTTGATGCCGAAGTTCTGCACCTTGTGGCAGCTCGTGCAGACGCGCTCGAAGACGAACCGCCCCTCGCGCGCCCGACCGCCGGCCTTGGCGACGACGGCGAGCAGCTTCGCGCGGTCGGCGTCCTTGAGGCCGTCGTTGGCGATCAGTTGGTTCAGCGGCTCCTGCACGGCGGCGATGCTGGGCCGGCCCTTCACGAACGCGGTGACATAGTCGCGCCCGGCCTCGTTGTCGCGGGCCAGTTCGCCCTTCTCCAGCGCGGGCTTCCAACTCGCCTCGAGCGCGCCGAGCGTGTGCTGGAGCGTGTAGTCGAGCCAGTAATCGAGCGGCTGCTTCACGGCCACGAGCGCCAGTTCCGCGGCCTCGGTGGTGCCGAGGAAACTGAGCGCGCGCAGCGCCTCGAGGCGGACGCGCGGGTCGGTGTCGGCCACCATTGGCCGCAGGAGGTCGAGCGGCTGGCCAAGGAAGCGCCACTCATCCGACAGGACGCGGACGGCCAGCGCGCGGGCATCGCGGGCCTTGGACTTCAGCACGTCCGCGAGCAGCGCGCGGTCCACGGCGTGATGGCCGGCCAGCACGAACAGCACCTCCAGCCGGTGCTGGTCGAAGCGCGGGTCGGAGGCGTCGAGCCGGGCCACCCAGGGCTTCACCGCGGCGGCGACCTCGTCGCGGGGCCGGTCGCGCAGCTCGCGGCGGGCGCGGTAGCGGGTACGGGGCTCGTACTCCCTGAGCTGGTCAAGGAGCGCGGGCACCGCCTGGCCGTGCTGGAGCACGGGCTTGAGCAGCGGACGGCCCTTGGCGGTGAGGCGGTAGAGGCGGCCGTGGGTCTTGTCGCGGTTCGGGTCGCGCTGCGAGTACTGCATGTGGCCGATGAGCGCGTTGTGCCAGTCGAGGAACCACAGCGCGCCGTCCGGCCCGATCTGCGTCTCGCCGGGGCGGAAGTTCTTGTCGGTCGAGTTCAGCAGGTCGGGCAGGCGCGCGCCGCTCAGGCCGGCTCCGTTGTTCGTGATCGCGAAGCGCGGGATGCCGTTCATGTTGATCACGCAGCCGTACACGAACTGCCCCTGCACCGCGTCCGGCAGGTGGCGTGAATGCAGGAACTCGCTGCCGAAGGCCGGCCGCATGCCCTGCGTGTCGAACACGGCGTTCAGGCCCTTGCGCTGCACGTTCTGCGCGCCGCTCAGCGGGCTGTCCCAGTGCTGCTGCGCCGTGGTGCCGTCGCCGGCGATGCCCTGGCCCCAGAAGTCGTACGCGTAGCACCACGGGTTGCCGTAGCCGGGCGTGATGAAGTGCCGCACCCGCCACGAACGCGGGTCCACGACGTACGCGCCGGGCGTGTTCGCGTTGCGGAAGGGGCCCCACGGCGTCTCCAGCGTCGTGCTCATGGCCACGCCCTCGAGGCCGTGCAGCAGCCCGCCCGGCGACCACTCCCACGCGCCGAAGGTGTGGTGCGTGTCGTCCATCGCCCAGCCGTCGCTCACGTGCAGCACCACGTCGGCGCGGTCGTCGCCGTCCGTGTCCTTCAGCCAGAGCAGCCGCGGCTGGCTCACCACGAGCACGCCGCCGTTCCAGAACTCGAAGCCCGTCGGGCAGTGGAGCTGGTCGTAGAACGTGACGCACTTGTCCGCCCGGCCGTCGCCGTCCGTGTCCTCGAAGATCAGCAGCTTGT
This sequence comes from Limisphaerales bacterium, assembly GCA_046155815.1. GTDB lineage: Bacteria > Verrucomicrobiota > Verrucomicrobiia > Limisphaerales > CAIMTB01 > JBJXFY01. Next base: position 1,624 of record JBJXFY010000128.1, on the reverse strand, counting down.
CATCCGGCCGCGGGTCGCCCGGCCGCCACTGCGGGTAGGTCGGCATCGTCGAGACCCACAGCCGGCCGCGGCCGTCGAAATTCAGCTGCACCGGCTTGGCCAGCTCGGGAAACTCCTTCTCCGACGCGAACAGCCCCACCTCAAACCCGTCGGCCACGGTCATCGCCTTCAGCGACTCCTCGCCGCTCAGGTAGCGCAGTTCCTTCGGTTCGGAATAGTCCTGCTGCGGCACGCCGAAACGCGTCTTGGGCAGGAACAGGTCGCCCGTGGCGCTGTCATCCGGCGCGCCGGACACCAGCAGCCCGCGCGACAGGTCCCACACCCGCCGGTCGCGCACCGCCGCCATGGCGCGGATCTTCTTGTATTCGAGCGGGAAGGTCTCCGTGTCCCACGTCCGCCGGCCGCCATAGACGTACCAGCCGTTGAGCATCCGGTAGTCCTGCTGGTGGACCCACGCCTTGTCGTTCACCGCCGCCCGCAGCGCCTCGAAGGTCGCATCGGCGTCACGCGCCGGGTTCGGGGCCCCGGCCAGCGCCTCCTCCAGCAGCCGGCCCACCAGCCGGTCGCCCGCCTCGTTCAGATGGCAGCCGTTGACGGTGTGCTGCGCCCCCGGCTCCGCGGCGAAGCGCCCCAGCGTCGGCGCGTACAGGTCCACAAACGCCAGCCCCCGCCCGCGCGCCACCTCCGCCGCCGCCTCCGCATACAGCTTCAGGTTCGCGTTCTCCGCCACGCCGTCCGGCAGGAACGGATCCCCCGCGTTCTCGAACGCCGTCGGCGACACGACGATGAAGCGCGCCTTGCCCTCGCGGCCGTAGCGCTTCGCCTGCTCGTCCAGGTACGCCCCGTAATCCGCCTTGAACTTCTCCACCCCGCCCGGCCCGGCGAACGACTCGTTGAAGCCGAAGAAGCACACGAACGTGTCCGGCCGGAACACCTCCAGCGGGTCGTCAATCTTCGTATAGTCGTTCGGCCGCTGGCGGCGGCCCACCTCGTCCGCCGGCCAGGCGAAGTTGCGCACCACCAGCCCGCGGCCTGGGTCGCGCAGGTGCAGCAGCGTCTCGAAGTGGCCGTACAAGCTCATCCGCTCCGCCAGCGAACCGCCCACGAGGGCGATCCGCTCGGCCGGCTTGAACTCGGCCAGCGGTGCGGCGGACACGGCGGCGGCCAGCCAGACGGACATCGCGGCCAGCGCCGCGCGGAACGGGGACTTCATCGCCGCGAATTGACGGCGGAACCGCCCCCGACTTCAAAGGGAAACTGCGCCCGTTCTCCTTCCTGTTCCTTCGTCCACGTCCTCGTCCTCGTCCTCGTCCTCGTCCTCGGGCCCTCAGCCATCCTCCATCCTCCATCCACGTCCTTCCTCGCCATCCCCGCCCCCCTGCCCCGCATCCGGCGGGCTCCGCCCCAGCAGCCTTCGCGTCCTTCGCCCCTTCGCGGGCAACCCCATCCCCTACCCCGCATCCAGCGGGCTGCGCACGCCCAGCCCCGGCTGCTGCATGACGTGGGTATAGATCTGCGTCGTGGTCACCTGCCGGTGCCCCAGCAGATCCTGCAGCGTCCGGATGTCCGTCCCGCTTTCGAGCAGATGCGTGGCAAAGCTGTGCCGCAGGACGTGCGGCGAGGC
>JBJXFY010000126.1:0-5283 GCA_046155815.1 Limisphaerales bacterium | reverse complement strand
CTGGGCGGGCGGGATCGGGCCGTGGCCGCACTGGATCGCCGTGACGACGAAGTGGAGGTCCACGTCGAGGCCGAGGGCGTAGCGGAGGCGGGCGGGCGGCGGCGGCGCGGGCTTGCCGGGGGCGGGGCTTTGGGGTGGAGTCGGGGCGGCATGAAGGTTGGACGGCGTGTTCATAGCGGTGGCGGGATGCCCGAACGGCGCCCGCGCCGCAACCCGGCATGGCCTCTAACCCGGCCATCGCATCACTGTTGCAGTCCATGCGTCCCGTGGGCCGGGTCGCTGAGCTTGGGTCGTTCGACGGCATCACATCACCAACACCAAAGGAAGCAGAGATGAAGATGAGACACATGAACCCATGCACGACGATGAAGACTGTGGTCAGCACCTTGGTCATCGCGACCATCGCATTCGGCCCTTTGCACAACGCGCAGGCTTGCACACGCCTCGTTTACGAGACGGGCAATCAGTCCTACATCACCGGACGGTCCATGGATTGGATGGATACTTCCGCCAAGACGGCGCTGTGGGTCTTTCCCAGAGGGATGAAGCGCGATGGAACGGTCGGTGCCAACCCGATCAAGTGGAGCGCCAAGTATGGCTCAATTGCCGTCTCTTTCTATGATGCCGGAACGGCCGATGGCATGAACGAGAAAGGACTCGTTGCGAACCTGCTTTATCTGAAGGAAGCCGAATGGGGTGATGCGACCAAGTCAGGAAAGCCCACTCTGACCGCCGGCGCCTGGGCACAGTACTTCCTCGACAACTTCGCAACAGTGGGGGAGGCGGTTGCCGCCATGGCCAATCCCCCGTTTGCCATCATTGCTCCTCCACTGCCGAATGGTCACGCAGCGGGCCTGCATCTTTCGCTTTCTGATGCGACGGGCGACTCTGCAATCCTTGAGTACATCAATGGCAAACTCGTGATTCACCATGGCTCGCAGTACAGGGTGATGACCAACTCGCCAACGTTCGACCAACAGCTCGCGCTGAATGTCTATTGGGAAAAGGTTGGGGGCGACCGTTTCCTTCCGGGCACAATCAGTGCCGCCGATCGGTTCGTTCGCACAACCCACTATCTCAAATTGTCACCGAAATACAAGGATTCCGAGCTGGCGCTCGCATCGGTGTTTTCGCAGGTACGCATGGTCAGTGTTCCACTCGGCATGGCCGATGCGAATAACCCGAACATCGCGATGACACTGTGGCGGACCGTGGCGGATCATCGGGCCAAGATCTACTACTTCGAGTCCGCGATCTTCCCCGCCGTGTCGTGGATCGACATCAGCAGGGTTGATCTGACTGAAGGTGCTGCACCGAAGGTCGTCAGGATTGAGCGTGGCCAGCCTCTCGCAGGCGAGCTTTCGGCGGCGCTCAAGCCAGCTGAGCCCTTCAAGTGGCTTGGGGCGGAATGATCGGGTGCGTTGAGGCTGGCAAGGCAATACGCGACTCGTTAACTCGGTGCGGAAGAAACCGTCGAACAAGTTGCTACAGCGGACCGCCCTTAGGGGCCGCCGCCGAGTTCCAACGTTGGCTGGCGTGGCCGCAAGCAGGGGAGCGCCCGTCACGCCGCTGATCGCGGCGGGGCGACGAGGACACCCTTCGGCGACGGGGCGTCGCCGCCCTCAGGGCCACACGAAGCCCGGGAACTTCTGCCGCAGCATCGGCCGCAGCTTCACGTAGGCGCCGGCCCGGAAGGCCGTCCAGTCCGTCGTCACGTCGAGCCGCTTACCGTCCGGCGCGAGCAGGCCCACGCGCACCGGCACGCGCCGGTCAAGGATGCGCGGATGGCCGGTCCAGGCGAAGGCCTCGGTGAGCTTCACCTGCGTCTCCGGCCCGACGAGCGCGCCGGCCTTGTCCCGCGGAGTGTCGGCGTAGGTAAGCTTCAGCGGCTTGCCGCCCGGCGGGGTCACGGACACCGGCGCAAGCTCCTCGACCCAATCCCGCTGGCCGGCCGCGAGATGGGCGTGCAACGCCCCCGCCAGCGGCGCCTGCTGCGCCTCCTTCGCGAGCGTCAGCCCGTGGAAGGCCCGCGCGAACGCCGCCGTCCGCGTCGCGTCATCGAAGGGCGGCAGCTCCAGCTCCGGCAGCGCCGCGGCCAGCAGGTTCACGCGCGCCATGAACTGCCGCAGCGCATGCGACAGGTTCGGCAGCTCGAACAGCCCCTGCACCGCCGCTTCCGCGAGGCAGCGGCCCGCTCCCGCGGGATCCGCCTCCCGCCGGTGCTTCCGTGCAATCTCGAGATCGAGAAAGCGCGACACGTCGAGCGCGGCGACGCGCCGGTGCTGGCGGTCGTAGTCGTGCTCGACCGTCACCCTGGCATGCTGCGGGTAGAGTTCCGCCAGCCAGGCGGGCTCGACGGCGGTGGCGAGCGTCAGAAGCGTCCGGGTGCCGGCGAGGTTTCCGACTTCACGCACCGCGCCCACCGCGACGAGCGGCGCCTCGGACGCGGCGCTCTCCCGCGCCAGCGTGCCGCCCCCGCCGCCGACCAGCCGGCACTCGAGCGTGCCCTGGTCGCGCCGCGCCGCGAGCTGGTCGGCGAAGCCCGCGAGCAGGCACTTCCGCAGTTCCAACGTGTCGGCCGGCGGCTCGAAATCATCGGCGCACCGCGCGTCGCGCCCGGCCAGCGCGAGGAACTGGCGGAACGTCGCCGCCACCTCGCGCGCGGTCTGCGCGTGGATGCCGCGCGACCGGCAGGCGTCGAGGTCGAAGCGCGCGTCGCGCGCCCAGCACCACGCGCGCAGCAGGACCTCGAAATCCGACGACGCACCCTCGGCGAAATCATCCCGCGCGCCGCGCCCGTGCGGGTCCGCCGGCGCCGCGCGGACCAGCAGGTCGCGCCCGCTCACCAGCGCCGCGCAAAGCGCCGCGGCCTCCGCGCAGCCGCGGTGCCGCGCCTCGACGAGCATCCGGGCGAAGCGCGGATGGGCCGGGATGCGCTGTATCTCCCGGCCTAGCGGCGTGAGGCGCAGGCCGCCGCCCGCGTCCGGCTCGAGCGCCCCGAGCAGCGCCAGCAGGCGCTCCGCGCGTTCCACGGCCTCCGGCTCCGGCGCGTCGAGCCAGGAAAAGTCCGCCGCCCGCAGCAGCCCCAGCGAATGCAGAAGCAGGACGGTCTCCGCGAGGTCCGCGCGCCGGATTTCCGGCGTGCTGCGCTCCGGCCGGCTGCGGTGGCTGTTTTCCGTCCAGAGCCGGTGGCAGACGCCCGGCGCGGTGCGCCCGGCGCGGCCGCGGCGCTGCTCGGCGGACGCCTGGCTGACCGGTTCGATCAGCAGCGAGGTCAGCCCGCGCTCCGCGTCGTAACGCGCGACGCGCGCCAGGCCGCTGTCCACGACATGCCGCACCCCTTCGATGGTGACCGACGTCTCCGCGACGTTCGTGGCCACGATCACCTTCCGCCGGTCCGCGGGCGCGAACGCCAGGTCCTGCTGGTCCGCCGGGAGTTCGCCATGCAGCGGCAGCGCCAGCACCGGCTCGGGCAGGCGCTCTCCGCGCAGCGCGTTGAGCGTCGCCTGGATCTCCCCCCGGCCCGGCATGAAGACGAGGATGTCACCCGGTTCGCCGGTCTGGATGAGGCGCGCCACCGTCTCCGCCGCAAGCTGCGACGCGGGTGCGGAGGACAGGTAAGGCAGCCAGGAAAGCGTGACGGGAAAGGCCCGTCCTTCGGCGCGCAGCACCGGGCAGCCGAGGAAGCCGGCCACCGCGTCCGCATCCAGCGTGGCGGACATCACCACGAGCTTCAGGTCGGGCCGGCGCGCGGCGGTGAGTTCGCGGAGCCAGCCGAGGGCGACGTCGCTGAGCAGGTTCCGTTCGTGGAACTCGTCGAGGATCACCGCGCCGATGCCGCGCAGCTCCGGGTCGTCCTGCAGCCGGCGGACGAGGATGCCCTCCGTGACGAATGTCAGCCGCGTGCCCGCACCCGTGCGGTCGTCGAGCCGGACCTGGTAGCCAACCTCCGCGCCGAGCCGGCCGCGACGTTCCTGGGCCACGCGCGCGGCGAGCGTGCGCGCGGCGACACGCCGCGGCTCGAGCACGATCACCTGCCCGCTGCCGGCCAGCCCGGCTTCGAGCAGCATCTGCGGCACCTGCGTGGACTTGCCGGAGCCGGTGGGGGCCGTGAGCACCGCGCGGCCGCGGGTGCGCAGGGCTTCGAGGAGTGGGCCGTGGACCTGCCAGACCGGCAGCTCGCGCGGGTTCACAGCACGAACTGCAGCACCAGCACCACGGCCGCGAGCACGGCGATCAGCCCGGCCGGCATGAACTTCTTCGACTTCGCCCAGCGCACGCCCATCAGCACCACCAGCAGCGCCAAAGTGGTTTCCGCGAGCCACGGCAACGTCAGCGCGTCCGTGGCGATCAGCACGAAGATCAGCGCGAACAACGCCGCCGACACCACGGACGGCACGCTCTTGGCCTTGATCCAGCCCATCATGCCGCCGGCGAGCAGGACCGCGGCGAAGACCAGCAGGAGGATTTCCTTCGGAGTCACGGCGGCAGCGTGGCTTCAGCCGCCCAGCACGTCGAGGCTGGCGATTTCGCCCGGCTCGCACTCGGCGGCGACCTCGATCGGCCGGCAGCAGATTTCGCAGTCCGTCACGAACCGTTGCGACGCGACGCTCGTGTCCACCACCAGCTCGAAGGCCTGCCCGCAGTACGGGCACCGCACGGCGGCGGATGCTTCCATGGGCCGGAAGGTGACGTCGAAACGAGGGTTGGAAACCCGCAAATCTTCCCATCGGCCGCCTGACGGATGCGCTTTGCGGCCCGGTGCTGGAAGCTCCGCTACTCGCACCGCAGCGCCTGCAGGGGCGCGATGCGCGTGGCGCGCAGGGCGGGCAGCAGGCAGGCCGCGCCCGCCACCAGCGCCAGCAGCACCGGCACGGCCTCGTAGTTCGCGGGGAGCATCATGCGGTGGTTGAACTCAAGCAGCGCCACGCCGTCGTCGTTTGCCGCGGCGAGCATCCGGCAGAACGGCGTGTCCACGAAGGCGGTGAAGAGGGCGTCCTTCTCCCCGTTGCTCCCCGGCGTCGCACCGAAGGCTTTCCCTACGCGGCGCGGAAGCCGCTGTGCGACTCGTAGCCGCTGCCCAGGGCCGCGTCGTCGAGGTCGCCGCCCTCGCGGATGGCGGTGAAGGCGCCGGCCAGCCGCCGGGCGCGCCGCCACGCGGCGAAGGTCATGCCGTAATGCCCGGCAAACCACCGCCGCACGCGCTCGGGCGCGGTGCCGAGGGCGCGGAGGTCGGCCGGCGTGATCTTCACGGCGGGGTCGGCGTCCACGCGCGCCATGAGG
>JBJXFY010000455.1:0-3094 GCA_046155815.1 Limisphaerales bacterium | reverse complement strand
ACTCATTACTCAGTCTCACAAATTGTGGCTGAACCTACGACGCGATCACCATCATAAATAACCATCGCTTGGCCAGTCGCTAACCCTCAAAGAGGTTCATCTAAGTGGGCAGTGAGCAATGTTCCATCAAAGAAGTAAGAACAAGGTAGGGCTGCACCATGTGCACGCACCTGAACAAAACCACGCTGCGGCACCTCAGTTACACCTGGGCCACACCACACAGCCCGCTCACCGCGCATAGTTGTCACCGCCAAATCTTCACGCGCTCCGACAACAACGGTATTGCTCACAGGGTCAATCTTTAAAACAAATCTCGGTGACCCATCAGCCGTTGGAACCGTTAGCCCTAAGCCTTTGCGTTGGCCGATTGTGTATGTGTAAGCACCTTTGTGTTCACCAATCTTCACGCCATCTTGATCAACGATTGGACCTACTTCACTTCCCAAACGATCGCGTAACCATCCTGCGTTATCACCAGACGGAACAAAGCAAATATCGTGACTATCAGGCTTTTGCGCAACAGCTAATCCGCGCGCGTCTGCTTCTTTGCGAATATCAACTTTCGTTGTATCACCCAGTGGAAAAATCGCTCCTTCAATTTGCTCAACAGTTAAAACCGATAAAACATAGGACTGATCCTTTGAATGATCAACTGCTCGGTGAAGTGTCTATCCAGAATCAGATATCTGTGTTCTTGCGTAGTGACCTGTAACAACACCATCAAATCCCATGGCACGTGCGCGATCTAGAACGGCTGCAAATTTAATCTTTTCATTACAACGCAAACATGGGTTAGGAGTTCGCCCAGCCGCGTACTCAGCTAAGAAATCTTCAACCACACCATCATGAAACTCTTCAGCCATATCCCAGATATAAAAAGGAATTCCGATGACATCGGCGGCACGGCGGGCATCGTGTGAATCTTCAATGGTGCAACAGCCTCTAGCACCAGAGCGATACTTCTGAGGATTTGCGGAGAGCGCTAAGTGCACACCAATAACATCATGGCCAGCTTCAACTGCGCGGGCAGCAGCCACCGCAGAATCAACTCCACCGCTCATTGCCGCAATTAACTTCATGAAAGATTTGCCGCCCTTCCACGGGTAATTACATCAGGCAGGACTGACACTGCGAAATCAACGTCGGCATTGGTGCTTGTAGCACCGAAAGAAAAACGCAGTGAAGACTGAGCACTTACTTCGCTATGTCCCATGGCTAGTAAAACGTGACTGGCCTCATGCACGCCTGCACTACAAGCCGATCCTGTTGAACAGGAAATGTTTTGGGCATCCATGAGTAATAGCAACGTGTCACTTTGAGTTCCAGGAAAAGTGACATTAACGATTCCTGGTAAGCGATCTGACTTCACGCCATTAATAATTACTTCAGGCAGGGCAGATGTAATTCCTGCTATGAAGGAGTCGCGTAGTGTGCTGACATTCTTTGCATCGTAATACCTGCTTTTGGCAGCTGCAGCAAAAGCCACAATTGCTGGTGCATTTAAAGTTCCACTTCTAATTTCACGCTCTTGTCCCCCACCGTGCAGCAATGCTGGGATTTCAACTGCTCTGCGCAAAATGAGTGCGCCGATTCCTAGAGGTCCTCCAACTTTATGGGCACTCAAAGACATTGCATAAACGCCAAGATCTGCAAATGAAAGTGGAACTTTCTTAAAGCTTTGCGCCGCATCGGTATGCACTGGAATCTCTCCAGCAATTTCAACAACTTTTGCAATCGGTTGAATAACTCCAGTTTCATTATTTGCATGCATCACACTAATTACTGCAATCTCATTGCCTCTGGTAGCAATTAATTGAGTCAAAAACTCAATATCTATCACGCCATTTGCGTTAACTGGAATTTGAACAATCTCCGCACCCTCATGCACTTCTAGCCAGTGTGCTGGATCAAGGATTGCATGGTGCTCAATGGCACTGATTACTACAACGCGCTTGCCCTTATCGCGGCCCTGCCAATACAAACCTTTAAGCGCGGTGTTATTTGCTTCAGTTCCTGACGCTGTAAAAATAACTTCACTGGGCAGACATCCCACTTCTTTTGCAATGACTTCTCTGGCATCTTCTAAAGTTTTTCGTGTTGCGCGTCCGTGCGTATGCAAACTTGAAGGATTACCTAAGCGTGCTAATTGCGCAGTCATCGCAATTAGCGCTTCTTCAACCATGGGCGTTGTGGCCGCATGGTCTAGGTAGATAGAGGACATGGGTCCAATCTTAGGCTTTGAGGGCTTTAACACCTTCAGTGGCAGGAGGCAGCACGGCAAAGAGATCTCCCACAACACCAAAATCAGCTAATTCAAACAGTGGCGCTTCTGGATCTTTATTAACCACCACGATGTTCTTGCTTGTTTGCATGCCAGCGCGGTGCTGAATCGCCCCTGAGATTCCACATGCAACATAGAGCTGTGGGCTAACAGTTTTTCCAGTCTGACCTACTTGGTGTGAATGTGGATACCAACCAGCGTCCGTTGCTGCGCGTGATGCACCAACGGCTGCGCCTAATGAATCTGCAAAAGCTTCAACTGTTGCAAAATCTCCATTTGTTCCACGACCACCTGAGACAACAATGTTGGCCTCAGTTAACTCTGGACGACCACCCTTTACTGGAGGTTGTGAAGAAGTGATTGTTGCTTTCTTGGAACCATCAGAAACCGGTGCAGTTGTATTTTCAATTAAAGGAGTTGCCGCAACAAAGTTTGCAGTGATGGTGTTCGGGCGCACAGTAATGATTGCTGTGCCTTCGTTGACCTTTGAGTGAACAGTTGTGGATCCACCAAAAACTAGCTGTGTTGCAGTGCAATCTGCAGCAACATCGACTGCATCAGTAATAATGCCAATCTTTAGCTTCATTGCCACGCGCCCAGCAACTTCTTTACCAAAGGCATGTGAAACTACGAGAACTGCTGATGGCGCACTTTGGCCAATGACATGTGCGAGCGCATCGGCGCAAGCTGCAACGCCATGGCGTGCAAAGTCATCTGATTCAATGACAAGTACTTTTGCAACTGGCCCCTGATTAATAGTGGCTGCATAAGCCGCCCCTTTTCCAACGGGTGCTAGAACCAACGCTGTTACTT
>JBJXFY010000122.1:0-6128 GCA_046155815.1 Limisphaerales bacterium | reverse complement strand
CTGCACGGCGGCGCAGAGGTCGCAGACGCGCCGCCGGTCCTCCGTCAGGCCGGGATTCTTCTCAAGGAAGTAGCGCACGGAGGTCTTGAGGCCGCTGAAGCTGAAGTCATCCGTGCCGTCACGGAGCAGCGGGCGCGGGAAGTCGTACGCGGCCGGGTCGCCCTCTGCCGCGAGCCGGTCCACCAGCGGGCCCCCGGGATAGGGCAGGCCGAGAAGCTTGGCCGCCTTGTCGAAGCATTCGCCCGCGGCGTCGTCCTGCGTCGCGCCGATCACGGAGTGTTCCTGCTCCGCCGGGACATGGATGAGCGTCGTGTGCCCGCCGCTGGCGATGAGCGAAACGTTCGGCCGGAATTCGTCCCAGCGCGCGCGCAACGGGTCGCCGCTCATCCACGGCGAGTAAAGATGCGCCTCGTGATGGTGGACGCCGAGGAACGGCAGGCCGCGCGCGAAGGCGAATCCCTGCGCCGCCCGCACGCCGGCCAGCAGCGCCGTGGGCAGGCCCGGGCCGAGCGTGGCGGCCACGGCCTGCACTGCGCCCGCGGTGACCCCGGCCGCGCGCAGCGCCTCGGCCGCGACCCGGGGCAGATTCCGCAGGTGCTCGCGGGCGGCCAGCTCGGGCACCACCCCGCCGTACTCGGCGTGCAGCTCAACCTGCGAGGCAACCACGCCGGCGCGCACGGCCCCGTCCACGATGACGGCCACGGCCGTCTCGTCGCACGAGGTCTCGAAGGCGAGCAGGATCACGGCGCCTCCGCGGCCGGGCGGCGGGCCGAGAGGAGCATGATGCCGCGCAGGTAATCCACGGCGCGGTCGAGCTGGAGGTCACGCGTCTGCGCGGCCCGCTCGCGCTCGGCCGGCGGCAGCGAATCCAGCCCGCCGGGCGAACGCTGGAGGAAGAGGTCGCGAACCTCCTCGTCCGTGAGCGCGACGAGGCTGTGCGGCGTGATGCCCTGCTCGTGGATGACCTCGTGGGCGGGCGTGTAATACTTGGCCGTGGTGAGCCGCAGCGCGGTGCCGTCCGGCAGCGGCAGGATGCTCTGCACGGAACCCTTGCCGAAGGTCTGCTCGCCGAAGAGACGGGCGCGGCCGACATCCTTGAAGCTGCCGGCCACGATCTCCGCGGCGCTGGCGGTCGAGCCGTTCACCAGCACCGCCAGGGGAACTTTCTGGAAGCGCCCGCGGCCGGCCGCGCGGTACTCGGCCTGCTGCGAGGCGTGCCGGCCCTCGGTCGAGACGACCAGCTGTCCGGGCGGGAGGAACTCCCCGGCCACCTCGACCGCGGCCTCGAGCAGGCCGCCGGGGTTGTCGCGCAGGTCCAGCACCAGCGCGCGCATCCCGGCCGCCTTGAGCTTCTTCAACGCCTCCCCCACCTCTTCGCCGGTCTTTTCGCCGAACTGCACGATGCGCAGGTAGCCGATGCCGTCGCCCAGCAGCGGGAAGGCGCGCCGGCCGTCCCGGTCCAGCACCGTCCATACGGGGATGATGGCGCGGGTGAGCTCGTGCTCCGTCTCCTCGCCGGTGGCGGGCCGCCGAAGGGTCAGCTTCACGGTCGTGCCCGGCCGGCCGCGGAGGCGCTGCACGATGTCGGCCAGTGGCGTCTGCTCCACCGGCTCGCCGGCCACGGCGGTGATGATGTCGCCCACGGCAATGCCGGCCTTGGCGGCGGGCGTCTCGTCAATGACCGCCACCACCGCTGGCCCGCCCTCGCGCGGCGACACCGTGATGCCCAGCCCGCCGAACTCGCCCTCCGTATCCGTCTTCAGGTCCTCGTAGTTCTGCGGCTCGAGGAACTCGCTGTGCGGATCGAGCGTGCCGAGCATGCCCTTGACCGCGGAGCGGATCAGCTCGCGGTACGACAGGTCCTGGCCGTCCACGTAGTCGCGCCGCACGAGCTGCAGCACGCGCGAAAACATTGCCAGGTCCGCATAGGCGTCCTCGCGCTCCGCCGCGTGCGCGTCGGAGAAATAGATGCCCAGGCCAAGGGCGAGGTGGGCCAGCACGGCGACGGTGACGGCGGCGGAGACGAGACGGCGCTTCATGGCGGCGGCGGTGAGGCCACGCCAAGCTAGAGCCGGCGGACCATGGGGCAAGCGGCCAGACCCCGGAACAGCGCCCCACCGCCAGCCCGGCAGCGTAGGTTGGAAAATCCACCCCCGTCGCGGCTACGCTGGGCCGCGTGACCGGAATGGACGCCACCCTCGCCGCCAGCCTGCGCGCACGCGACACCGCGGGCCTGCGCCGCACGCTCCGGCCCGCGCCGGCGCCGGGCACGCTGCACGGCTTCGCGTCCAACGACTACCTCGGCCTGGCCGCGCATCCCGCGCTCGTCGAGGCCGCGGCCCGCGCGGCGCGCGACTTCGGTGCCGGCGCCACGGCCGCGCGGCTCATCGGCGGTTCGCTGCCTCCGCATCACGCGCTCGAGGACGCCCTCGCCGCGTGGAAGCGCACGGAGGCCGCGCTGGCTTTCGGCAGCGGCTACGCGACGGCGCTCGGCGTCATCCCGGCCCTCGTCGGCCGCGGCGATTTCGTCGTGCTTGACCGGCTCGCCCATGCCTGCTGCGTGGACGGCGTGCGGCTCAGCGGCGCGACGCTCCGCGTCTTCCGGCACAACGACCCCGCGGATCTCGACCGCCTCCTCACGCTGGTTCGCCGCGACCACGGCGGCGCCCGCGTGCTCGTCGTGACGGAGGGCGTCTTCTCGATGGACGGCGACCGCGCACCGCTCGCCGAACTGATCGCGGTGAAGGACCGGCACGGCGCGTGGCTCATGCTCGACGAGGCGCACGCGGTCGGCGTCTTCGGCCCGCGGGGCGGCGGGCTGGCGGAGGAACTCGGCCCCGGCCCGCACGTCGAGGTGCGGATGGGCACGCTCGGCAAGGCCGTGGGCGCCGCCGGCGGCTATGTCGCCGGCTCGCACGTGCTGGTGGACCATCTCGTGAACCACGCCCGCAGCTTCCTCTTCTCCACCGCGCCGGTGCCCGCCGCCGCCGCCGCCGCCGCCGCCGGCGTGGAGCTGATCCAGTCCGCCGAAGGCGCCGCCCGTCGCGCGCGGCTCCGGGAAAACATCCGTGCCCTCCGCGCCGCGCTTCGCCGGCCGGACGATCCCGCCGCCAGCGCGATCGCCGTGTGGCCCGTGGGCGAGGCCGCCGCCGCGACCACCCTCGCCGAAGCCCTGCGCGACCGCGGCATCTTCGTACCGGCCATCCGCTACCCGACCGTGAAGCGCGGCGCCGCCCGCCTCCGTTTCACCGCCACCGCCGCGCACACGGCGGATGATTTTGCCGCCCTCGCCGCCGCGCTGGCGCAGACCCTGTTCCCCATCTCCTAGACGCCCTACCCCATCCCCTGCCGTGCCCTCCGTCGCCCAGCTCGACCACGCCCATGTCTGGCATCCGTTCACCCAGATGCGCGACTGGCTGCGGCGCGAGCCCATCGTCATCACGTCCGGCCGCGGCGCGGTGCTGCGGGACGCGCGGGGCCGGGAGTACCTTGACGCCAACAGCTCCATCTGGACCAACCTCCACGGCCATCGCCATCCGCGGCTCGACGCCGCGTTGACGCGGCAGCTCGCGAAGCTCGCCCACTGCTCCGCCCTCGGCCTCGCCAACGAACCCGCCGCCCGCCTCGCCGCTGAGTTGGTCCGCGCCGCCATTCCGCAATCCGCAGTCCGCAGTCCGCATCTGGCCAAGGTCTTCTTCTCCGACGACGGCTCCACCTCCCTCGAGGCGGCGCTGAAGCTCGCGTACGAGTTCGCCCGCCGCACGCGCGGGCCGCGGCCGGGGCCGCGCTTCCTCGCGCTCGAGGGCGCGTACCACGGCGACACCGTGGGCGCGATGTCCGTCGGCTACAGCGACCTCTTCCACCGCGGCTTCAAGGGCCTGCTGTTCCAGGCCGACCGCGTGATGGCCCCGTACTGCTACCGCTGCCCCTTCAACCGCGCCCGCCCCGAGCGCGCCGACGCCCGCGAGTACCGCCGATGCGGCTGGGAATGCGTGGGCCACGTCGAGCGCCGGCTCGCGCGGCAGGCGAAGCGCGGCGCGCCGTACGCCGGCTTTGTCTTCGAGCCCGGGATCCAGGGCGCGGCCGGCATGATCCCGCAGCCCGCCGGCTGGCTCACGCGCGTGGCGGAACTCGCCCGCGGCCACGGCGCGCTGCTCCTCGCGGACGAAGTCATGACCGGCTTCGGCCGGGCGGTCCCGTCGTGCTCGTCCTCGTCCTCCTCGTCCGCGAACCTCTTCGCCTCCCACGCCGCGGGCGTGCAGCCCGACTTCCTCTGCCTCGCCAAGGGCCTCACCGGCGGCTACCTGCCGATGGCCGCCACGCTCACCACGCCAGCCGTCTTTGATGCCTTTCTCGGCGAGTACGCGGAGTTCAAGACCTTCTTCCACGGCCACAGCTACACGGCGAACCCGCTCGGGGCGGCCGTCGCCCGCGAAAGCCTGCGCCTCCTGCACACGCGCGCCTCGCTGTCCGCCCGCCGCCGCCTCGAAGCCGCGCTGCGCGGGGAACTCCAGGCCCTCTGGGCACTGCCGCAGGTTGGCGACGTCCGCCAGGTCGGACTGGCCGCCGGCGTCGAGCTTGTCCGCGACTGGCGGACGCGCGAGCCCTACGACCTCGGCGAGCGCGCCGGCCTGCGCGTCGGCGAGGCGATGGCCCGCCGCGGCGTGCTCACCCGGCCCATCGGCAGCGTGATTGTCGTGATGCCGCCCTACTGCACCACGCCCGCCCAGGTCCGACGGATGGTGGCCGCGCTGGCCGACGCGGTGGCCGAGGTGCTGGGCTGACCGCTGGCTGCGACGCCCCGTCGCACGAGGGTGCCCCCGCGCCGCACCGGCGCGGCCCGGGCTCGTCACATCGGCTGCGCCGCGCGCGCAGGCCGGACGCCCAGCAGCTCCTTCATCCCGCCCCACACCGCGCGCAGGCCGACGTCCCGCGGCGGGTCGAGGCGATGCAGCCGCGTCACCGTTTCCTCATGCCCGTGGTAGCGCGGCGGGAGGATGGCGATGCGCTCACTGGATTCGCCCTGCACGCAGAGCAGATCCGGGTACAGCACGCCCCGGCCCACGCAGTACTCCGCCACGGGCAGCGGCACCTCGCGCGGCGGCAGCAGCAGCCACGGCCGGTGTCGGAACACCAGCCGTCCGGCACGGTCGCGGGTTACGCGGCCGTAGGTGCGCACGGGCGCTTTTTCATATTCACGCGCCAGGAACACCGCCGTGTCGCCCGCCGCGGGCTGGAAGCGGTGCCGCCGCAGCGTGGAGAGGTCCCACGCGAACACGGTCCCGAACACCGTCAGCCGGAACGTCCAGCCGGCCAGCAGCGCCGCCACGAGGATGATGACCAGCGCCCACGCCGCGCCGAAGTAGGGGTTCACGAACGACGTGCCCACCACGGTGCCCAGCAGGGCGGTGCGCGCCAGCTTCAGCCCGGCATCCACGGTCGAGAACGGGCTGAGCAGGATGAGGACGTTGATGGCGTGCCCCAGCAGCCACACAACGGCGAAGGCGACCCACGCGAACGGCGTCAGCAGCCAGCGCGTCACGTCGCCGCCCGAGATCGCCGCCAGGCCGGCACCGGCGGGCGTCGCCCCGTTCACGAGCTGCTCGCCCAGCAGCACGATGAGGAGGGGCACGAAGGCCCCCGCCGCGATCAGGCCGCTCACCTTGTTTTCAAACGCCTCCGCGACATCCAGCGGCTTCTTCAGCGCCGTGGGCACCACGGTGCCGAACGTGTCCTTGACCACGGCCAGCAGCACGAGCGCGAGCGCGGGAATCCAGAACCAGGGCCGCGCAAACCACGGCAGCCGGCCGCGCTCCGGCTCCGGCGTCTGGTAATACTTCCATGCGCCCACCGCCCCCACGCCCAGCAGCGGCGAGATCGCCACGCCCGTCAGCGTCGAAACCGCCTGCGCCGTCGCCACGCCGGGCGTGGCCGCGCCGGAGACCGGCGAAGCCGCCGGACGCGCCGGGGCCGCGGCCGACGCAATGGACGTAGGGGCGGGTTCTGCGTCAGGCGCTGAAACAGCCGGGGTTTGCGCCGCCGAAACCAGCGACGACAGCGCCAGCAGCATCGCAATCCAAATCCTCATGGCGGCGGCAACATGAACCCTCCGGCCGCGGTGTAAATGG
>JBJXFY010000092.1:0-3300 GCA_046155815.1 Limisphaerales bacterium | reverse complement strand
GCACTCCATCCGGGATCCCATGATCACGAGGTTCATCGGCTACGGCGAGCGGGCGCTGACGGTGATTCGCGCCATCCGGTACGGCGTGGTGTTCGCGCTCCTGAACGTCCTGCTGCCCTTCACCGTCATCGAGGGTTTCCCGCTGCATGGTCTGCTGGGCGGCCTCTTCATGAATCTGACGTTCTGGGACAGCGTGTTTCTCGGCGGCGGGGTGGCGGCGGTGAGCCTCAGCCTGCTGTGGGTGGAGGGCATCGTGATCCAGGATCTGCGCGGCTGCCTGAATTCGCGCACGGGACTGGAGCTGATCCGGCCGGAAGACCGGCGCTGGTTCAACCACGAGGCCAGTCCCGCCCAGCTCGGCCTGTACGCCGCGCTCGGGCTGCCCGCGCTCCTCGCGGCCGCCTGGTTCGGGCAGCCGGGGATGCGACCCTCCTCCGGCGCGGCGGCCGGCTTCGGGCTGGGCTGGCTGGCCACCTTGGCGCTGTTCCTCGCCGCCATGGTGCCCGCAGTGGTGGCGGCGCGGAAAACAGGACCTGACCGCCAAGTGCGGCCGATTCGGGGCATCCGTTGGCTCGCCCGGGCGGCCGACAAGCTGGCCGACAATCCGGCCTTTCGCGGAGTGTGTGCCGGGCTGCTGGATCTCTTTGCCCGCGCGGCCAGACTGCTGGCGCGCTGGCCATGGATCGAGAAGACTGGCGTGCTTCGTTTTGACGTGCTCGGGAAGGAGCAGGCGGTTAAAGCCCAGCCCCTGAAGTGGCGGGACCGCGTGGAAGTCCACTTCTTTGCCGTGTCCATGACCGTGCTGCTGGGCGGAGTGGCGGTGCTGGCGGCCACCGTCTTCCAGCCGGGCGGCGGACTGGCGTCGAAGGCCCCCACAGCCGCGGCCTACCTGTACTCCGCGCTGGCCGCCGGCATCTGGCTGTTTGGCTTCCTGGAGCTGCACCTGCGGCGGGCAAACCTGTCGCCGCTGCTGCTGTTCCTGATCGCCGCGCTGCTCGGATACCGGTGGCTTGAGCGCGACCACTACTTCGACGGCCGCCTGCTGGGAGCGGCGTCCGAAATTCCGGACCGCTGCGGCATCACGCCGGCGCAGGCGGCCGGCAGCCCGGGGGCCGAGACAAACCTGATCGTCGTGGCCGCGAGCGGCGGCGGCATCCTCGCAGCCGGCTGGACCACGGCGGGGCTGGAGGAGCTGGTCCGTCACCGACCGGAATCCCTCGGCGAGCTGAAGCTCATCAGCGGCGTCTCCGGCAGCGCGGTCGGCGCCGCCCACCTCGTGGAGGCCCTGCGCCGGGCCCGCCCTGGTGATCCCAGCGCCGCCGCCAGCCTGGCCTTCACAAACGCCGTGACCTCATCGCTGGCCGACGTGACGTATGGGCTGGTGTTCCTCGACCTCCCGCGCCTGGCCTCGGGCGGCCTGCTTTCCCAAGTGCTCGGCGAAGACCGCGGCTGGCAGCTCGAGGCCGCGTGGCGTCGGCACGCCGGGGGCGGGGCCTATGCCACCCCATCGCTCTTTGACCTGAACGCCGATGTGCTCAAGGGCCGGATCCCCGCGCTGATCTTCAACGCCACCGCCGTTGAGAGCGGCCACCGCGTCATGCTCACCGGCGTGACCTTTCCCGCCGTCGCCGACGCGGCACGCGCTCCGACGCTGGGCGAATACGCCTTTCCCGCCGGCCCGCTCGTGGGCCGCCAAGTGGACCTCGACCTGTGGACCGCCGCCCGCATGTCGGCCACGTTTCCTTGGGCCACGCCGGCGGCAGCCCTGCACCTCACCAATGTCGGCGGGGTCATCACCAACCCCACCGCCGGGCACCATTTCGCGGACGGCGGCTACCATGACAACTTCGGCGTCGCCTCGGCGTTGGACTGGCTGGACGCGGTGCTGCGCGCACGGGAGACGAACGCGATGGCGACGCCCTTCCGCCGCGTGGCCATCGTCCAACTCCGTGCCTTCCCCACCGCCGCCATGGCGGATCCCGTCAGCGGCGGCAGTGCCGCGCTCGCCGGGCCGGCCATCACGCTCGCCAACATCCGGGGCATCGCTGCCAGCGAGCGGAACCGCATTGCCGTGGATCGTTTTGTCCGCGAGTGGAACTGCCGTCTGACGAACCAGGTCGAGGTGGCCAGCTATGAATTCGAGCGGGACTGCGACGACGGCCCGCTATCGTGGCATCTCACGGCCGGGCAGAAGGAGGAAATCCGCGCCCGTTGGGCCACGAATGCGACCCTCCGCTGCGAGATGGACTGTCTCGTCGACTTCCTCGAAGGGAGAGGAAGGCCGCCCTGCCAGGACCAGAAGCCCGCCAGTCCTTGAGGCGGAAGAAGGCCTGCGCAGGGGTTTCCGGGCCCTGACGACCGCCGGTTTTCGCTCGGCAGGCACGGATTCCTTTGCCCGCGACACGGCTTTTCGTTACATCCCGCGCCGCTCCCAACGCACACGCACCGACTTTATGGCCAAGAAACCGCTCCGCATCGGGCTCATCGGCTACAGCTTCATGGGCCGCGCCCACAGCAACGCCTTCCACCAGGTCAACCACTTCTTCCCCTCCGGCTACGAGGTCGTCCCGCAGGCCGTCTGCGGCCGCGACGAGGCCAAGGTGAAGGAGTTCGCCGACAAGTGGGGCTACCAGTCCATTGAGACCGACTGGCACAAGCTCATCGCGCGCGACGACATCGACGTGGTCGACATCGCCACGCCGAACAACATGCACGCCGAGCAGGCCATCGCCGCCGCCAAGGCCGGCAAGATGATCCTCTGCGAGAAGCCGCTCGGCCTGAACTCGAAGGACGCCGAGAAGATGCTCAAGGCCATCGAGAAGGCCGGCGTGCCGAACATGGTCTGGTACAATTACCGCCGCTGCCCGGCCGTCGTGCTGGCGAAGAACATCATTGATTCCGGCAAGCTTGGCCGCGTGTTCCACTACCGCGCGAACTTCCTCCAGGACTGGACCATCAACCCCGAGCTGCCGCAGGGCGGCACCGGCCTCTGGCGCCTCGACGTGAAGGTCGCCGGCTCCGGCGTCACGGGCGACCTGCTCGCGCACTGCATTGATACCGCCATGTGGCTGAACGGCGGCATCAGGGACGTGAGCGCGATGACCGAGACGTTCGTCAAGGAGCGCAAGCACAACGAAACCGGCAAGGTCGAGAAGGTCGGCATTGATGACGCCTGCCTGTTCCATTGCCACTTCAACAACGGCTCGCTCGGCCTCTTCGAGTCCACCCGTTATGCGCGCGGCCACAAGGCGCTCTACACCTTTGAGATCAATGGCGAGAACATGTCGCTCAAGTGGGACC
>JBJXFY010000084.1:0-4436 GCA_046155815.1 Limisphaerales bacterium | reverse complement strand
ACCGGCGGCGCGCAGATGTACGCCTACGACGTGAACGGCGACGGCCGCAACGACGTGATCTCCAGCCTCGCCGCGCACGGCTACGGCCTCGCGTGGTTCGAGAACAAGGACGACGGCAAGGGCGGCATCACCTTCGAGGACCACGCCTTCATGAACAAGGAGCCGCAGGAGAACCGCTACGGCGTGCAGTTCTCGCAGCTCCACGCGATTGACCTCGTGGACATGGACGGCGACGGGCTCAAGGACATCGTGACCGGCAAGCGCTTCTGGGCCCATGGCCCCACGGGCGATCCCGAGCCCGGCGCGCCGCCCGTGCTGTACTGGTTCCGCCTCGTGCGCGGCCCCGGCGGCGCGGTGGACTTCGTGCCGCACCGGATTGACGACGCCTCCGGCGTGGGCACGCAGGTCATGGCCCGCGACGTGACCGGCGACGGCCGGCCCGACGTGGTGGTGGGAAACAAGATGGGCGTCTTCCTCCACCGCCAGGCCGTGAAGCCCGTGACGAAGGAGGAATGGGAGGCCGCGCAGCCCAAGCCCCTCGGCCGCGGCGTGGCGGCGAAGTGACCGTCGGAGGTGGGCCTTCGTCATTGAAGAGGCCCCTTCCAAGTTGCAACTTCAGCCCATGCAGGCCATCGCCGCCAAGACCGCCCGCCTGGAGTTCTCCGCCCTGCTCCGTCGGGTGGCGGCCGGCGAGTCCTTCCGCATCACCCGGCGCGGCAAGGTGGTCGCACGGCTTGAACCCGAGGCCGCCCCGCGCCGCGCCCCGGCCGACGTGATGGCCGGGGTTTTCGCGCTGCACGATCGGGGCATCGTCGCCGACGGGTTTGATCCCGTGGCGGCCGGCCGTCGGCGCGGCCGCCGATGAACTACGCGGATACCTCCGCGATGGTCGCGTTGTTCTGGGCGGCCGACGTGCATGCCCGGACGGTGCTGCCGGCGTGGCGGGCGCGCCGGGACCGCGATCTCGCGTGGAACCCGCTGCATCAGCTCGAGGCCGAACACTGCCTGCGCCAGGTGAAGGACCGGCCCGCCGGGGCCGAGGCGTGGCAGGCTTACCGGGCGGCGGAGGGCAGCTTCCTGCGCGGGCTGGCCCTCGCCTGACCGCCACCTTCCGGCTGGCACGGCGGCTCGGCGAGCGGCTCGGCCGGGCCGACTGCGGTGCATGGGATCTGGTCCACATCGCCGCCGCACTCCAGCATCATGCGCGCGGCGAGATGGGGACGGAGTTCTGGACCTGTGACCGCGGCCAGGCCGCCGCGGCGCGGACGACCAACCTGCGCGTCCGGCTTTTTGGGGCCGCAGAAGGACCGCGAAAACCGTCATGAGACCATGACCGCCCGCGACATCCTGCGCTTCCAGTTCGGCGCGGCGGACGCCATCCGGACGGTGGCGGCGAGCCGGGCGGCGCTGCCCACGGGCGTGATCCTCGTGCTGCTCACGGCCGTCGCGCGCAGCTACGACCAGACGTGGATCGGCGAGAACCCGTTCCTCTGGCTCCTCGGCCCGCTGCTCTTCTCGCTCGTGTCCGGCACATGGCTGTTCTTCGTGGTGTACATCTGGTTCTTGCGCGCGAACCTGATCCTGGAATACCAGCCGGACTCCAGTCTCCCGCCCAAGCCAGACCCGGAAATGACGATGTGGCGCGACTGGCCGGCGTTCATGGGCCTGTTCTGGATGACCGCGCCCATCGCGTGGCTGTATGCGATCCCGGTCGAACGGCTCCTCGACAGCATCGGAGCCGCGTGGGCCAACGTCTCCTTGCTCGGAATCGTCGCCCTCTGGCGGGTGCTGCTGTTCAGCCGGGTGGTGCAGGTGACGGCGGCCGTGCGTTTCCGGGACGCGATCACGTGGGTGCTGTTTGCCGCGAGCGTGGAGGTCGGCGCCCTCGGCGGGTTGGGCTTTCTGAAGGCGGTGGCATCGGGCATGGGCGGTCTGCGGCATTCCCCGGAGGAGGAGATTCTCGTCGCGGTTGGTTCGCTGGCCATGATCGCGGCCATGCCGCTTTTCCTCATCTGCGCGATCGCCAGCAGCTATCTGCGTCTGCCCAACTCGGCGCAGAGGCTGCCTGTGCGGAAGCCCGGGAACATCCCCTGGCGCTTCCTGGCCGCGGCCGCGGCATTCTGGCTGGCCCTCGCCCTGCTGGCCCAGCCGGCCGTGCATCGCAGCGCGACGGCCGACCGGCTGGTGCGGGAAGAGCGCCACCGCGAGGCGCTCGATTTTCTCGCGGCCCGGCAGCCCACGGCCTTCGCGCCCGCGCGGCCCCTGCCGCCCAGGGTCCACGAGCGCGAGACGTTTCGTCAGCTCGCCGGCCTGCTCGCCGCGGTCCGCGGCGACGAGCCGGAGTGGCCGAGACAGCATCTGCTCCGGCGACTGGATGAGGCGGTGGACAGCCTGACCCGCGGGGCCAGCAGCCGCGTCTCGCCGGAAAAGCCGGAGCAGGAGTCGGCAAAAGGGATGGTGTTCGGGATCAATCATTCGCGGATCGGCCTGGATGACTTGCGGGCATTTGCCGAGGTCGTCGCCACGGCGCCCTGGCTGTCTGAATGGCGGGCGGAGAACCGCCCTTTTCTTATCGCCTTCGCCACCCACGCCGAGAGCAAGAGCCAGAACCGGGATGGGGAGGGCTGGAAGGCGCTGCTGGAGACGTTCGGCAAAGCAGGCATCCAGCCCATCCGATCCGAGAAGCCTCCGACGTCGGACGAACTGCTTCTCGATTCCGCCGCGCCCGCCGAGACCAACCCGCCCGCCCCATGAGGATCGGCCTCATCGCGCTGAGCGGCGTGCGCGTCCACAACGCGGAGCTGGCGGCGCTGGGGCTGACGCTGCCGGGCTTCGTGCGCCGCGGGCGGATCATCGCGGCGCTGCCCAGCCTCGGCCTGCTCACCGTGGCCGCGCTCACGCCGCCGGGGCACGAGGTCGCCTACCTCGAGGTGCCGGACACGCGCGCGCCGGAGGTGTTCCGCGGCGGCGCGGGCGGCCGCGAGCTGGCGCTGCCGGACTTCGACCTCGTCGGGATTTCCTCGCTCACGGCGCAGATTGACGAGGCGTACGCGCTGGCGGACGCCTACCGCGCCCGCGGCACGCGCGTCGTGCTCGGCGGCCTGCACGCCTCGGCGCTGCCGGACGAGGCGCTGGTACACGCGGACGCGGTGGTGACGGGCGGTGCGGAGGACGCGTGGCCACGCGTGGTGGCGGACGCGGAGGCGGGCCGGCTACGCGGCGTGTATGTGGGCGCGCGGGACGGCGTCTTCGCGCCGGGACGGGGCGTCATGCCGCGCTTCGACCTGCTGGCGGGCCGGCCTTACAACCGCGTCACGGTGCAGACCTCGCGCGGCTGCCCGCGGGACTGTGAGTTCTGCGCGGCGAGCCTGCGCATCACAGACCGCTTCCAGCAGAAGCCGGTGGCGGACGTGATCGCCGAGATCCGCGCGGCCAAGCGCCACGCGCGCCTGCCGTTCTTCGAGCTGGCGGACGACAACACCTTCCTGAACCGCGCCTGGAGCCGGGACTTCCTCCAGGCCGTGGCGCGGGAGGACATCCGCTGGTTCACCGAGACGGACGTGTCCGTGGCCGACGACCCGGAGCTGTGCGACCTGCTGGCCGCGAGCGGCTGCCGGCAGGTGCTGATCGGCTTCGAGAGCCCGCAGGCGGACGAGCTCGCGGGCGTGGACCCGGCGGGCTGGAAGCGCCGCGCGGCCCCGCGGTACCGGCGGGCGATTGACGCGCTGCAGTCGCGCGGCGTGAGCGTGAACGGCTGCTTCGTGCTCGGGCTGGACGCGCACACGCCGGACGTGTTCCCGGCGGTGCTGGACTTCGTGCGCGCGTCGGGGCTGGCGGAGGCGCAGTACACGGTGCTGACGCCGTTCCCCGGCACGCCGCTGCACGCGCGGCTGCGGCGCGAGGGCCGGCTGCCGGCGGAGCGGTTCTGGGACCGCTGCACGCTCTTCGACGTGAACTTCCGGCCGGCGCGGATGACGGTGGCGGAGCTGGAGGCGGGCCTGCGGTGGCTGATGCGTGAGACGTACGCGCGCGCGGAGACGGGCCGTCGGCTGCGGGCGTTTGCGGCGCGGCGGGGGGCGGGGGAGGGCGCCGCCGCGTAGCCGCCTTTGGCCGCCTCAGCGCGCCGCCTGCACCAGCGCGTCGAGCACGATCCCCGGCGTCAGAACTTCCGGCAGGACGAGCGGCGGCAGCGCGGCGTCGCGCGGGTACACGAGCACGAGCGGGACGCCGGCGCGGCCGTGGCGTTGGAGTTCGGCGGCGATGTCCGGCGGCGAGAGGGTGTTGTCGCCCAGGAGCGTCACCGCGTTGATGGCCTTCAGCTTTTCCCGCACCGGTTCCGTGTTGATGGCGAACTTCTCGTTGGCCTTGCAGGTCAGGCACCAGTCGGCCGTGAAGTCCACGAACACCACGCGCCCCGCGCGCCGCGCCGCCTCGAC
>JBJXFY010000320.1:0-2887 GCA_046155815.1 Limisphaerales bacterium | reverse complement strand
AGGGCAGCAGGTACACCATCCACGTGCCCTGGTTGCTGTTCCAGTCGCCGTTGTTGACGCCGTTGGCGTCGATGGTCCCGTAGCGGCCGCCGGGGGGCAGCAGCTGGTTGTTGTCGTGGTAGGCGTGCAGCCCGATGCCGATCTGCTTGAGGTTGTTGCCGCACGTCATGCGTGCGGCGGCCTCGCGCACCTTCTGGACGGCGGGCAGCAGCAGCCCGATCAGGATCGCGATGATGGCGATGACCACCAACAATTCGATCAAGGTGAACGCGCGGCCCCGGAAGCCGAGGTAGCGGGAGAGGGAGTGACGCATCGGAGAGTACGCGCCCCGCGAATCACGTCCCCGAAGAACAAACACCGGCAGCCCGCTGACCGGCATCGATCAGCGGGCTTCGCTCTTGCTCGGGGATTGTTCAGCCGGCCGCCGAAGGTGATTCACGGGCGCGCCGGAGCAGCCAGCGGTCCGGCAGCCACTCGGCCAGTTGCTCGGCCGTCGGCTCGTCGCCCAGCGCGAACAGCCCCGGCAGCGCGTCGCGCAGGTAGGCGAACGGGTCGATCCCGAGGTGCTTGCACGTCCCCACCACGGAGTAGAGCACTGCCGCCGTCCTCCCGCCCGCCTCGCTGCCCACCACGCCCCAGTTATTCCGGCCGAGCGCCACCGCCCGCAGCGTCCGCTCGCTCAGGTTGTTGTCTATCGACAGATACCCCTGCTCCAGGTATCGATTCAGCGCCGCCCAGTTATTCCGCGCGTAGGTGATCGCCTGCCCCAGCGGCGTCTTCGGCAGCGTCCCGGCCTGCCCCTCCAGCCACGCCCCCAGCCTCTCCAACACGGGCCGCGCCCCGGCCTGCCGCGCCGCGCGTCGTTGCTCTTCCCTCTCCCGGCGTTGGCCGTGGCCCGCCTCTTCGGAGGGCGGGAGCAACGGCGGCAAGCCGCGTTCGACGGCGTACAGCTCGCGGATCAGCGCCAACGCCCCGTCCGCCCTCTTGTCGCCGCCCTCGGAGGCCGCCACGAACTTGCGCCGCGCGTGCGCCCAGCAGCAGCAGTGCCCCACCCCGCCGCGGTACAGCCCCTCGTACTGCGCCAGCGCGTCGGCCTGGAGGTGACCCTTGAAGCCGCCGAGGAAGCCCTCGGGGCCGTCCGCCGTGTAGCCCGCCGTGAAGTCGAAGACCGTGTACGGGAAGTCCTGGTCGCCGATGTACACCCAGAGATGCGCCTTCGCCGCCTTGCCAGCGCCCTCGACGCGCAGCTTCACGCCGGTGTCGTCGCCGTGGATCACGCGAGACAGCAAGAGCCGCGCGTGCATCAGCGCCACCAGCGGCGTCAACAACCCGGCGGCCCGCGCCACCCACCCGCCCAGCGTCGAGCGGGCGACGTCCACCCCGGATCGGGCGAGCTGCCCGGCCAGGCGGTGCAGGGGCACGTGGTCGGCGTACTTGGCCGTGACGCAGTGGGCCAGCAGGCCCGGCCCGCACAGCCCCTTGGGGATCGGGCCGACTTGCGCCGGCCCCGCCGTCGTGATGCGTCGCTCGGGCGGCACGGAGGCCGGGTCGCAACGCCGGCAGGCGTATGTCCTCTTGACCGTGCGGAGGACGAAGAACTTGGCCGGCTCCAGGTCGAGCTGCTCGCACGCCTGCTCGCCGATGCACTCGCGCGCCGCGCCGCAGCAGGGGCAGGCCCTGTCCGCCTCGGGCAGGTCATGCACCACCTCGCGCCTCGGCAGGTCGTCCGGCAGGGCTGCCCGGCCGTGCTCGTCGCGCTTCTTCTTCTCGGCGCCGTCGCCCTCGGGCGCGGCGGGGCGTGGCCGGCGCTCGGAGCGTCTGCCGAAGCGGTGACGCAGCGCGGCGTCGAGCTTGCCGCGCAGATCGGCGACCTCGGCGAGGAGCCGACGCACCAGGGCGTGGAGCGTCGGCACGTCGTCGGGCAGGGGCGCGTCGGGGTGGGGCAAGGCTTCCATGCCACATCCAACACCGGGTCACGCCGGCGGTAGCGCTTTTTCCGGCGGGGCGAAGCGCTTGAAACGCCTGACGCGGGAGAGGTCGATGCCCTCCAGGACCATCCCGAAGGCGGCGGCGGACATCTCGACGGCCCCGGATGACGCGTCGGCCGCGGGGAAGTGGTAACGCCCGGATTCGAGGCGCTGGCACCACAGGCAGAGGCCGTGGCCGCCCCAGTACAGCACCTTGAGCCTGTCCGCCGCCTTGTTGCGGAAGATGAAGAGGTGGCCGGAGAGCGGGTCGGCGTTCAGGCGCGAGGCGACGAGGGCGTGCAGGCCGTCGAAGCCCAGACGCATGTCCACGGGCTGGGGGCAGTACCAGAGCTTCACGGCGGTGGTGAGCGTCAGCACGGGGCACCGCCGCCGGCCAGGGCCTGCACGAGGGAGAGGACGAAGGCGAGGTCGCAGCCGGGCGAGAGGCGCAGCGTGGCCCCGCCGGGCAGGGCCAGCTCGACGGGCGCGGCGGGGGCGATGCGGACGGGGAGGAAGTCGGGCATCCCGGTGGCCGGCGTGGCGGCGTGCGCGGCGTCAACGGGGGAGGAGAGCTTTCGCTTCCAGTAGTAGAAGGACTGCGGGGCGATGGCCTCGGCGCGGCAGAAGTCGAGGACGGATCGCCCGGACTCGTTGAAGCGGCGGAGGACGTCGGCCCAGGCGGCGCGGGTGGCCTCACGGGAGCGGGGCGTCTTGGGGGCGTCGGGCATCTCGGACATGGTCGTTCCTCCGGTGCGCGGGCGACACGCTCCAGAGTAATTCATCTGTCAAGGACGTGATCGGCGGGGCGCGTACTCTCGCCGGCCGCATCGATACAATGCCCCCGTCGCCGCCCGCACCCGACACGGAGCGTCCATGACCGCACCCAGGGCCATCGAGTGGGTCGGCGACGAGGCCGGCCA
>JBJXFY010000453.1:0-2609 GCA_046155815.1 Limisphaerales bacterium | reverse complement strand
TCAATCAGATCAATCAATTGTTTGAAAATAGAAAGGACACTTTGTTTGATAGGAGTCATTAAAAAAAGTTTTTGATAATAGGGATTTGCTTTCTATTTAAAATGAGTAATATACAACAAGAAATGAACACAATCATTGCATAGATAAAAAGTCTGCCACCATCATTTAGTACCACTATTCCTAATTGGGTCAAATGTGACATAATAGCACCGCTCATCAATCCTAAGCCCAAACCAGCACCCAACCAGACCAACGAAGGGATTAATAGTAGAATAGAGGCAATTAATTCTACTATGCCAGTACCTATTCTTCCATAAGGCTCCATGCCCAATGTAGAAAAAATATAAACAGACTCAGGGGCAGCTGTAAATTTAA
The DNA here is from genome assembly GCA_046155815.1 of Limisphaerales bacterium. Classification (GTDB taxonomy): domain Bacteria; phylum Verrucomicrobiota; class Verrucomicrobiia; order Limisphaerales; family CAIMTB01; genus JBJXFY01. The sequence goes on along the minus strand of JBJXFY010000453.1, from coordinate 2,234 downwards.
AAAAAAGAGTTTCAGCCATGATTAGAGCTGAAACAATTTGAAGACACCATGCAAAGACAGATATAAACTTCATTGAGAGTAGGGGGAGTGAAAAAAATATTGTTTAATTAAACATTTTCATTACAAATTTAGATTACATTTTGTTCAATTGCAAGTGTTATAATTTCAAATAGCAGGTCAGTTACCTTTTAAATCAGTATCGTAGCTTCCATCCAGGATTTAATGTCTGGTATCAATATCAAAAGACCTTGTGTCAATAAAATCTCAAAAAAGATGGTTTTAGACTGTCGTCAAATGAAAAATCCACTTACCTAAAAATATCGGTAAGTGGATTTCTGCATACAAAATGGTTGATATCGAATTATTTAAAATTGATAAATATCGTAGGTTGCAGTTTTCTCACCCACTCTGAAATTAGCAGTGTTAGAATCAGATGTTACAGATTTATAGGTATTTACATCGTTGATTGTGTACGCTGTGGAACTTGTGGCAACAATTTCAAAAACCGTCCAAGTATTACCGCTCGTGGCAGTAGGTGCTGTAAATGTTCTAATCAAACCAGCAGGGCTGTACACTTCAACCCTTGTTGGGGAAGATTGAATACCACTCGCACCTGTGCTTCCTGATTGACTGTAGTTAAACACTGAATATCTGTATGTACCAGGTGTGAAAGAAGTAATCGTAGTAGTTTCAGGTCCAAAAGAAGAAACATCATCCACGTCTAAACTTGCTGTAGAGCCACTTGGGGTTTTATTGCTGTAGTACATGTGGAAACGTGAACTGGAGCCAGAGATGGGACCTGTTACATGGCTGTCTAAGTCGGAGGGCGTTTGTCCCCAAGTTAAAATAATCCTCAATCCAGATGTAAGAGATTTTACCTGAACAACATTTGTCTGATTATTAGTACTAGATGTAATATTCACATTGTCAATTACTCTAACAGTGTATCCTGTAGTCCTAATGACTACTACGAATGTACCAGTAGGGGCATCTGTAATACTATAACCACCTGTGCTTGTTGTAGTAGCAACTAAATTAGCATTGGCTGCTGTGGTATCGGTTCCACTTGAATTTCTAAAGTAAAAACTGACCCTTGTTGCTGATAAACCTGACCCTGTTTGCGAGTCAATAATAGTACCAGAAATAGTAGCTCCGCCCAGCAAAGTGTAATCTACAGTAGGACTTGTGTTAGTGGTGGTTAGGGTTATATTCTGATTCTGAGTCGTATAACCTGTTGAGGAAATATTCACAACATAATCTCCAGCAGCCAAATTGGACGCAGTAAATTTCCCTGTTGCATCGGTTGTTGTCGTTGCTACAGTTGATCCCTTTAGTGAAACAGTAACGTTGGCGTTTTTAACTACAATGTTAGTAGAGTTTTTGACTGTACCTGTTAAACTTATTTTCGGTTGGACGGGGTCCGATTTTTTTGAACAAGCATAAACGATCATCGTCAGAAATATCAAAGATGCAAAGAACCGCACATGTGGAATTGTAATTTTTTGTTTTTCACCACTTTTGTTTACTCTAAATAAATTTTTCATTTTTTTTATTGTTTTTTTCCTACTCTATTTAATAAAGGTTTTTCGGATAACACCTGATAATTCATCGGTGCTAAATTACAGATTCCTTTACGCTAAATTACAGAGTCGTGAAATATTTTTCTTAAATTCTTCTGACCTTTTTGACGAACGTAGGCATTTAACGAACGAACGTCAGAAAAAATGCCAAATGGAGGTAAAAATGAAAAAAAATACTTTCAAATCAATACGGTAGCTTCCATCCAGGATTTAATGTCTGGTATCAATCCATCGATATCTCCAGCTCCTGCTGTAATCAAAACATCTATGTCAATACTATTAAGCAATTCTATGATATTTTCTTTTTGCGTATGATGTTTTACAGGGCTACTTACTTTTTTTAATAACATTTCGCTATCAACACCCTCAATTGGCAATTCTCTGGCTGGATAGATATCTAAAAGAATAACTTGATCTGCCAAGCTGAGACTAGTTGCAAAATCCTCAGCAAAATCTCTCGTTCTTGTGAATAGATGCGGTTGAAAAATGATGGTTATCTTTTGATTAGGATACAGACTCCTTGCTGTTTCCAAAAGACTCTTGATTTCTGTGGGGTGGTGCGCATAATCATCTATGTATGTTTTATGTTCACTGCGGACGATGTATTCAAATCTTCTCTTCGCTCCCTGGAATGTATATAGTGCTGCCTGTATT
>JBJXFY010000068.1:0-20149 GCA_046155815.1 Limisphaerales bacterium | reverse complement strand
CAGCGTATCCCGCAGCTCGGTGTAGAGCAGCGCCGGGGAGGCCGCGAGCAGCGCCATGATCGCCAGCCGGCCCTTCTCATGGATGACGCGGTCGAGCTGGAGGACGGCGTCGGGGTTCACGGCGCGGATTTGCGGCGCTCCGCCGCGAGGAGCCATGCGCCAAAGACCAGCTGCAGCAGCCCGAAGGTCAGCCCCATGAACCCATGCGCGGCCCGAACCGGATCGCGAAAGGGATTGTCACCCAGCGTTGCCAGGAGGAGCACGAGAAGGATGCCCAGCAACAGCATCACGAGGCCAAGCCTGTGGACACCCGGCGGAAGAAAGAAGCTGGCAGCCAGCAGTCCGGCACCAAAAAGGACAATCCAAGTCACCACCAGTTCGGGTGCACGGGACGGATCATCCTCGAACCATGCGGCCAGTCCAAACGCCGCGCCGGCCACGAAGGCCGGCAGGAGCGCCCGGACAATCCGGCGCGCTGGTGGCGACCAGAGCGGGTCGCCATCGCTGCGGGCCTGCCGGCGTACCAGCATGAACACGCGGATCCATACCAACGCGCAGATGGCCGTCCAAACGAGGACGAAGCCCCGCGTGGACGCCTCCTGAAATACGGGACCGAACATGCCGCCCAGGCTTCCGCACAACCCGGCAAAAAGCACGGCTGGGCCCAGCGCCCGCCGGTACAACGCCGACCGCTCCATGAGCGTGCGGATCACCTCGAGGTTCGCGGCGGCTTCGCGGTCATTCACGCGGCGACTTTGCAAGTCAAAGCAACAAGGTCAAGCGTGCCGGAGGGAAACCCGGGCGGCCTGCTCCCCGCGCCTGCGGTTGACCGGTGTCACGGATCAACTCAAGACGATCTTCGATGCATGCACTCATCAACGCCAAGCAGCTCCGGAACTCGCTGCCGAAGCTGGTCGCCCAAGTGCGGCGGGGGGCGCGGTTCACGGTGCTGTACCGCAGCCGGCCGGCGTTCCAGATGGTTCCCGTGGACCAGCCGGTGGCCAGGGCCGCGGCCCCGAAGGACGATCCGCTGTTCGGGGCCGGGCCGGTGGGGCGGTCGAAGGACGGCCGGACCGCCGCGGACCATGACGCGCTGCTGTACGGGGCATGAAGCTGCTCTTTGCCGACACCGCCGGCTGGATGGCCTGCGCGGACGCCGCCGATCCCGCCCACGAGGCAGCCGTGGCCGCGCGGGATGCCTGGCTGGGCGGCGGAGGCCACCTCGTCACCACGGACTGTGTCGTGGACGAAACCCTGACGCTGCTCCGGATGCGCCTCGGACTGGATGCGGCCGAGGCGTGGTGGCGGCAGGTGGAGGACAGCAGCCTGCTCCGCTGGGAACCCGTTTCGTCGGCACGGGCGGAGAAGGCGCGCGGCCTGTTCTTCCGCTACCGCGACAAGGACTTCTCGTTCACCGACTGCACCAGCTTCGTCGTGATGCGCGAGTTGCGGGTGCGGGAGGCGCTGACGACGGACCGGCACTTTGAGCAGGCGGGATTTTCGCGCCGGCCATAAGCCGCCCCTACACCAGCCGCTTCAGCTTCGGATCCTCCGCCAGCTTCTTGACCAGCTCCTTGATCCGCTGCGAGGCGTCCTTCTGGGCGACGAGCAGGGCGTCGTCCGTGGCAACGATGATGCAGTCCTTCACGCCGACGGCGGTGATGGGCGTGCGGTGCGCCCTGGTACGGGCGTCGAAGACGACGTTGCGCGCGGCGTCCACGTGGAGGAAGTCGGCCACGGCGGCGTTGCCCTCGGGGTCCTTCTTCACGTGGCGCGCGAGCGCGGGCCAGGCCCCGAGGTCGTCCCACGCGAAGCTGCCGTCCGCGACGACGACGTTGTGGGCCTTCTCCATGAGGGCGTAGTCAATCGAGACCTTGCGGATCTCCGGGTATTCCTTCGCCAGCACCCTGTTCAGCGCGGCGGCGCTTTTGCCGGCGGCGTCGAACCAGCGGCGGCAGGCGGCGTGCATCTCGGGGTGGTGCTTCTCGAGGCCGTTGGTGACGGTGATGAAGGACCAGACGAACATGCCGGCGTTCCAGCGGTAGTTGCCGGCGTTGACGTACTCGATGGCGCGCTCGAGCGGCGGTTTCTCGACGAACTGTTCGGCCTTGAAGAACGCGGTCTTGTAGCGCTTTACGCCCGCGGGCGGCGGCAGCTCGGTGAGGTCATGGCGGATGTAGCCGTAGCCGGTCTCCGGGCCGGTGGGCTTGATGCCGATGGTGACGATGACCTGCCCGCGCGAGGCGAGGTCGAGCGCGTCGCCCAGCACCTGTTGGAACTTCTTCTCGTCCGGGATGACGTGGTCGGCCGGGAGCACGGCCATCACGGCGTTCACGGAACGCGCACCGACGATGGCCGCGCCGAGGGCCACGGCGGCGCAGGTGTCGCGGCCGACGGGCTCGGCGACGACGTTGTCCTTGGGGAGCTTGGGGAGTTGTTTGCGGACCTCGGCGGCCTGCGCGGCGTTGGTGATGATGAGGATGTTCTTCAGCGGCACGAGCGGCAGGCAGCGGTCCACGGCCTGCTGGAGAAACGAGCGTTCGCCCAGCAGGCGGATGAGCTGCTTGGGGGTCGCCTCGCGGCTGACGGGCCAGAAGCGCTCACCGCGCCCGCCGGCCATGATGATGATGAAGCGGTCGGAACCCGCCGTCGCAGCCTTCGGTTTCATGCGAAATGGTGGGGGGAGTCTGGAAGGATCCGCGGCAGGAGGCGATGCAAAACCGGCAAGCCACCGGGACGATCAGGCATCATTCCGCACCGCCGCCGCCAGCTCCCTGACGAAGCCCGCCACGCGTTCCACCAAGTCCGGCGCGTGACCGTGCTCGGCGATGCGGCTCACGATGGCGCTGCCGACGACGATGGCCTCCGCGTGCGCGGCGACCTGCCTGGCTTGTTCCGCATTCGAGATGCCGAAGCCGACGGCGACCGGCAGCGGGCTGTGCCGGCGAATCTTGGCCGTCATTTCGCCGATGGTGTCGCTAACCTTGGACTGCATCCCGGTCACGCCCTCGCGGCTGACGTAGTAGATGAAGCCGCGGGCCTTCGGGGCGATCAGCGCGATGCGCTCCTCCGGCGTGGTCGGCGCGACAAGGTAGACGGGGCACAGGCCGGCGGCCCCCATGAGCCGGCCGTACTCGTCGGCCTCCTCGGGCGGCAGGTCGAGCACGAGCAGGCCGTCCACGCCCGCCGCGGCGGCGTCGCGGATGAACCGCTCCACGCCGACGCGGTGGAGAAGGTTGAAGTAGATGTAGAGGACGACGGGCACCTCCGACTCGCGGCGGATGGCGGCGACAGTTTCCAGCACCTTGGGCGGCGTGGTGCCGCTGGCGAGGCCGCGCTGGGCGGCGAGCTGGTTCACCAGACCGTCGGCCAGCGGATCGCTGAAGGGCACGCCCAGCTCGACGATGTCCGCGCCGGCCTGCGCAAGGGCCACGGTGAGGCGGCGCGTGGCGTCGAGGTCGGGGTCGCCGGCGCCGAGGTACAGGATGAGGCCCTTGCGGCCGGCGGCGCGGAGTTCGGCGAAACGTTGCTCGATGCGGTTCACGGGGCGGCCACCGTGCCGGGCCGCGGCGGTCCGCTCAAGCGGGCGGCTTGACCGGCGAGGCGCAGGAGGGCGGCATCACCGGAGGTGCCGCACGAATTCCTCGACTACGCAACCGGCCGGCCCGTGGCGGCGGGCCTGGTGAACGGGCCGCCAGCGGGCCCGCGCCGCTGGCTCGCCCCCGCGCTCGTGGACGTGCAGGTGAACGGTTACGCAGGCGTGGACTTCCAGCGCGACGACCTCGACGAGGCGGCGCTGCGTCACGCCGCGGTGGCGCTGACGCGGGACGGTTGCGGCGTGTTCTTCGCGGCCATCATCACCGCGTCGTGGCCGGCGATGCTGGCGCGCGTGCGCCGGCTGGCCGGATTCGTCGGTCGCGTGCCGGGCCCAGCGGGAATCCATGTCGAGGGCCCGTGGCTCTCGGAGCGGCCCGGCTTCTGCGGCGCACACGAGCCGGCGTGGATGCGTGATCCATCGCCAGGCCAGCTCCAGGAACTTCTTGAAGCCGCGACCAGCGTGCCGCTGCTGCTGACGCTCGCGCCGGAACGGCCGGGCGCGTTGGAGGTCATCCACGCCGCGGTGCGCGCCGGCGCCGTGGTGAGCCTCGGCCATACGGACGCCGCGACGGGGCAGCTCCGCGCGGCGGTGGCGGCGGGCGCCACCGGCTTCACGCACCTCGGCAACGGCTGCCCGGAGCAGCTCGACCGGAACGACAACATCCTCTGGCGCGCGCTCGACACGCCCGGGCTCGCGTGCGCGCTGATCCCCGACGGGATCCACCTGCCGCCGCCGGTGTTCCGCGGGCTGCACCGCGCGCTCGGATCAGGGCGGGCGTGGTTCACGACCGACGCCATGGCCGCCGCCGGTGCGCCGCCCGGAGAATTCACCCTGGGGGCGCTGAGGCTGGCGGTGGGCGCAGACGGCGTGGTGCGGCAGCCGGGCCGCCCGAACTTCGCCGGGTCCGCGCTGCGGCCGATCGAGGGCGTGCGGCGCGCGGCGGCGATGCTGGGCGTTTCCTGGCGCGCGGTTTGGGACGGTTTCTCGCGGGTGCCGGCGCGGCTGGTGACGCTGCCGGACACGTGGCCGCCGCAGCCCGGCCAACCGGTCAGCGTGGTGACGGAGGATGAAGGCGGCGCGGTGGCGGGCATCTTCCCGGCCCGGCTCGAGAGTGGGACGGGCCGCCCGCCCTTCCCCTGACCGGATCGAAGCCGGAAGCGGCCGTGGCCCGCGCTTCAGGCCACCGCGGAAAGACGCGGGGCGGCGTGTTCGGCCCGGCCGCCAGCCAGTACGGAACGGACGCGCTCGACGAGCTTCGGCGCGCTCAGGCCGTGCTTCTCGCGGAGGTAGTCCACGGAGCTGGCGTGCTCGATGAACACGTCGGGCCAGCCGAGGCGGACGACGGGTGTCTTGATGCCGGCGTCGCCGAGGCATTCGAGCACGGCGCTGCCGTAGCCGCCCATGAGCGCGTGGTCCTCGAGCGTCACGACCACGTCGGCGGCGCGGGCGAAGAACTCGTGCGCCGCGGCGTCGAGCGGCTTGCAGAAGCGCGGGTTGATGAGGGCGCAGTCGTGGCCGTCGCCGGCCAGTGATTCCATCGCGGCGCGGGCCATCCGCTGCATCGGTCCGAGAGCGAAGAAGGCGATGCGTTTGCCGCCCTTGTTCGCGAAGTTCTGGATGACCTCGGCCTTGCCGATCTCAAGCACGGCGGGCTGGTCCTTGACCGCGACGCCCTCGGCGTTGCCGCGCGGGTACCGGATGGCGACAGGGTGGCCCTGCAGCGTGGCCGTGAACATCATGTCCTGCAGCTCATCCTCGTCCTTGGGCGCCATGAGGATGATGTTGGGCAGGGTGCGGAGGTAGGCGATGTCGAAGAGGCCGTGGTGCGTGGGGCCGTCGTTGGCCGAGAGGCTGGAGCGGTCCATGCAGAAGGTGACCGGCAAATCCTGCAGGCAGACGTCGTGGTGGATGCAGTCGTAGGCGCGCTGGAGGAAGGTGGAGTAGATGGCGACGACAGGCTTCAAGCCCATGGTGGCCATGCCGGCGGCGAAGATCACGGCGTGCTCCTCGGCGATGCCCACGTCGTAGAACTGCTTCGGGTGCGCCTGTTCGAGCAGTTTGAGGCTGGTGCCGCTGGGCATGGCGGCGGTGATGCCGACAATGTTTTTGTTCTGGCCGCAGAGCTTGACCATCGTGCGGCCGAAGACCTCCTGCCACATGGGTGCGGCACCGGGCTTGGCGCCGGCCACGACGCCGGTCTCGGCGCAGTACGGCCCGAGGCCGTGGAACTTCTCGGGCTGCTTCTGCGCGGCCTCGAAGCCGCGGCCCTTCTGGGTCAGGACGTGGATGACGACCGGCTGGTCGCAGCGCTTGGCAAACTCGAGGGCGTGGAGGAGCGCCGGGAGGTCGTGGCCGTCAACCGGACCGACGTACTTCAGGCCGAACTCCTCGAAGATGACGCTGTTGCCGAAGCCGCCGCGGCCGTCGCTGTGGACATTGGCGGCGGAGTGCTGGAGGGCGACGCCGGTGACGGCGCCCTTGATGGCCTCCTCGGCCTTGTGGCCCAGCTTCAGGGCGAGGTCGCCGGCGGGGAACCGCCTGACGAGGGTGCCGACGTCCTTGGCGAGCTGGTTGTAACGGGGGTTGGTGGTGAGCTTGCCGAGGTAGCCGGCGATGGCGCCGACGTTCTTGGCGATGGACCACTCGTTGTCGTTGAGGATGCCGATGAAGCGCTTGGTGGTGCCGGCGATGTTGTTGAGCGCCTCGAAGGAGATGCCGTTGGTGAGCGCGGCATCCCCGAAGATGCAGACGACGTGCTCGTTGCTGCCGCGCTGGTCACGCGCCGCGCACATGCCGAGGGCGGCGGAAAGCGCGGTTCCCGCGTGGCCGGCCCCGTAGCAGTCGTGCTCGCTCTCGGTGCGGAGGGCGAAGCCGTTCAGGCCGTCGGTGGTGCGGATGGTGTGGAAGCGGTCCTTGCGGCCGGTGAGCAGCTTGTGGACGTAGACCTGATGGCTCACGTCCCAGACGAACTTGTCGTACGGCGTGCTGAACACGCGGTGCAGGGCGATGGTGAGCTCGACGACGCCGAGGTTCGGGCCGACGTGGCCGCCATTCTTGGCGAGCTTGGTGATCAGCTCGTGCCGGATGTCGGCGGCGAGGGAGGCAAGCTGGTCTGGCGTCAGTTTTTTGACGTGGTCAGGTTGGTCCACCATGTCGAGATATCGGCTCATCAGGGTCAAGGTTCCGTGACGGCAGGGTTATGGGCGGGAAACGGCGGGGGCGCAAGGAGGGCGATGGAGGCTCCAAGTTCAAGGGTCCGAGCTCAGAAAAGCTCAACAGGCGAACATCCAGGCGCGCCGACCGGCATCCTGGCGCGGCTGGACCTTGGGGCTTGAAGCTTGTCTTGAGGTTTGACCTGTGAGCCTGGCGCTTATCCCTCCTCCGCCGCCGGCTTCACCACCAGCGCGCCGCCGGCGTCTTCCTCCAGCTTCTTCAGGCGGACCTCGGCAGCGGCAAGCTTGTCGTGGCAGAGCCGGGCGAGCTTCAGGCCCTCCTCGTAGCGGGCAAGCAGCGTCTCGAGCGCCAGCTCCTCGGTCTCCATCGCCTCAACGATGCCCTCGAGGCGCGTGAGCGCGTCCTCGAAGTTCGGCTCGGCGGCGGTTTTGGCGGGCTTGGACACCGGCGGGAGGTTTGGGGCAAAGGCGAGGCGCGTCCAGCCCGCCGCGACGATCAGCCGCAGCCTGACAATGTGGCCTCATGCGCCCATCATTCCCGGGATGTGCATGCGTTGGGCTCCGTGCCTCGTCGTCGGGTGGCTGCTGCTGCATCCATGGGCCAGGGCCGCGGACGTGGTGGTCACGAACGCCGCCGCGTTCCGCCTGATGGCGGCGAACCTCACCGGCAACAGCCAGAAGTACGAGGGCTTCGCCATCCGCATCTTCCAAGGACTCGCTCCCGACGTCGTCGCGATCCAGGAGTTCAACCACCGCAACAACACGCCGGCGGACATCCGCACGCTGGTGGACGCCGGGTTCGGCACAAACTTCGTCTTCTTCCGCGAGGCCGGCTTCCAGCTTCCCAACGGCATCGTCAGCCGCTTCCCGCTGCGCCGGGCCGGCTCGTGGCGCGACGCCGAGATCAGCAACCGGGGCTTTGCGTGGGCCGAGGTGGACCTGCCGGGGCCACGCGACCTCTTTCTCGTGAGCGTGCACCTCAAGGCCGGCGGCGGGGACGCCGACGTGCGCGCCCGCCAGGCCACGGCGCTGCGGACGCTCATCCTCGCCAACGCGCCGCCGGGGGCCTTCGTCGCGCTCGCCGGCGACCTGAACGTCGCCTCCCGCAACGAGGCGGCGATGACCACGTTCCGGACCTTCCTGAGCGACGAGCCCGTGCCTGCCGACGCCGCGGGCAACCCGAACACGAACAACGGCCGCGAACGGCCCTATGACCAGGTGCTCGCGGACCCGCTGCTGGCAGCGGCGCAGGTGCCGACCGTCGTGGGAGCGGCGAGGTTCGCAAACGGGCTGGTGTTCGACTCACGCGTCTTCAATCCGCTGTCCGCCGTCGCGCCCGTGCAGCGGGCCGATTCCGGCCTCGCCCAGCACATGGCGGTGTCGCGCGACTACCGGGTGTCGTGGCTGGTTACCAATGCGGTGCCCGCGCCGCGGCTCAGGCTGCCCGGCCGCGACTCCGTGGAATGGGACGCCATCCCCGGCGCGCGCTACCGCGTCGAGCTTCGGGGCGACGTCGTCCCGTGGACCACGAACCGCACCCTGGTCGCGACCGGGAGCGTGGTTGTGGTGGACGCCCCCGCCGGAACCGCCCCGCTGACCATCGTCCGTGTCGCGGCGGAATGAGGGGGCCGCGCTAGAATCGGGGCAGCACCGCCTCGATCCGCACCGCCGCCTCCCCGGCCGGACCACGATCCAGCGCTGACCGCTCGAGGACGATGACATTGGTTCCCCGCCGGACGCGCAGGGGAAAGGAAACCTGCCCTTCGGCCTGCCTCTCGACCGCCTCAGGGCCCGCCGTGGAAGTCATGCGCAGGACCGGCGGCGAGCCGGGGCTGGGCGGGGTGATCGCCAGCCTGACAACAACCTCCAGCGGGCCGTCACGTCCCGCGACAAGATCGAAGGCGCTGCGGTCGCCCGGCCGGCCCAGCACCTCGGCGGGGCCTTCGCGTTCGTGACGCCGCAGCCGGCGGATGACGGCCCACGGTGCGGGCGCACTGGAAACCTCCCAATTCCAGCGGACGCCGTTCAGCGCCACGGCCCCCTGCCCGCCCGTCGCGGCTGAGGCGACGAGCCGGACCAGCGTGGCCCCGGCCGGCAGCGGCAGGCTGAACGCCACTTCGGTGGAACCGACGGTCAGATTCGTCACCCATCCGCTGGCGGTCTGCGCGGCGAGCGACCCGTGGGGCATCCCCGGCGGGGCTTCGGGCGCCGCCGCCAGGTGCAGCCAGCCGGGCTGCGCGGTCTGGATTCCCAACGTGGCCTGGCCCATAGCGAGGGGAATGGAGCCATGTTCCCGGGGCATGGTGATCGCCCCGTCCGCAGTCAGGAGGGTGACCTGCGCCCATCGGCTGGCGGACTCGGACCAGTGAAGCGTGTAGGGCGGATGGGCGGTCCAAACCGGCAGGCTGGCGAAGCCCGGCGTCACCGGCCCAGCGCCAAAGGCGACCGACACTTCGACGTCGGCGGACGCCGAATTCAGGGCCGCGGTCCGGTTCGTGACGTCAAAATGGAAGATGCGGCCCGCAAATCCGCGCTCACGCAGGGCGGTCCACAGCGGATACTCCGCCTCGTCCAGCAGCGCAAAGAAGTCATGCCGCGGCCGGATCCCCACCCGCGCGACCCCGGAGGCAACGATGGCCTCGGCGACTTCGGCCGTCGGCGGATGGAGGTTGCGCACCGACCGCAGCATCTGCTGGGAGCGCGGCTGGAAGAAGAGTTCCGCCGAGGGCAGCAGGGGCATGGACGTGTTCTTCAGCACGCACCAGGCGGCCAGCAGCGCCATGCCGGCCAGGATCGCCGACGGTGTCCAGCGGGGCCACGCCGCGACCGCCACCCAGGCGATGACCGGGCACGCGAGCATCAGGGACGGCAGATGGAAGCGGACATGCCACGGGCTCCAACGCAGCAGCAGGCACACGAGCAGGAATGCCGTTGCCCCTCCGATCAGAGGCACGGCCAGGACATGGCGGCCGGGCATCCGGCGGAAGGACAAGGTTGCCGCCGCGAGCCCGGCCAGCAGAAAATGCGCGAAGCAGCCGGTCTGGGTGTCATTGACCGGGAAGCCGGTGATGAAGGCGAACTGCGATCCCGGCGACGTGGTGGCGGGGTCGTTCAAGTCTCGGTTCGACCACCGGTGCGCGCCGGCGAGGGAGGCGTTCAGCGCAGTCGTCAACGGGGCGAAGCCGCTGGCCGTGTGAAGCGCGAGGTTGCGGACCACGCCGGACCACGCCGCGCCCGCCGAAACCGCCGGGATGGCGGTCACCGAGCGCACATAGGCCGAACCCAGCGGTGACCCGAACACCCGGGTGTTGCGCACCAGGTGGGGGAGGGTGAGCAGTCCGCCGGCGGCGGCCACCCATGCGAGGCACCGCACGCGGCGGCGGGCATCGGGCAGACCCCGCAGGCTCAGCCCCACGCCGATGAACGCCACGGGCGCCGTCAAGAGGAGCGCGGATCCCTTGGAAAGCAGGGCCAGCCCCAGCGCCCCGCCGAAACCCAAGGCCAGCCCGCGGCTCGCGGGGCGCCGGATCAGCTCGGCGCCCAGCAGGGCGGCGACCAGCGTCCAGCCCGCCACAACGAGGTCAGTCAGCGGCGTTGAGGCCTGCGTGATGCCGGCCGGCAGGGTGAGCACCAGCACGGCCGCCAGCAACGCCGCCCGGACGAGGTCCGCCCGCCCCGGCCCGGCGATCTCGCCCCGGCCCCAGCCCCCCAGCCGCGCGGCGAGACCTGCGGCGGCGGCGGCGCTGATGCCCAGGGCGGCCCACTGCACCAGGGGCGCCAGTCGGTCGCCGGCCCAGACGAGGTGCAGGTGGGCCTGAATGAAAGCCGGCCACGGGCCGGACTCCACCTGGCGCGTATCCATGGTGGGAAAGTGGGTCACCGCCGCGTTCTGCAGCCAATGCACGACGCGCGGGAGGTGGTAGGTCAATGAATCCCAGGCCGTGGGCGCCGTCAGGAGGCCCTGCACGGCGACCGCGGCATGCACGACGCCAACCACAGCGAGGCCTGCGATCCAGAAGCGCGGCAGCCTCGTCGCGGCGGCGTTCCGGTGCTCCTTCGTCGTGGCGGCCATGGCGGGCGTCCGCACGCGCCGCAGCGCCAGCACGACCGCCGTGGCCAGCACCAGCCAGGCGGCCAGGACGCCGCCAAGGTTCAACTGCCTGACGGCGGACAATACCTCCGTGATGACCGTCGCCGCGCCACCCCAAGCGACGCTCCCCAGGGCGACGGCCAGCGGCCATCCGGTCTCCGTGGGAAGCGGCGACACCCGTCGGCGGGCCATCACCACCAGGCCCAGCCAGGTTCCGACGATGAGGATGAGCCCGGTCAGTGAAACCAAGGTTGGCAACATGTGACGGGTGGCCCGCCCGCCCCAAACAACGGGGCGCCGCCAATTCCCGGCGCCAACCTAGGGGAGGTGAAATCGCCGGCGAAAGACAATCCCAGGCAGGCGTGACGCCTGCCAACGCCTCGCTCGCGAGCCAAAGCCGCAGGACTGCCTGCGGATGGCGGCCCGGCGCAGCACCGGAGCCGCCAAGCCCACGGTTCCTGCTCCGCCAGCAGCCGCCACACGCGCAGCGCCTCGGTGACGCTCCACGCCTGCGCGTCGCAGCCGCGCTGGGCATGCGGCGCGTCGCCGTCGAGGATTTCCGGGAGCTGGCCGAGGCAGCCTTCGCCCAGCAGGCGTTCGACGCTGCCGGCATAGGCGCGCGCGGCGGCGACGGCTTCCGGCTGGAAATCCCACGCCCGCGCCAGCGCCTCGCAGAAGGGGCCGAGCATCCAGCCCCACGCGGTGCCGTTGTGGTAGGCGGGCTTGCGGCGGGTATCCTCGTCCCCCTCGTAGCGCGGCCAGTAGGGATGCGCCGGATCATTGAGCAGCCGGCCGTCCGCGGCCTGGACCGGCAGCGGGGGCGAAACCGGACGCGGCGCGAGCGAGCGCAGGGCGCCCGGCACGAGCAGCCAGTCGCGCGCGGCCGTGACGATCCGCCGCGCACGGCGCCCGGTGATGAGTCCGAGGCTCACGGCGAGCAGCATGTTCGGCCGGAGGGCGTCGTCGGGCGTGGCGTCCGCGGCGGGGATGCCGGCGGGCGCGTGCAGCGTGTCGCTCAGCCAGCCCTCCGACTCGCGCCAGAAGTACTTCTCGAAGCTTGCGCCCGCCTCGCGCGCCAGCACCTCCCAGCGTGCGCGGCGCCCCGGCGCGTCCACTCGGGCGAGCTGCCGGAGCAGGCGGATCCAAAGCGCCTGGATCTCCACCGGATAGCCCTCGCGCGGCGAGGCGGCCGGATGGTTCGTGTCCATCCAGGTGAAGTGCGCCGGGCTCCACAGCAGGCCCGAGGCCGGGTCGCGGCGGACGCCGTTGGGCGCACCGGCGATCAGCCCCTCGGCCAGCCCGCACAGGACCTCCAGCACCGTCGGGCCGCCGTCGCGCACGCGCCCCGCGTAAACCTCCGCGCCGGCCGCGGCAGCCAGCTCCTCGACGACCACGCCGTACCACAGCGGGGCGTCGCTGGTGTCGCGGTTGCCCGTATTTTCGCCGTGGATCGCGTTGGGCAGCGTGCCCCGGTCCGCGAAACGCCCGTAAACCTGCACGATGTGCCGCACCTCCGCGGCCAGCCCGGCGGCCAGCAGACCGCGCGCGGCGATGAGCGTGTCACGCCCCCAGTCGAGGAACCAAGGGTACCCGGCGATCACCGTCCAGCCGTCGTCGCGCCGCACCACGAAGGCCTGCGTGGCCACGGCAAGCTGACGGCCCAGCGCGTCCGCCGGGGCGAAGCCCGCGCGGGCCGCCGCCGCCTCGGAGGCGCGGCGGCGGGCCAACTGCAAGCCGGCGACCTCGCCGGGTTCCGGGCCGGGCTCGTCGGTGGAGAGCACCAGCGTCGCCTCGCCGCCCGGGGGCAGCGGCAGCAGGAACCAGCCGGGGCTGTACGCGTCCCCGGCGGCGGTCTGGCCCCGGCCCGCCTCGACCGGATGCGGCAGGCCCGTGGACCACTCGGCCTCATGGTGATACTTGCCGACGGAGGCCCGGGCGGTGAACCGCCGGTCCGGCGCGGGCGCGAAGCGGAAGCCCACGCCCTCCGCCAGCGGCTCGCAGTGCGTCTGGAAGTGCGCGTCCGCGCCGGAGTTGCGCTGAGTCTCCGCGTGGAAGCCGCGGTCCTCGACATCCACACGGGCGATCACGCGCGCGTCATGAAGGCCATCGCCCGCGGGCCGGGCGAGCTGCAGCACCGTGGCGTTGCGGCCGTCAGGCATGTCGGCCAGCACTTCGACGGTGACCGTCCGGCCGTCGCCGGCGTTGGCCACGAACTGCCACCGCGCAGGCGGACCGGGCTCGACGAGCGTGAGGTTCTTCCCGTCCAGCGCGGAGATGAAGCCGTCGGCGTTCAGCCAGAGGCGCACGCGCTTGGCGAGGACGTGGCGGTCCACGGGCACACGCGGGTGCGGGTTCACCGCCAGCGCGCAGTCGTACTTCGAGGCGACGGTGCCGAAGTCCGCGCGCAGGCGGGCCATGCCGCCGCGGCCGTTGGTGAGCAGGAGCAGCGCATCGCCGCCGGGCGCGCCGCGGACGCCCGGAGCGGACGCCAGCAGCCGGACCGTGCCGCGGTGGCGCGGGGCCGCGCCGTCCACGCCGTCGAGGAACAGGACCGCGTCCACGGACTCGCGCGGCGTGGCGGGCAGAAAGGCGGCGACGTGACCGGCCTCCGTGCGGATGGACTGCCGGTGCTGCGGCTCGAGGCCGGGGCCGGCGAGCTGCGCGCGGAAGGTCGCGTCATCCCGCACGAGCAGCCAGTGGCCGGGCGGCAGCGGCAGCACGCGGGAGGCATCGCGGCGGCACCACTCCACGACGCGCGGGTAGGCGTCGGCATCGCGGCCGGCCTCCAGCGCGGCCACCAGGCCGCCCGCGGGCACGCCGTCGTCACCCGCCAGCGACCAGCCCGCGGCCAGCACGCCCGCCGGGTCGCGGAGGACGAGCTGGGCGAGGGTGGCAAAGTCGAAATGCCCCAGCTGCTCCGGCGGCCGGACGCGCGCGAGGCATTCCAGCGCCCACGCCGCCGCGGCACGCCGTTCACGGTAGCGGTCGCCGAAGCCCGCGACCGGCAGCGGCTGGTCGGACACGGCGTGGACGGCCCCTGGCGCGCAGCGGAACTCGACCGAATGCCCCAGCCGTTCGAAGCCGGGCAGCCCCTCGTCCGCCAGTTCATAGCGCGGCGCAAAGCCGCGCGGCAGCACCTCGCCGGCGAGGCAGAGAGCCTGGGAGGATTCCGTGTCGGTGTTGACGAGCACCAGCAGCGTGCACGCGCCGTCCGCGCTGGTGCGGCGCAGCGCGTACAGCGGATGCCCGGGCGGGCTGAGGCGCGTGAGCTTCGCGCCGTCGAAGAACGCCGGGTGTTCATGCAGCAGGCGGTTCAGGCGGGCCAGTTCCCCGACGAGGTTTTCGGACGCGTCCCAGTTGAGGCCGGTGCGCTCGTGGACCCGGATCTTTTCCGCCGCCAGCCATTCGACGCCGCCGGTGAAGCCCCAGCCGCCGCTGACGCTCGTGAGCGCGCAGAGGCGGTTCCGCAGCAGCGACCAGGCCCGGCCGCGCGCGGCGAGGCGGTCGTTGTCGTGCGTCTCGCTGTAGTGCATGTAGAGGCCCACGCGCGCCGACTGGCGCAGGGCGTAGTCGAGGTAGCCGGAGACCTGTTCACCGGAGTGGTTCTGGAAAAGCTCCGAGTACGCCCACTGCATCCCGCCGTGGGTGAGCAGCTGCTCCGTGGCCTCCCACGAGCCGCCGAGGCCCTCGAGCAGGAACACGGTGTTCGGGAACTCCCGTTTCACCCGCGCCACGATGTGCTGCCAGACGTGGACCGGCACCATGTAGCCCGCGTCGCAGCGGAAGCCGTCCACGCCGCGGCGGCACCAGGTGAGGAATGCCTCGGCGAAATGGTCCCACAGCGCCACGTCCTGCTGCTCGAGCTCGACCAGGTCCTCCCACGTCACGCCCCACGCGCCGGGCGAGTGGAAGCGGCCGTCGGCGTCGCGCTTGAACCATTCCGGGTGCCGCTCGTAAAGCGTCGAGCCCCAGCCGGTGTGGTTGATCACCATGTCGAGGAAGACCGCCGCGCCGCGCGCGTGCGCCGCGCGCGTCAGCTCCTCGAACTGCTCCACGCCCGTCGTCCGCCGGTCGAACTCGACCAGCGCCGGGTCGATCGCCGTGAAGTCCAGCGCCGCGTACGGGCTGCCCATCGGGCCGAAGCGCCCGAAGGTCGTCGGCACCGGGTTCACGGGCAGCAGGTGCAGGATGCGGCAGCCCAGCCGGTCCACGATGTGCGGCAGCTCGCGGGTCAGGTCGCGCAGCGTGCCCGAGCGCGGCAGCACCGCGAAGCCGCGCCCGTCCCGCAGTTTCGCGATGGCCGCGGCGTCCGGGTCGGGGTGGACCCGGGCCAGCGTGCGCGTCTCCCCGTACAGCCGCGTGAACGCGCAGTAGACCGTGTTGCCGGTGCGGTGGCGGTCGGGATGCACGGCGATGCCCGCGTCCGGCCCGTGCGGCCAATGCTGGTGGCCGTCCGCGTCCATCACGTACGCCTTGGCCGCGGCGTAGAAGGGCTCCACCAGCGGAATCTCCACCGTCCACCGGCCGTCCTCGTACCGCATCGGCACGTCGTGCCAGCACGCCCCGAACGGCGGGACGCGGCGGTAGTGCGCACGGATGATGTCATCCAGCAGGAGCGGGCCGCGGCCAAGCGTGGTGCGCAGCCGCGCCCTCCAGCCCGCCGCCGGCGTGACCCCGGCCGGCGTCTCCAGGGTGAAACGCACCGTGTCGCCGACGAACCGGAGGAGGCGTTCGCCCGGTGCGGGCGACATCAGCAGGGGCTCCATGCGCAGGCTTCAGGCTGAGGCGCCGGGCCGCCGGCATTCAAGCCCGCCGCGCGATTCCCCTCGCGCATGACCAGCTGCCTTTGCACGCTGGGCCATGACCACCACGCGCCTTCTCCGCCTCGCCCTGCCGGCCCTGCTGCTCGCCGCCGGCTGCCGCAGCAACTACGTCATCCAGACCACTTCCGGCTCGAAGATCATCACCGCCACCCGGCCGCGGGAACGGGACGGGTCCTACGTCTGGAAAGACGCGCGCGGCGAAGAGCAGCGCATCAGCCGGATGCGCGTCAGCGAGATCTGGCCCGCGACGCGCGGGGATCTCCGGGAACCGGTCGGGCCGTCCGCCGAACCGCCCTGGCTGCCGTCCCGGAGCCGCTGACCAGCCGCGCGACGTGCTTCGCGATCAGGTCGGCCTCGAGGTTCACCAGGTCGCCCACCTTCCGGGCGCGCAGGTTCGTGACCGCGTGCGTGTGCGGGATGATCCAGACGCGGAACGTTTCCGCCGTCACGGCCGCCACCGTGAGGCTGATCCCGTCCACGGCCACCGAGCCCTTCTCCACCAGCAGCGGCAGCAGTCCGCGTGGCGGCGCGATGTCCAGGACGTGATCCGCGCCGGCGACTTCCCAGCGCACGATGCGGCCCGTGCCATCCACGTGGCCGGTGACGAAGTGCCCGCCCAACCGGTCGCCCACGCGGAGGCTGCGCTCGAGGTTCACGGGTGAACCGGACTGAAGCCCGGCGAAGCTGGTCCGCCGCCAGGTTTCCTCCAGCAGGTCGAACTCCAGCACCCGCCGAGCGCCACGGCCGTGCCGGCCCACGAGCGTGAGGCAGCAGCCGTTCACGGCGATGCTGTCGCCGCGTCCCGCGTCCGCGCCGACGATGGCGGACTCGACCGCCAGCCGGATGCCGCCGGCCGGGGTGTTGGCGGCATCAGGTCGGCTTCGCCGACTGGACGAGGCTGTCTGCCGGCGGGACGCCGGCAGCGCGTTGGGCCGCGTGATCGCCACGACCGTCCCGGCCTCCTCCACGAGTCCCGTGAACATGGGCGGGGAATGGGCGGCGAAGCAGGCCGGCGCGCAACCGGCCAGCCCCGGCGTGCTGCCGGCAGCCTGCCGGCATTTTCGGATCCCCCGCCGGCCGTAGCGGAATGACGGGCGGAGCGGCCGGGCTCACCGTCCGTCCGCTCACTTCACCCACTGGGGGTTTTCCCAGAAGGCGTAGCATAGCAGGTGCAGGATGTTCATCTGCACGTCCTCGACGCGGCCGTAGTGGGTGTCGCCGATGACGATCACCTGGTCACCCAGCTCGGCGAGCTTACCGCGCTTCGTGCCGACGAGGGCGATGGTCTTCAGGCCCTTCGCCTTCGCCCACTCGAAGCATTTCACGAGGTTCGGCGAATTGCCGCTGACGCTGGCGGTGATGAGCACGTCGCCGGGGCGGGCGTAGTTCTCAAGCTGCCGCCAGAAGATGTCCTCGTAGGCGTAGTCGTTCCCGATGGCGGTGATCCACGGGAGGTTGTCCGTGAGGCTGAGGACCCGGAAGCGCCGGCCGACGGCATCGCTGGAGCCCTTGCCGAGGTCCACGGCGAAGTGGCTGGCGTTGGCCGCGCTGCCGCCGTTGCCGATGGCGAAGATCTGCGCATCGCGGCGGTGGGCGTCGGCCAGCGTTTCGATGAGCGGCGCGAGCTGCGCCGGGGTGACGGTGGCGAGGGCCGCCTGCTGGCGGGCGATGTAGTGGGCGATCCAGTCCTGCACGCCGGAAGGATGCTGCGCGCCGCGGCAGGACGGAAGGAGGGAAACAGGCGGGGAACTGCCGGTGCAGAAATGTAACAGAAGGGAACGAAGGGAACGGAGAAGAGGTGTCTTTCTGCCCGGAGAAGGGATGGCGCCAATGGCCATGCCGCCGCTGGGTCGCTCCTGGCGCCATCCTCCATTCCCCTCGTTTCACTCCTTGATCCCCGCCCTCCCGTTCATTTCCCCCACCGCTCCGCCGCCAGCCTCAGCGCGCCGACGGGCACGGCGTCTTCCTTGAGTTCAGCCAGCGCGATCTCCGGCCCTGCGCCGAACACCTCCATCACGTAGTGCCGCAGCGCCTCCGCCACCGCGGCACGCAGCGGCTCGCCGACCAATGACAGTCCGCCGCCGAGCACGATGCGCTCCGGGTGCAGGAGCTGCGTCACGTGCGACAGGCCGAAGGCGAGGTTGTCCGCCAGCTCGCTCAGGATGGCCTGCGCCAGCGGGTCGCCTTCCGCCAGCGCCGGGCCCAGGAAACGCGCCTCTCCGCGCGTCGCGGTGCCGGTGAACAGCGCCAGCGGGCTGCCCGGGTGCAGCGCCACCGCCCCGCGGATGCGCGCGTCCACCGCCCAGCCGGCGCACCGCTGCTCGACCGTCGTGCCCGACTTGTCGAGCCGCACATGGCCGATCTCCGCCTCGCCCGGCGGCGCGCCGTGGTAGTTGCTTCCGCCCACGACCAGCCCGCCGCCCACGCCGCTGCCGAGCGTGACGTAGAACATCGGATCCGCCCCCTGCCCCGCACCGTTCAGGGCCTCGCCCAGCGCGGCCACGTTGGCGTCGTTGTCCACGAAGACGGGGATCCCCGCCAGTCCGCCCAGCCACCCCGCGAGGTCGAAGCCCGACCAGCCCTCGATCTGGTGCGAACGCGCGACGCGCCCGGTGCGCCAGTCCACCGGCCCGCCGAACCCGACACCGACCGCGGCCACGTCTCCCGCCTCCCGCGCCTCCGGCAGCGTGGCCGCGATCTGCGCCCGGATGCCCGCTGCGCCGGCGTCGCGGTCCACGGTGCGGCGCCAGCGGCGGACGATCCGCCCGTTGGCGTCGCCGATGGCAAGCTGGAGCTTGGTGCCGCCGATCTCGATTGCGAGGAACATGGGCGGAAGCTCCAAGGTCCCAGCTTCCAGCTCCAAATAAATTCCAAGCCGCAGATCTTGCCGCGGCAGGCGCCGGCCGGAGGCCGGCAACACGCCGGACCGGCCATGTCCTTGGAGCTTGGAACTTGCCTTCCCTTCCGCTTCGCTCCCGGCGCATGAGTTCCTCGGCTTCCGGCCGGCTATGGTTCGGGCACCCGCGCGGGCTGGCGACGCTCTTCTTCACCGAGATGTGGGAGCGCTTCAGCTACTACGGCATGCGGGCCATCCTGGTGCTCTACATCACGGCGTCGGCCGCCACCGGCGGCATGGGCATGTCCGTGGCGGAGGCGGGGATGATCTACGCGATGTACACCTCGCTGGTGTACCTGATGTCCGTGCCGGGCGGCTGGCTGGCGGACAACTACCTCGGGCTGCGGCGCGCGGTGTTCCTGGGCGGGTTCATCATCATGCTCGGCCACATCTGCCTGGCCATGCCCTCGATGACGACGTTTTACGTGGGCCTGGGCCTCGTGGTGCTGGGCACCGGCCTGCTCAAGCCGAACATCTCGGCCACCGTCGGAGCGCTGTACGAGGCCCAGGACACGCGCCGCGACGCCGGCTTCTCGATCTATTACATGGGCATCAACCTCGGCGCCTTCACCGCACCGCTGGTGTGCGGGTGGCTGGCCCAGAGCGAGTGGTTCCGCGGCTGGCTGGGCAGCGTGGGCCTCGACCCGAGGTCCTCCTGGCACTTCGGCTTCGGCGCGGCGGCGGTGGGCATGGCGCTGGGCCTCGTGCAGTACGTGCTCACCGGCCGCCACCTCGGCGACGCCGGACTCAAGCCCTCCCCGGTCCACGACGCCGCGGACGCCGCGCATCGCCGGCGCATGCTGCGGCTGGGCCTCGCCGGGGCCGGCATGCTGG
Organism: Limisphaerales bacterium; assembly: GCA_046155815.1. GTDB lineage: Bacteria > Verrucomicrobiota > Verrucomicrobiia > Limisphaerales > CAIMTB01 > JBJXFY01. Next base: position 735 of record JBJXFY010000068.1, on the reverse strand, counting down.
TGGCCGCGGTGGCGGGCCTCGCGCTGGCGAACCCGGCCGCGCTGAACAAGGAAAACATCAACGCCGCGTACACCGTCTTCCTCGGGATCGTGGTCGTGGGCTTCTTCACCCGCCTGTTCACCGGGAAATGGACGCCCACGGAACGGAACCGGCTGTACGTCATCGGCATCCTCTTCGTGGCGGCGGCGGTGTTCTGGAGCGTGTTCGAGCAGGCGGGCTCGACGCTGACGCTCATCGCGGAGGAATTGACGGACAACCGCCTCTTCAACTGGGCCTTCCCGTCGTCCTGGTGGCAGTCGGCCAACGCGCTCTTCGTAATCTCGCTGGCGCCGCTCTTCTCGTGGCTGTGGATCCGGCTCGGGCCGCGCAACCCCGGCTACCCGGCGAAGTTCGGCTGGGGCCTGGTGCTGGCGGCGGCGGGCTTCATGTGGCTGGCGCTGGGCGCCCGCGGGGCGGACGGGGAGAACCGCATGCACGTCCAGTGGCTCATGACCACCTACCTGCTGCACACCATGGGCGAGATGTGCCTCAGCCCGGTGGGCCTGAGCGCCATGACGAAGCTCGCGCCGCGGCGCGTGGTGGGCCAGATGCTGGGCGTGTGGTTCCTCGCGGCGTCGGTCGGCAACTTCCTGAGCGGCATGGTGGCCACCTACTACGAGCGCTTCGCGACGACGACGATCCTGGCCGTGGTGGCCGTGGCGACGCTCGTGGTGGCGGCGCTGATGTTCGCGCTGG
>JBJXFY010000065.1:0-11164 GCA_046155815.1 Limisphaerales bacterium | reverse complement strand
CCTCCAGTTCCCGCTCGCCGCGCTTGTGCTCCGCCCATTCCTCCGCGAGGGGCTTGCCGCCCGGCCTGCGCTTCAAAAGTCCAAAGCCCCGCTCGATGGCCCAGCGGGTGACCGGCTTGAGCAGGATTCCCTCGGGGGTAGCCTGCACGACGGCCTTGGTGCCGTCCTCGATTTGAAACTCGCGTCGCAGCCACGCCGGGATGACGACCTGGCCCCTGGTGGTGAACCAGACGGAATCCGTTTTTGTTGTCGTGCTCACAGGAATAACTCTGAGCGGACGGCAATTGTCCGGCAACGAAGGAGATATAGGATAATGCTGGATTGGGAGGATACGGATGGATCCGTTTCGCCAAGCTGGCCGGGCCCTGGGAATTTTCTTCCGAAGCCTGCCTGCGCACAAGGCTCCGGCAGGGCAGGCCGGCTTCGTCATCGAAGGCTGCGTTGATCCTCCGGGCCGTTGCGGGCGAAGGCCCATTTGGCAACCACACCGGCCATTTCACGTCGCCGGAGCCGAGTCCCGTCTTCCATCCCGCGGCTGCGGGGCCGCCACTCAACGGAAGGCTTTCATGCTTTGGACGCACCCTGAACCACCGCAAGAAACTCGACCGCTTTCACAATCTGGAGGCCGTGGTAGTTGCCGACGCCGAGCAGATGCCGGTCGCCGCTCACGAGGCGCTGGCCTGCCCGATGACGGCACATTCCAGAACGCCGTCATCCTCGGGATCGGCGGCGATGACTTTCAACGTGCCTGAAATGGCGATGACTTTGGAGAAGGCGCGGATCTCATCAGTGGTTTCCGCCGCTTTGCCAGCGGTGAAACCGCGTTTGAGCTGAAGCTTCTCCGCAAGTTCAGCGAGGATGGCTTCGCAGGTGACGGACAGGCATCTGCCCTGGCGCGCGGCTTGAACGCTCTGGTGCGGATTCCCCTGCCAGCCGACGGCGGAAAAGTGAATGTTCGTGTCGAAGACGACGCGGGGAATTCCGCTCACGATTCGTGAAGGAGGTCGTCCACCAGGGTTTCGCGCTGCGCCTCAGTCATCGTGTCCCAATCCAAACCGCGGGCCGCCGCGAGCCGGCGCATGTCCTTCTCGCCATCGCGGGCCGCCAACTGCCACCACGGGTCGCGTTCGGCGGTGAGGTCGGTAAGGACGCGCTGCTTGCTTTGGGGCGGGAGCTGCTTCACCAACTGCACCATCTGCTCGTCCGTCAGCGACAGCGTTGCCATGCCTTGAATCCCGGCGCGGATTCGCCTTGAACTCAACGCTCCTCTTCACGCGAGTTCGCCGCGCCACCCCGGCACCGGTTCCCTGCGGCGATGGCACGGCTCTGCGGGCTTGTTGCACGGGCGCGCAACGCGGCAGCCTGCGCCCATGACCACGACCATCACCGAGAGCAATCTGGTGAGCATCCCGGCGGACATCGCCCGCGATTACGGCATCCATCCGGGCACCAGGCTGGAGTGGGCCAAGGGGGGCAATGGCAGCATCACCGTCCGGCCGCTGCTCCGGCGCGGCGAACTGGCCCGCCAACTGCTGGGCGCCGGGCGGCATCTGCTCAAGCCCGGAGCCGACCCGTCGGTGACCTGGTCCGTGAGCGCGAACAGGATGACCGTCTCGACCAGGCCGACAACTGGAGATGACCCACCTGCTGGACACGTCGGGGTTGCTGGCGCATTACCTCGCGGAAACGGGCGCGAAATGGGAGCCGCACCTGCCGGCCCGGCTCAAGAATCCCATTGGCACACGCCCCGCCGTCGCTAACGTGCGCCGCGCTCCGGGCGGAACGGCCCCGGCAGGGGCTGGCCGGGGGCGATGTTGTTCACCATGGATTCCGTTTCTCGCGCGACCTCGCCGATCCTCGACTACCTGCGTCACCTCCATGACCGGCACCGCGACGTCCGCGAGGGCCAGGTCGCGACGTACATTCCCGAGCTGGCGCGGGCCAATCCAGACTGGTTCGGCATCTGCCTCGTCACCGCCGGCGGCTCCGTGTACGAGGTCGGCGACACGGCCGTTCCGTTCACGATCCAATCCATCTCCAAGCCGTTCGTGTACGGCCTCGCCCTCGAGGACCAGGGACGCGCGGACGTGCTGAGGAAGGTGGGCGTCGAGCCGACGGGGGACGCGTTCAACTCGATCAGCCTCGAGCCAGGCACCGGGCGCCCGCGCAACCCCATGATCAACGCCGGGGCCATCGCCTCCACGGGCCTCATCGCCGGCAAGACGCCCGCCGTCCGGCTCCAGCGCATCCTCGATCTCCTGTCCGGCTTCGCCGGCCGGCCGGTGGCCCTCGACGCCACCGTGTTCGACTCGGAGAACGAGACCGGGCACCGCAACCGGGCGATCGGCCACATGCTGCGGAACTTCGACATCCTCGACGGCGACCCGACCCCGGCGGTCCAGCTCTACTTCCAGCAGTGCTCGGTGGCGGTCACCTGCCGCGACCTTGCCGTGATGGCGGCCACGCTGGCGAACCGCGGCGTCAACCCCGTGACCGGCCGGCAGGCCATCCGCGGCGAATACGTCGAGAGCATCCTCAGCGTGATGGCGTCCTGCGGCATGTACGACTACGCGGGCGAATGGCTCTACAACATCGGCATGCCCGCCAAGAGCGGCGTGGCCGGCGGCATCATCGCCGTGCTCCCCGGCAAGCTGGGCATCGGCGTCTTCTCCCCGCCGCTGGACGCCCGCGGCAACAGCGTCCGCGGGATCCGCGTGTGCGACGACTTCTCGCGCCATGTGGACCTGCACCTCTTCAACAGCCCCGCCGCGGCCGACGTGGTCATCCGCCTCCGCTTCACCGGCGCGGAATACACCTCGAGCCGCGCGCGGCCGCCTGCGGATGCGCGGCGGCTGCGGGAACTCGGCGCCGGCATCCAAGTCTATCAGCTCCAGGGACACCTCACCTTCGCCACGGCGGAGGTTCTGCTGCGGGAGGCGCTCGCCCGGCTGGCGGAAACGAGGGCCGTGATCCTCGACTGGAAACGCGTCGTCAGCCTCACTGAAAGCGCCGCCCGCCTCCTGTATGAGCTGCTGCTCAAACTGGACGCGGAAGGCATCCCGATGCTCGTCACCCATGCGGACGGCGTCCCCCTCCTGCGCCGGTACCTGAAGCTCAAGCTCGGCCCCCGTTTTCCGGGGCTGTTCCGCGTCCACAGCGACAACGATCGCGCGCTCGAATGGTGCGAAGACCTGCTCCTCAACCGTCATACGCCCGCGGTCACCGACCGCGAGGCCGTGCCCCGGGCCGGTTACGACCTCTTCGCCGGGCTGCCTCCCGATGGCCTGCAGTTTCTGGAGACGTTCCTGGAGCGGCGCACCTGGCCGGCCGGGCAGACCCTCATCAAGGCGGGCGCCGCCGCCGCGGAGATCTTCTTTATCGCCCGCGGACGCGTCAGCGTGCTGGTCCCGCTGGCCAACGGCGGCGAGCGCCGGCTGGCGACCTTTTCCGCCGGCATGCACTTCGGGGAGATGGCCGTGCTCGATGGCGCGCCGCGTTCGGCCGATGTCGTCGCGGACACCGAAGTGGAGTGCGACTGCCTGCCGCTCGCGGCCCTTGAGCGCCTCGGGGCGGAGCGCCCGGAGGTCCACATCCGCCTGCTCCGCAACCTGGGCCGCGACCTCAGCCAGCGCCTCCGCCGCGCCAACCGCGAACTGGCCGTGTTCGCGTGAACCAGCGGAACCCGGTGCGGCAGGGCGGGCCGTCCTCTGCCCGCCGCGAACATGAGGAGCCGCCCGTCACCTGCCTGAGTCCGTCAGCGGCGCACAGGGAGTGGCGCGCCCCGCCGGCCACCACTTCACCGGTCGCAACGGAGTTGCCATGAGCCCAATAATCGAGCCTGCGAGGCTGGATTATCCGGCCTCGGTCCCGCCTCAACGCTTCTTCCCGAACCCTTTTGCCGCCGGCGCCTTCAGGCTCTTGAACTCCTTCGTGAGGTTCGTGAGCGACGCCTCCACGCCCATGCGCTCAAGGCTGCTCGCGCCGACGAAGCCCACGGCGTCGGTGTTCTGCAGCACGCGGTCGGCATCGGCCGGCGTGTTGATCGGGCCGCCGTGGCAGAGGAAGAAGATGTCCTTCCGCACGCGGGAGGCGGCCGCGACGATCTCCTGGGTGCGCTGGACCGTGAACTCCCAGCTCACGACCGACTTGGTCACGCCGATGCTCCCGCCGACCGTGGTGCCGACGTGCGCGATGATGGCGTCCGCGCCGGCCTTCGCCATTTCGACGGCTTCCTCGGCGGAACCGACATAGACGATGCTGAAGAGATCCATGCGCCGGGCCAGCGCGACCATCTCGTACTCCTTCTTCACGCTCATGCCGGTCTCCTCGAGCACACCGCGGAAATGGCCGTCCACGATGGTGTGCGTGGGAAAATTGTTCACACCGCTGAAGCCCATCTCCTTGACCTTGCCGAGCCAGTGCCACATGCGCCGGCGCGGGTCGGTGGCGTGGACGCCGCAGATGACGGGGACTTCCTCCACGACCGGCAGCACCTCATACTCGCCGATCTCCATGGCAATGGCGTTGGCGTCGCCGTAGGCCATCATGCCGGCGGTGGAGCCGTGGCCCATCATGCGGAAGCGGCCGGAGTTGTAGATGATGATGAGGTCGGCGCCGCCCTGCTCGATGAACTTGGCGCTGATGCCGGTGCCCGCGCCGGCGGCGATGATCGCGTCCCCCTTCCTGAGCGTGGCGCGGAGGCGCTCGATGACTTCCTTGCGGGTGTAGGGATTGCCTTGGCCGGTCCAGGGGTTGGGCATGGTTGAAAAGGTTGGGAGCGCGGATGCTTCGCGTTTGCGGGCCGGCAGTCTAGTTTTGCCGCGTCCACCGGCCATGCCCGAAACGCACGGAACCATAGCGGAAACGCACATTCTCCCGCGCGGCCATCAGCAGTGGATCGTGCGGGCGGACGGCGGTGACCCGCGGCCCTTCATGCGCACCGCGCCGGTCTGCGCCGCGCTGGGGCGCTACCACATCGCGCACGCGGGCGTGGCGGAGACGACGGCGCCCTTCCGCGTGGTGCGCGTGAACCAGAGCGGGACGTACTTCCTCGCCTGCGTGGCGGGGGAGGGGCGCGTGCTGGCGGACGGCCGCTGGCAGCGGGTGGGCGCGGGCACGGCGTGCCTGCTGCTGCCGCACATGCTGAACGCCTTTCACGCGACACCCGGCCAGCGGTGGGAGTTCTGCTGGGTGCGCTACCAGGAGGCGCCGCACCAGCAGCCGCTCGTGCCGGCGAGCCCGCCCCGGCTGGCGCGGTTCGACGGCGCGGCGCTGCGGCACGCCATCCTCGGCCTGCACGCGGAGGCGGCGGGGGACGGGCTGCCGGACGCGGTGGACCACTGGGTCGAGCTGGTCCAGGCCTATGTGCAGCGCTTCGCGCGGCCGTGGCAGAAGGACCACCGCCTGGCCGAACTCTGGGAGGAGGTGGCCCGCGCACTGGGCGAGGACTGGCCGCTCGACCGGCTGGCGCGCCGCGCCCATGTGAGCGGCGAGCACCTCCGACGGCTGTGCCAGCGCGAGCTGGGCCGCAGCCCGGTGCAGCACGTCACCTTCCTGCGGATGCGTCGCGCGGCGGAGCTTCTGGCCACCACCGGCTTGAAGGTGGAGGTGGTGGGCGCGGAGGTCGGCTACCGCAACCCGTTCGTCTTTTCCACCGCCTTCAAGCGTTGGACTGGCTGGCGGCCCTCGGATTATCCCGGCCGGCGTGCGCGGGTGCTGCAGCCGTAGGGCCGGCCGCAACCGGACTTGGGGGGCAGCAGGCAGCCCGCCCCCTTCCTTGATTCCCACGTGCGTCAGCGGGGGCATCCGTTCGGCAGCCGAGGCTTCTTTTTCCCGCCGCCGCCGGCTTGAATCCGCCCGTGACCTTCCTCGACCACGCGCGCCGGGACGAGCTGGCCGGGCTCGTCGAGCGCACCGTGTGCCAGACGCCCGTGCTGGACATCCACACGCACCTCCACGACCCCGCATTCGGTGGGCTGCTGCTGCGGGGTCTGGATGAGATGCTCGTCTATCACTACCTCGTCGCCGAGGCGTTCCGGTTCCACGACGTGGCGCCGGCGCGGTTCTTCGCCCTGCCGAAGCCGGAACAGGCGGAGCTGGTGTGGCGGGAGCTGTTCGTCGCGCACTCGCCGCTTTCCGAGGCGTGCCGCGGCGTGCTGACCACGCTGCACCGGCTGGGCCTCGACCCGCGTGCGCGCGACCTGTCCGCGTTGCGGGGCTGGTTTGCTCAATGGGAACCGGCCGCCCACGTGGACCGCGTGCTCGCGCTGGCGAACGTCCGCGGCGTGACCATGACGAACTCGCCCTTCGACGACGCGGAAACGCCGCTGTGGCGGGCAGGCCTCGGGCGCGACCCGCGCTTCCACGCCGCGCTGCGAATCGACCCGCTGCTCGTCGCCTGGCCCGAGGCGACGGCGCGGCTGTTTGACCGGGGTTTTGTGAGCACGGGTGAGCCGAACACGGCCACACTGGACGGCGTGCGGCGCTTCCTGGCCGAGTGGACCCGCCGCACCGTGCCGCGGTACGTGATGGCCTCGCTGCCGCCCTCATGGCGGTACCCGGACGATTCGGACGCGTGCCGCGTGCTGGAGGAGGCGGTGCTGCCCCACTGCCGCGAGCACGGCCTGCCGCTGGCGCTCATGATGGGCGTGAAGCGCGGCGTGAACCCGGCGCTCCAGCTCGCCGGCGACGGTGTGGGCGGCGCGGACCTGGGGTCGCTGCAGAACCTCTGCGCCGCATGGCCGGAGAACCGCTTCCTCGTCACCGTGCTGGCGCGCGAGAACCAGCACGAGCTGGCCGTGCTGGCGCGCAAGTTCGCCAACCTCCACCCCTTCGGCTGCTGGTGGTTTGTGAACGTGCCGTCACTCATCGAGGAGATCACCCGGCTGCGCCTCGAGCTGCTCGGCCCGTCGTTCACGCCCCAGCACTCGGACGCGCGCGTGCTGGACCAGCTCGTGTACAAGTGGGACCACTCGCGCCAGATCCTCGCCCGCGTGCTGACCGACAAGTACACGCATCTCGCCGCCGCCGGCTGGTGGCCCACGGACGAGGAGGTCCGGCGCGATGTGCAGCAGCTCCTCGGCGGGGCGTTCGAGGCGTTCTGCGCGAAGGCGTGAGGCCGGCTCAGCCTTCCTTCGCCGGCGAGGCCTTGGCGTCCGCTCGCCAGACGCGCCAGCGCACCTCGACGCCCTCGGGCACGTACACGACCAGCGGCAGGCGGCTGTTGTAGCGGAGCAACTGGGCCTCACCGGCCAGGGTCACGAAGCGCTCCACCTGCTTCGCGCCCTCCGGCGGGGCCATCAGCGTGCCGGCCATCGGCCCGAGCTGGCGGAGGATCTGACGGTCAAAGCCCCAGCCCTGGATCGTCTCCGTCTCGAGCCGCCCGCCGAAGAAATTCCGGTTCACGCCATCCGTGAGCACCGTCCGGCCCACCTGCAGCTCCACGCGGAAGTTTTCCTCGGCCTTCTTCTGCGGCACGAAGATGACGAAGCGTCTCATGCCGGGTTCGGCCGGCGGGAAGGCCTTCAGGTTGCGGACGGCCTCGTCCGTGGCGGCGGGCGCGTTCATGGCCAAGGCCAGGAGGGTCAGGGCGAGCAGGGCTTTCATGTCGGTTGGTCGGGCCGGGCCATAACCGGAAACTCGGGCCAACGCCAGCCGGTACGTGGCCTTTCGTCAGGGTCGCCGCCCGCCCGCCGAGGCCCGTGAGGTGGCCCGAGGCCGCGGCGCAGACTGCCCACCCCACCGGTTGACTTGCCCGCCGCCCCGGCTTTCCCTCGCGACGTGCCCGCCGCCGAACCCGAGGTCATCCGCCAGCTCCGCGACGCCGTCCGCGTCTCGCCGGACAATGCCCCGCTCCGCCTCGCGCTGGGCGAGGCCCTGCTGACCCACGGCTTCGCCGCCGAGGCGGAACGCGAGTTCCGCGCCGGCCTCGCCCGCCGCGCCGACGACGCCGGCCTCAAGCTCGGCCTGGCCCGCGCCTTCCATCAGCAGGCCAAGCACAGCCACGCGCTGGTCCTCGTCGAGGATCTGGTGAAGCCGTCCGACGCCCCGGCCCGCGCGCTCGTCCTGCACGCCCGCCTCCTGGCCGGCATCGGGGAAATCCCGATGGCCGTCGAGCAATACCGGCGCGGCGTCGCCGCCGACCCGGCGGCGGCCGACCCCGACTTCGCCGCGCGCCTTGGCATCAAGCTCAACCCCAACCCGCCCGCCGAAGAGCAGGACTGGCGCGATTCTGCGGATGATGACGACGAAGATGACGACGAAGTCAGCGAGGGGCGGCTCCGGGCTGCATGGCAGGGCGGGAATGAGGGCGAGTCCCCGGCCGAACTCGAACGGCCCAAGATCACCTTCGCCGACGTCGGCGGCATGGACGCGCTGAAGGAGGAGATCCGCCTCAAGATCATCTACCCGCTCACGCACGCCGAGATGTTCAAGGCCTACGGCAAGGGCGTGGGCGGCGGCATCCTCCTCTACGGCCCGCCCGGCTGCGGCAAGACGCACCTCGCCCGCGCCACCGCCGGCGAGATCAACGCCGGCTTCATCGCCATCGGCATCCACGACGTGCTGGACATGTGGATCGGCCAGAGCGAGCGCCGCCTGCACGAGCTCTTCGAGCAGGCCCGCCGCAACGCCCCGTGCGTCCTCTTCTTCGACGAGGTGGACGCCTTGGGCGCGAGCCGCACGGACATGAAGACCAGCGCCGGCCGGCACCTCATCAACCAGTTCCTCAGCGAGCTGGACGGCGTGAAGGCCGCGAACGAGGGCGTCCTCATCCTCGGCGCCACCAACGCGCCCTGGCACCTCGACTCCGCCTTCCGCCGGCCCGGCCGCTTCGACCGCATCCTCTTCGTTCCGCCGCCGGACGCGCCCGCGCGCGCCGCCATCCTGCGCCTGCACCTCCGCGGCAAGCCCGCCGCCGACCTCGACCCCGACGCCGTGGCGAAGAAGGCCGACGGCTTCTCCGGCGCCGACCTCAAGGCCGTGGTGGACGTGACCATCGAGAACAAGCTGCGCGAGGCGATGAAGCGGGGCGTGCCCGAGCCCATCCGCACGAAGGACCTGCTGGCCGCCGCCGCGGCGCTGAAGCCCACCACCCGCGAATGGTTCGCCACCGCCCGCAACTACGCCCTCTACTCCAATCAGGGCGGGGCGTACGACGACATCTTGAAGTATCTGAAGATGTGAGGTGCCGGGTCGCCGGGATTCTCTGCATGCCCTCGTCCCCCCACCTCCAGCGCGCCCTCCTGCTCCAGGAGCAGGGCCGCCACGAACTCGCCGAGAAGGAGCTGCACCAGCACCTCGCCGCGGTGCCGAACGACGGCTTCGGCCGCGCTGCGCTCGCCCTGAGCCTCCTCGAACTGAAACGCCGCGACGCCGCGGAGAAGACCGTCCGCGAGGCCATCGGCCACGCGCCGGACCTCGCCTTCGCCCACTACGCGCTGGCCCGCGTGCTCGCCGACCGCAACCGCGAGGCCGAGGCCGCCGCGGCGATGGACGAGGCCCTGCGCCTCGACCCGGCCGACGCGGACTACCACGCCATGAAGGCCGCCATCGCCCACGACCGCCGGCGCTGGGCCGACGCGCTGGCCGCGGCGGAGGCGGGCCTCGAGTTCGATCCCGAGCACGTCGCCTGCAACAACCTCCGCGCGATGGCGCTCACGCAGCTCGGCCGCCGCGCGGAGGCGGGCGCGACGATGGACGCCACGCTGTCCCGCGCGCCGGAGAACGCCTTCGCCCATGCGAACAAGGGCTGGACGCTGCTGCACGACGGCGACCGCCGGCAGGCGATGGTCCACTTCCGCGAGGCGCTGCGGCTCGAGCCGACGAGCGACTGGGCGCGTGCCGGCCTGGTCGAGGCGCTCAAGGCCGGCAATCCCGTGTACGCGGTGATGCTGAAGTATTTCCTGTGGATGGCGCGGCTGCCGGCCGGCACGCAGTGGGCGATCATCCTCGGCGGCTGGTTCGGCAACCGCCTCCTCGGCTCGGTGTCGCGGGACAACCCCGCCCTCGCGCCGTGGCTGGGGCCGGTGCGCCTCGTGTACCTCGCGTTCGTGGTGCTCACCTGGCTGGCGGTGCCGCTCTTCAACCTCTTGCTGCGCCTCCATCCCGAGGGCCGGCACGCGCTCACGGACGAGCAGAAGACGGCCGCAAACTGGATCGGCGGCACGATGGCGGTGGCGCTGGCCGGTTTCGCGGGCTGGCTGGCGGCGGGGCGTGCGCCGGCGCTGCTGATGCTCGGGATCGCGGCCGGGCTGCTGTCGCTGCCGCTCGCCGCGCGGTTCAACTGCGCCGCGGGCTGGCCGCGCCGGGTGATGACGGCGGCGTGTGTCGTGCTGGGGCTGCTGGGCCTGGGCACGGTGCTGGCGGAATGGCGCGGGATGGAAGTGGCCGGCCTGTTGCTGGGTTTCTTCCTGCTCGGCGCGCTGCTCGCGACGCTCGGGGCGAACTTCCTGATGGGTTCGCGGCCGAAGCGGTGAGGCACGCCGGCCTCCGTCCCGGAAACGCGCGGCTCAGGCCCGGTAAACTGCCACTCCGACCCGCGCGATATGCTCGCGCAGCGGCGCGTGACGGATGGCGGTGAACGGCTGCGCGTCGTAGCGGAAGGGCGGTGGCAGCTCGTCCAGCTCGGCGGCGATGCGCTGGACGCGCAGGGCGCCCACGTCGCCCCACACGGCCAGGTCCACGTCGGATTCCGGGCGGTGCCTGCCGTTGGCGCGCGAATCAAACAGCCGCCCGGCGGCGATCTCGGGATGGCGCTGGGCGACCTTGCGGATCAGCGCCAGCGCCGCGGCGCCGCCGCCCCGGGACTGTTCACTTCACCTGCTTCACCTTCGTCCACTTCTTCGCCTTGGCCGAGGCGAGCACGGCGTCCACGACGTAATCCGTGGCGAGGCCGTCCTTGAAGTCGGGCTTGCACCCCTGGCCGCTCTCGAGGCCCCGGATGAACTCCACCATCGCGTGGATGAAGCTGTGTTCGTAGCCGAGTTGCAGCCCCGGCACCCACCAGTTGCCGCAGTAGGGATGATCGCCGTCGCTGACGTGGACGTTGTGCCAGCCACGGATTTTGCTCTGGTCGCTGTGGTCGAAGTACTGGAGGCGATGGAGGTCGTGCAAATCCCAGGCGATGGAGGCGTTCTCACCATTGATCTCGAAAGTGTAGAGCGCC
>JBJXFY010000052.1:0-15748 GCA_046155815.1 Limisphaerales bacterium | reverse complement strand
CGCTCGCCAGCATGAGCGGCAGCACCTCGCAGCCAAACCTCAATTCCGTCGTCGCCGCGCTCCAGCATGCGCCGCGTGACACGAAGCTGAACCTCGACGCGCTGAACGAGTTCTCCGACTACTGGGAAAAGGTGCGTGAATTCTACCATCCGTTCGACACCGCGCCGAAAACCGGTTCCGCCGAGGTCTATCTACACGAGATGCCCGGCGGCCAATACACCAACCTCAAGGAGCAGGCCGCCAGCATGGGAGTGAGTCACCGCTGGCCCGAGATCGCCCGCACCTACGCCGAGGTGAACCAGCTCTTCGGCGACATCGTGAAGGTCACGCCGTCCAGCAAGGTCGTCGGCGACATGGCGCTCTTTCTCTTCAGCAAGGGCATCAAGCCCGCGGACGTCGTGAACCTCGAGCCCGGAGCCACGCCCTTCCCCGAGGGCGTCCTCGACATGCTGAGCGGCGGCCTCGGCTGGCCGGACGGTGGATTCCCGGAGGCGGTCCAGCGCGTCGTGCTCGGCGAGAAGCGCTTCAAGGAGGCACAGGCTGCGTTCAAGGCCGGTAAGGCCGGCAACCGCGCCGAGCCGGTGAACCTCGACAAGCTCCGCCGCGAATTGACCGACAAGCTCAAGCGCGACGCCGCCGAAGACGACGTGTTCAGCCATCTGATGTATCCGCAGGTCTTCGCCGACTACTCGAAGCACCTGCGCGAGTTCAGCGACGTGAGCGTGCTCCCCACGCCGGCCTTCTACTACGGCCTACGCCGCGGCGAGGAGATCAGTGTGGAGATCGAGGCCGGCAAGACGCTGGTCATCCGCCTGATCACCGTCGGTGAGCCCGACAAGGACGGTCGCCGCACTGTTACGTTCGAGCTGAACGGCATGACGCGTGAGACCCACATCACCGACAAGAAGGTCGCGCCGCAGACCAAGACGCGTCCCAAGGCCGACCTCGCCGATCCGCTCCAGGTGGGCGCGCCGATCCCCGGCCTCGTGGCGAGCATCGCCGTCAGCGTCGGACAGAAGGTGGTCAAGGGCGACAAGCTCCTGATGATGGAAGCCATGAAGATGCAGACCACCGTCACCGCCCCCGCCGACGGCGTGGTTGCCGAACTCCTCTGCGCCCTCGGCGAGACGGTCGAGAGCAAGGACCTGCTGCTGAGGCTCAGGGCATAGGGCGCCTACAGAACCTTCACTCTCCAGCGCCGGGACAAACTCGATGCAAAGATTCGCAGCCGCGGTTGATCCATCCATCCTCCCAGTCATGCGCCCGCTCCTGCTCCTGCTGCTGTCCGCCACCGCCGCGCTGGCCGGCCGTGACTGGCCCGCCTTCCGCGGCCCGGCGGGCGACGGCCACAGCGCCGCCACCAACGTCCCCGTCGCCTGGACGGCCACGAGCAACGTCGCCTGGAAGGTCGCCGTGCCCGGCCGCGGCTGGTCCTCGCCCGTGGTGGCGGCGGGCCGGCTGTACCTGACGGCGGCGATTCCCGGCGAAGGCGACCGGCTCGACCTCGCGGCGCTCGCGCTGGACGCCTCGACCGGCCGCGAACTGTGGCGCACGGCCGTGATCCGGCAGGACGGCGCCGCGCCGGGTATCCACCGCAAGAACAGCCACGCCAGCCCCACGCCCATCGTCGCCGATGGCCGGCTGTACGTGCATTTCGGCCACCGGGGCACGGCCTGCCTCGACCTCGAGGGGAAGGTTCTCTGGCGGCAGACGGCTTTGGAGTATCCGCCCTTTCACGGCAACGGCGGCACGCCCGTGCTCTGGCGCGACCTGCTGATCTATTCCGCCGACGCGACGGAAAACCCGTTCGTCGTCGCGCTCGACACGGCCACGGGCGAAGTCCGCTGGAAGGTGCCGCGCGTCACGGACCATCCGCGCAAGTTCTCCTTCAGCACGCCGACGGTGATCGAGATCGCGGGCCGGCCGCAGCTCATCTCGCCGGGCAGCGGCGTGGTGGACGCGCTTGACCCGGCGACCGGCGCGGGGATCTGGCGGGCGCGCTACGACGGCTTCTCCGTGATCCCCAAGCCCGTCTTCGGCCACGGCCTGGTCTTTGTCGGCACCGGCTACGAGGCCCCCACGGCCATCGCCATCCGCGTGGACGGCGCGGCGGGCGACGTGACGGACACGCACGTCGCGTGGACGCTCCGCCGCAGCGCGCCGAACACGCCGTCGTTCCTGCTCGTGGGCGACGAGCTGTACCTGCTGGCGGACAGCGGCGTGATGAGCTGCGTGGACGCACGCACGGGTACGGTCCACTGGCAGGAGCGCGTGTGCGGTGGCGCGAGCGCGTCGCCCGTGCTGGCCGGGGGCCGCATCTACGTGCAGGACGAGCAGGGCAAGGGCGTCGTGCTCTCGGCCGGGAAGGAGTTCCGGAAGCTCGCCGAGAACCCGCTCGGCGAACGCACGCTCGCCTCGTACGCCGTGACGGACGGCGCGCTCTTCATCCGTTCGGAGGAGAACCTGTTCCGGATCGGCGCGCGGCCCTGACGCCGCGGCGGCCTTTCCGGCGGCCTTGAGCACACCGCTTTGCGCTCCCGGCCGGGACGCCCATGTTCGCGGCGACGACCATGCTGTGCAGCGTCTGCAAAAAGAACCCCGCCAAGGTCCACCTGACCCAGATCATTGATGAGAAGGTCCAGAAGGTGGATCTCTGCGATGAGTGCTCGAAGGAGAAGGGCGTCTCCGACCCGGCCGGTTTCTCCCTGGCCGACCTGCTGCTGGGCCTCGGCGCCTCCCAGGAGATGGAGAAGCCCGCCGGAGCCAAGGGCGGCGACCTGACCTGCCCCGCGTGCGGCTTTACGCAGGCCGACTTCAAGAAGACCGGCCGCCTCGGCTGCTCCGCCTGCTATCGCACCTTCGCCGACGGCCTTACGGGCATCCTCAAGGGCATGCACAAGGGCACGCGGCACGTCGGGAAATGCCCCGCCGGGGCCCGGCGCCAGCGCGAAGGCGCGGACGAGCTGAAGTCGCTGCAGAAGCGCCTCGACAAGGCCATCAGCACCGAAAACTTCGAGGAGGCAGCCGCCCTCCGCGACCAGCTGCGGCAGCTGCGCGAGACCGCCGCCTGACCGCCATGACGCTCTCCGAGTTCCTAACTCCGGCCGCCCAGGCCGCGTGCCGCACCGGCCCGCACGACACCATCGTGCTCTCGAGCCGCGTGCGCCTGGCGCGAAATCTCCACGGCTTCCCCTTCCCCGGCTGGGCCAAGCGCGCCGACCGCGTGCGCGCCCTGGAGGCGCTCCGCACCGCCGTCGAGCCGCTCCCGCCGATGGCCGGCGGGTTTGCCGGCGCGATGGACCTGCTCACGCCTCTGGAGAAGCAGATCCTCGTCGAGCGCCACCTCATCAGCCGCGAGCATGCCGCCCGCAACGCCGGCTCCGGCCTGGTCCTCGACCGCGCCGAGTCCCTCTGCGTCATGCTCAACGAGGAGGACCACCTCCGCATGCAGGCCATCCGCCCCGGCTTCCAGTTCAAGGAGGCCTGGACCGCAGTGGACGCGCTGGACACGCAGCTGGAGGCGAGCGTGCCCTACGCCTTCAGTGCCGAACTCGGCTACCTCACCGCCTGCCCCACCAACGTCGGCACCGGCATCCGCGTCAGCGCCATGCTCCACCTGCCCGGCCTCGTGCTCGCCGAGCAGATCAACCCGATCATCCAGGCCGTCAACAAGCTCGGCCTCGCCGTCCGCGGCCTCTACGGCGAGGGCACCGAGGCGCTGGGCAACATCTTCCAGGTCTCCAACCAGATGACCCTCGGCGAGACCGAGCCCGAGATCATCGCGCGCCTCACCAAAGTCGTGAACCAGATGATCGAACACGAGCTCAACGCCCGCCGGAAGATGCTCGAGGACAAGCCCAAGGTGCTCTTCAACCACGTCGGCCGCGCCTACGGCAACCTCTCCAACTCCTTCAGCATCTCCTCCAAGGAGGCCATGAACCTCCTCTCCCTCCTGCGCCTCGGGCACGACCTGGGCCTCTTTCACGGCCTCGCCCGCCCCGTCGTGGACGAGCTCCTGCTCATCACCCAGCCGGCGCACCTCCAGGCCGCGCACGCCAACAAGCTCGAGGCTGAGGAACGCGACCTGCTCCGCGCGGACGTGCTTCGCGCCCGTCTCGTGGACGTGCCCCGGCCGGACACGCGTCATTTGACGCCCCCCCCTTCGCCCGTAGATAAACCCTCAACTTCGGAAGACGCACCCTCATGAGCGAAGATGCGATGAACAATTTCACCCCCCGCGCGCAGCAGGTGCTGGCCCTGGCGCGGAAGGAGGCCGACCGTTTCAACCACAACTTCGTGGGCACCGAGCACCTCCTGCTCGGCCTCATCAAACTGGGGCAGGGCGTCGCCGTGAACGTCCTCCAAAAAATGGGCCTCGACCTCGACACCGTTCGCCTTGAGGTCGAGAAGCAGGTCGGCACCGGCACGGACCAGAAGGTCGCCGGCAACATTCCCTATACCCCGCGCGTCAAGAAGGTCCTCTCCCTCGCCGCCAAGGAGGCCAAGGCCCTCAACCACACCTACGTCGGCACCGAGCACATCCTTCTCGGCCTGCTCCGCGAGGGCGATGGCGTCGCCGCCCGCGTCCTCAAGAATCTCGACATCGACATCGAGCAGACTCGTCAGGAGATCCTGAAGGAACTCGACCCCAATTTCCAGTCCGAGGAGGGTGGCGAGCCGCAGCCCGCGGGCGGCGACAAGCCCGAGAAAAAGGGCGAGGCCAAGACCCCGGCCCTCAAGGCCTTCGGCCGCGACCTCACCGAGATCGCCCGCAAGGGCGAGATGGACCCCGTGATCGGCCGCAGGAACGAGATCGAGCGCGTCATCCAGATCCTCTGCCGCCGCACCAAGAACAACCCCGTCCTCCTCGGCGAGGCCGGCGTCGGCAAGACCGCCATCGTCGAGGGACTCGCCCAGGAAATCACCAAGGGCAACGTCCCCGAGCTCCTCCTCAACAAGCGCGTCATCACCCTCGACATGGCCCTCATGGTCGCCGGTACCAAGTACCGCGGCCAGTTCGAGGAGCGCATCAAGGCCGTGATGGACGAGATCAAGCGCGCCAAGAACATCATCCTGTTCCTGGACGAGCTGCACACCATCGTCGGCGCCGGCTCCGCCGAGGGCACGATGGACGCGTCGAACATCATCAAGCCCGCCCTCTCCCGCGGCGAGATGCAGTGCATCGGCGCCACCACCCTCAACGAGTACCGCAAGTACATCGAGAAGGACGCCGCCCTCGAGCGCCGCTTCCAGTCCGTGAAGGTCGAGGCCCCCTCCGTGGACGACGCCATCCTCATCCTCAAGGGACTCCGCACGAAGTACGAGGAACACCATAAGGCCGAGATCACCGACGCCGCCGTGGACTCCGCCGTCCGCCTTTCCGACCGCTACATCACCGGCCGCCACCTGCCCGACAAGGCAATTGACGTGATGGACGAAGCCGGCGCGCGCGCGCGCATCGGCGCCATGAGCCGCCCGCCCGAATCCCGTGACCTCGAGGCCGACATCGAGGGCATCCGCCGCCGCAAGGAGAAGGCCATCAAGGAACAGGACTTCGAGGGCGCCGCCGCCCTGCGCGACCAGGAAAAGCAGGCCAAGGATAAGCTCGAGGCCCTCCTCACCGGCTGGCGCGCCAGCCGCGAGGAGAATCGCGTCAAGGTGGACGAGGAAGAGGTGGTCCAGGTCGTCTCCAAGTGGACCGGCATCCCGCTCCAGCGCATGGAGCAGAGCGAAACCCAGAAACTCCTCGAAATGGAGGGCGTCCTCGCCGGGGCCGTCGTCGGCCAAGGCATCGCCGTCAGCGCGCTCAGCCGCGCCCTGCGCCGCTCCCGTGCCGACCTCAAGGATCCCCGCCGGCCCATCGGCACCTTCATGCTGCTCGGCCCCACCGGCGTCGGGAAGACCCTCCTCGCCAAGGCGCTCGCCCAGCACATGTTCAGCGACCCCAAGGCCCTCGTGCAGCTCGACATGAGCGAATACATGGAAAAGTTCTCCGTGTCCCGCCTGGTTGGTTCGCCGCCCGGGTACGTGGGCTACGAGGAAGGCGGCCAGCTCACCGAGGCCGTCCGCCGCAAGCCCTACTGCGTCGTTCTTTTCGACGAGCTCGAGAAGGCCCACCAGGATGTGTCCAACATGCTCCTCCAGATCCTGGAGGAAGGAAAGCTGACCGACTCGCAGGGCCGCGTGGTGGACTTCCGCAACACCATCATCCTGCTCACCTCGAACGTCGGCGCGGAGACCATCAAGAAGGCCAGTGTCATGGGCTTCGGCGCGGCCAGCGAGGACGCCGCCGGCAGCCATGACAGGATGCGCGAAAAGCTGCTCGAGGAGGCGAAGAAGTTCTTCCGCCCTGAGTTCCTCAACCGGCTGGACGACGTGGTCGTCTTTCATTCCCTCAGCCGCGAGAACCTCGTCGAGATCCTCGCGCTCGAGGTCGCCAAGGTCGTCGAGCGCGTCCGCCGCAAGAACCTGCGCCTTGTCCTCGACCAACCGGCGCGGAACTTCCTCGTGGACAAGGGTTACGACCCGCAGTACGGGGCGCGCCCGATGCGCCGAGCGGTCGAGAAGTATCTCGAGGATCCCCTGGCCGAGGAGCTGCTCAAGGGCAGCTTGGTCGACGGCGAGGAGATTCAGGTCACGTTGGACGGCGACAAGCTCGCCTTCCGCCAGCAGGCCGCCGCGGCCTCCGTCCCCGAGGAGGCCTCCGCCGCCTAGGCGGGCCCACCTACCGGCTGTCGCGGTCAACCAGCCGGCCCCGGCCCAAACCCGGGATCCAAAACCGCCATGTCAACCACCGGTCTCACGGCCTTGGCCCGCCAGCTGCGCGGAATGATCCGCGCCGGGGAAGATCCGCTGCGGCAGGATGCGGCCTTCAGCCGGATGGCGCTTGAACTCTTCCGTCTGCAGTTCCACGCGAACGCCTCCTACCGGCGCTGGGTCGGGGCCCGGGCAGCGGGTCCGGCCGGTGTGAGTGACTGGCGGGACTTGCCCGCGGTACCGGCCTCCGCCTTCAAGGAAACCGAACTCACTTCCCTGCCCGCCCCGGAACGGACGCACGTCTTCCACTCCAGCGGCACGACACAGCACCGTCCCGGCCGGCACTTCCACGGCACGGAGTCCCTTGCCCTGTACGAGGACTCACTGGCCGCCTGGTTCGCGCCGCACCTCGTGCCGCAAGCAGGGCCGCTGACTTGCCTGTCACTCACTCCCGCTCCCGGGGCCGCGCCGCGGTCCTCCCTCGCCCACATGTTCGGCGTGATCCGCCACCGCCACGGCGACCATCATTCGTCCTTCCTCGGGACGGCCGGGGAAGACGGCTGGACAGTGGAGGCGGCCGCCGTGAAGCGATGCTTGAATCTGGCCGGGGATGATGATCGCCCGGTCCTGCTGGCCGGTACGGCCTTCAACTTCGTCCACCTGCTTGACGGGCTGGCCGGCGAAGGAACTCACTTCCGCCTGCCGGCCGGTTCCCGCGTCATGGAAACCGGCGGCTATAAGGGGCGTTCCCGCGAGCTGCCCAGGGCCGAACTGCATGCCGCCATCACCGCCCGGCTGGGCGTTCCGTACACCCACATCGTGAGTGAATACGGCATGAGTGAGTTGAGTTCCCAGGCCTACGACCTCGTGGCCGGCCAAAGCGGGCCGCGCGCCTTCCGCTTCCCGCCCTGGGCGCGCGCCCTGGTCGTTTCCCCGGAGACCGGACGGGAGGCCGCCGAGGGCGAAACCGGCCGGCTGCGCATCGTGGACCTTGCCAACGTGTGGTCCGTGGCGGCCGTGCAGACCGACGATCTCGCCGTCCGGCGCGACGACGGCTTCGAACTGGTGGGCCGCGCCCCGGCCGCCGAGCCGCGCGGCTGCTCCCTCCTCGCCACCTGAAACCGGCGTCCTGAGATGCGCGCCATGGAGCTGCCGAACTACTTCCTCGCCGACCTGCCGCCCGAGGCGGAGATGACGCCGGCGCTGGTTCATGAGGCGTGCGGGACGCTCCGTCGCAATCGTGAGCGCTACCTGCTCCCCCGGCCCACCGCCGCGATTGTGGACACCCTCGACGCACTCGCCCGCGAATGGCGGCGTCCTGGCTATCGCTTCCGCGAAGTCGCGCTGGAGCGGGGCCCGGAGGCCACCGGGTTCTCGCGCGCCACGATCGAGTCCGGCCTCGACGCGTTCTTCTCCGTCATCACGGCGCGCAACCTGCAGGCCCTCGTCAGCCAGGACCTCGGCCACCTGCAGCGGCTGGACCAGCTCGTCTCCTCCGAAGCGGAGCAGTTCCTTGGCCTGGCCGCCCACGCCCGCGGCCCGGGCCTGGTGGGCCACATCGCGGGCGGCGTGCTGCCGAGCCCGCTCTTCACCGGACTCATCCTCGGCCTGCTGGCCCGCTCCGCGCAGTTCGTGAAGTGCCCGGCCGGCGGCGCGTTCCTCCCGCGGCTCCTCGCCCACTCGCTTCATGAGGTGGAGCCCAAGCTGGCCGCCTGCCTCGAGCTGGCCTCGTGGCGCGGCGGCACGAACTCGCTCGACGATTCACTCCTCGCCGCGGTGGACGCGCTGACCGTCACCGGCACCGACGCCGCGGTGACGGCCATCCGCGCGCGGGCGCCGGCCCGAGTGCGCGTGCTGGCCTACGGCCATCAGGTCAGCCTGGGCTATGCCGCCCGCGAGTCACTCACGCCTTCGCACGCCCCCGCCCTCGCCGCGCGGTTTGCGCACGACGTCGCGGACTGGGACCAGCTGGGCTGCCTCTCGCCGCACGCCATCTACTGCGAGACCGGCGGCGCGCTCACCCCCGAGCAGTTTGCCGCCGAGCTGGCGTCCGCGCTCGCCGCAGTCGAGCTGGACCGCCCGCGCGGCCCGCTGTCCCCGGAGCACGCCGCCGACATCGTCCGCCGCCGTGAAGTGTATGAGATCCGCGCCGCGTATTCCGAGGACACGCGCTGCTGGTTCAGCGAAGGCTCCACGTCCTGGAGCGTGGTGCTGGAGAACGACCCGCAATGGCAGGCTTCCTGCCTGCACCGCTTCGTGTACGTGAAGGCCGTGGACCGCCCCGAGGCCTGCCTGCGCGCGCTCGCGCCGCTCGCCGGCCGGGTCTCCACGGTGGCGCTGGCCGCCGCGGGCAGCCGCGCCCGCGATCTCGCCGGAGAGTTCGCCCGCTGGGGTGTCACCCGGATCTGCCCGCCCGGCCGGATGCAGCATCCGCCGCTCACCTGGCGGCATGATGGCCGGCCGTCGCTGGGCGACCTGGTGACGTGGACGAGCCAGGAAATGCCGTCGTGATAGCTCAAGGGACAGCTTCCAAAGGTCGGACCGACCGGACGCGCCCGGGCGCGCGGCTTCATTGAGCCTTGGCCTTGGAATCCCGAACCTACAAGCCCATGCAGCTCCGCAAATCGTTCCATTTCGAGGCCGCGCACCTGCTGCCACACCTGCCTGACGGCCACAAGTGCCGCCGACTGCACGGCCACAGCTTCCTCGCCGAGATCGTCGTCGAGGGGCCGCTCGACCCAAAGCTCGGCTGGGTGATGGACTATGCCGACATCAAGGCCGCCTTCCGTCCACTGTGGGAGCAGCTCGACCACCGCTACCTGAACGAGGTTCCCGGCCTGGAGAATCCGACCAGCGAGACCATCGCCCTGTGGATCTGGGAGCGGCTGAAGCCCGTCCTGCCGCAGCTCGTGGAGGTGGTCGTCGCCGAGACCTGCACCGCGCGCTGCGTGCACCGCGGGCCATGACAACGGCCGCGGCCCGGTCGGGCCGCGGCCTTGGGGCTGCGCTGCACGATCACCGCTGACATAGGAAGAACTCCGCCGTGCCGCCGGCGGGCACGGTCAAGACGTTCTCGTCCCCGTCCACCACCACCGGATCATTCACCGGATTGTAGGCACCATTGACCGAGTCCGCGGCGCGCAGGGCGAAGCCCGGGCCGGCGGCGCGCATGGAGATGACCACCTCCACCGACTACAGGCTGGCTGAAATCTTCACGCACCGCTGGGGCATCAGGAACCCTCGTTCCTTGGGGCCGCACGAGCCGGGCGGGCGTTTCCGCTGTCTCCAGTACGACCGTGACGTGGGCTGGGACGGCTTCTGGTCCGAGGTGCCGGCGTGGGAGTTCGACATGCTGCGGGCCGACCTTGAGCCGTTCGGCTCGCCGCACGACCAAAACTACGAGGCCACCACGTTCCTGTTGCGCCGGCTGGTGCTGAACCCGGAGTTCCGCCGCGGCTTCATCAACCGCGCCCGTGACCGGCTCAACACCCTGTACCTGCCCACGAACACCGTCGCCCGCATCAACGCGCTTGCCGCGCGGCTCGAACCCGGGATGGCCGAGCATGCGCCGTGGTGGCGGCAGCCCGGCTCGCTCTCCCCTCTGGCGCGGCCAGGTGCAGTACCTGCGCGACTTCGCGGCGCGGCGGCCGGCGTTCGTCCGGGAGCATTTCCGCCGGCGCTTCGGACTGGGCCCCGACGTGACGGTGCGGGCGGCGACCGCTGGCGCGTGTCGGCTCCACGTGGGCACGCTCGCGGTGACGAACGCCGCCGACCGCCCGTGGGCGGGCACGTACTTCGCGGGAAACCCGGTCACCTCTCGTGCCGAACCGGCGGCGGGACACGTCTTCGCGGGCTGGGAAGGTCTCTTTCGCGTGACGAGGAATTCGGACACGCCGCGGCTGGCCGCGGACCTGACCTTGGCGGCGCGCTTTGGAGCACGGGCCGGGCGTGGCCGCGCTGCACGTCACCGGCCCGGCGGAGAGACGGCGGTAACGATTGAAGGGGCGGCGCGGCCACCCGGCGGCGACGGGGGCGTCACCGCCACGCTACGGCTGGCGGCCGCGGTAGATGCGGTTTGTGCCGGTGAACCCGCGCGGGTCGGTCACGCGGATCGGGCCGTTGGTGAAGCGGTTCGTGGACCACGCCGTCCACGGTCCGGCCACGTCGGCCGCGCTTTCCAGCACGACGTTGCTGGTGATCGGTCCGCTCACGCGGACGACGGGCAATGCGTTGGTCCGGTCGAGGCCGGGCAGGCGGATCGGCGGGTCGGGCTGCGCCTCGATGAGCATGGAGAAATGCACCGGCGGGATGCCGTTGTCGAAGCGCGCCGTGGTCCAGGCACCGTTGGCGAGGCGCAGCCAGTAGTCGTCGAAGCCGGAGCCAACCTTGAGTGTGCGCCGGCCATAGAAGACCGGGCCGCTGCTAAGGCCGTCCCCCGGCAGTCCCAGAAGCTGGAGGCTCACCGTGAACTTCCCCGGCACGTCAATCGCCACGCCGCTGAGGTCGAGCGTGTTCTGCCCAGCCGTGATCGGGACTTCCGGCGCGGTGAACAGGATCGTGCGTGGCGCCCGGATGTTCGGCGGGAACCCGGCGGGCGGTTCACCGTCATTTTCGTAGATCCTCAGGCGTGCCGTCGGCGTGGCCCCAACGGGGACGATGGCAAAGAACTCGAGGCGCAGGCGCGTGATCGTCCGGGCCTCGCCGGCGAGGATGATCTCGTCACCCACCTCGCCGGCACCGGGCAGCACCTGCTGTCCGGAGGTGGCGGTGCTGTCGAAAACGACCTCCGCCCGGAGGCTGGTGCAGGTGGTGAAAAACGCGGCGGCCAGCAGGGGCAGCGCACGGCGGCACAACGTCAACTTGGGCGACATGAATGATTGGCCGGGCGCGGTACGGCGGCGGGAAGAAGCACCCGCTGCGACCGCTTGGCAAGACACCTGTTTGGGGGCCCCCTACCGCACATGCCCCCCGGTGACCTTCACCGCCCCGCCGTCGAGGTGCGGGGCGGGGCGGACCTCGCTGTGGCCAGGCCAGGCGACGGCGTAGTCAAAACCCGGCCCCGAGCCCGCCGCGCCGAATCGTCCGTCCTTCGCCAAGGCAATGAAGTTCACCGCCAGTTCGGTACCGGGCGCGTGCTTCCGCCGAATCCGGCGGATCGTCTCCGCGCAGGCCTCTGTCGGGTCCGCGCCCGCCCGCATCAGCTCCACAACCTGGAACGAGCCGCAGAAGCGCAGGATGTTCTCGCCGATGCCGGTCGCCCCGGCCGCGCCCACCTCGTCGTCCACATAAAGGCCGGAGCCGATGATCGGCGAGTCGCCCACCCGGCCGGGCAGCTTCCATGCGAGGCCGCTGGTCGAGCAGCCGCCGTACAGATGGCCGTCCGCGCCGAGCACGAGCAGCGCGATGGTGTCGTGCCCCTCGGGCCGGGCCTCACCGCCGGCACGCGCCTGCTTCGCCTGCCATTCCTCCCAGGCCTTCCGCGAGGCGTCGGACAGCAGGTCGGTCTCGGGGAAGCCTTCGCGGAGCGCAAACTGCCTCGCGCCTGCGCCCACCAGCATGACGTGCCGCGTCTTCTCCATGACGCGCCGGGCGACGGCGATCGGATGCTCAATGCCCTCGAGGCCGGCGACGGAACCGGCCTTGTGCGTCGGACCGTCCATGAGGCAGGCGTCGAGCTGGACCACGCCGGCGGCGTTGGGCAGGCCGCCCTTGCCGACGGAGCTGTTCGCCAGGTCGGACTCCGCCACGCCGATGCCGTCCACCACCGCGTCGAGGCCGGAGCCCCCGGCGGCGAGGGTGGCGAGGGCGCGTTCGTTGGCGGGCCGTCCAAATGGCCAGGTGGAGATGATGACGGGGCGCTGCGGGGCGGCCTGGTTCATGCGGGACGAGGTGGTGGAGGCGCAGCCGGCGAGGGCGGCCGAGCCGGCGGCCAGCGCGGTGGAGGCGAGGAATTCCCGCCGGGTCGTATCCATGCGCGAGGATGCGCGGGCCGGGGGGCCGGCTTCAACCCGCCAGCGGCAGCAGCTTCGCGAAGACCAGCGTCACGAGAAGGCCGGTCACGGAGGTGACGGTGAGCATTACGGTCCAGGACTTCAGCGTCTCGCCCTCGGTCATGCCGGAGAGCCGGCTCACCACCCAGAAGCCCGAGTCGTTCATCCACGACGAAGTGAACGCGCCGAAGCCGATGGCGAGATAGACGTACATCGGGTTGAAGGGCAGCACCGCGCCGGCCGCCGGGTCCATCATCGGGAAGACCATCGCCGACGTGGTAAGCATGGCCACGGTGGCGGAGCCCTGCGCGACGCGGATGACGGCGGCCACGAGCCATGCGAGGAGCAGCAGGTTGACCTCGTGGCCCGCGGCGGCGGCCTTGATGGCGTCGCCCACGCCCGCGTTGCGCAGCATGAGGCCGAAGGCGCCGCCCGCGCTGGTGATGAGGATGATGACGCCGGCCGTCTCGATGGGCGGGCCGATCAGGGACTCGACCTGCCTCAGCCCCAGCCCGCGCTGCCGCGCCAGGATCCACAGCGCGATCACCGTGCCGATGAGCAGGGCGATGTTCTTGTTGCCGATGAAGGCGACCCACTTCCCGACGGCGGCGAAGGCCTCCGGCCCGCCGAGCGACGCGACCACGGCGGGATAGCTCTTCTGCACCACGGTGAAGAACGAGGCGAAGGTGATCAGCAGGATGGGCAGGACGACGGGCGTGATCGAGGCGAGGAAGGAGGGCAGCGCGGACTCGGGCTTGGCGGAGATGCCCTCCAGGTCGGCGAGGGCGCTGCCGGGCGTCTCGCGCAGCGGGATTTCCGTCCGACGGTTGAGCCAGGTGGAGAACCAGTAGCCGACGCCCGCCGGGATGATGCCGGCGAGGATGCCCCAGACGAGCGAGGCGCCGACGTCCACCTGCAGGTTGTCCACCATCGCCAGGGGGCCCGGGTGGGGGACGGTCATGGAGTGCATGACCACGCCGCCCGCGCAGATGGCCATGAGATAGAGCAGGTAATCGCGTCCGGTGCGAAGGCGCAGCGCCTTGGCCAGCGGCACCATGAGCATGAACATCGTGTCGAAGAAGATCGGGATGGACAGGATGTACGTGCTGACGAGCAGCGCGATGCCGGCGCGCTTCTCGCCGAAGAGGGCGAGGAAACGCCGCACCACCTTGTCCGCCGCGCCGCTCTCCATCAGCGCGAGGCCGATGATGGCGGCGAGGCCGATGGAGATGGCGATGGCGCCGGCCGTGTTGCCGAACTCGATCATCGTCAGCTCGACGGTGGCCAGCCACTGGTTGCCCTCCGCGGCGGCGCGCGTGCCGGCCGGCAGCTTGCCGAGCACCGCCGGGGAGAAGGGCCGGCTGAGGAAGCCCGCGAGGAGGGCGGCGGCGATCAGCGCGATGAAGGCGTGCAGGCGCAGCTTCGCGATGGCGACGATGATGAACCCGACGCAGACGATGAGGACGACGAAGGGCCAGTAGTCGGGCGGGGCGGCGGTGGGCGGCATGGGGTGCCGCATGACGTAGCCGAATCCGCCCCCACGGGGCAAGGCGCGGCGTAGGGCGATGATGCATCAGCCTGCCCACCGCTCCGCTCCGCCGTCGGTAACGCGCGGTCTCCGACCGCGCCGGCCGGCTCGGAGGGCCGGCCCTACCCTGCGACGACCCCCGCCTGTCAGACCGGCTCTTCAGGGCTTGGCCGGGGCCTTGGGCGTGCGCCGTCGGCGCTCGCTGCGGCGGTTGCCGCCGGCCGTTTCGTGCTCCGTGCTGTCGCCGCCGTAGCGGCCCTTCACCGTCGCCAGGAACCGCTCGCTCAGGCCGGCCAGGCCCTGATACGGCGAGGCCCCGGCCCCCGCACAACCCGCGCACCCACCCCGCCACCTCCGGCCGCCTCCCCGCCGGCGCGCCCCCCCGGGACCGCACAGGCCCGAAGCGCCGGGAGGCATGGACGGTCACCCCGGGCTTCGCTTGACGATCCAGAACTCATCGTGTGCCCTTCCAGCAGGCCAATTTTCTGCCTGAACGACATGAGCCCATCATGGAACCGAGGAGACGAGTCTTTGCACTGGATCGCCCCATCCGAGAAGGACACCGACAACGCCGCGCTCGAAAAGCGCCTGTGGTGCGTCTGTAACTTTCCATCCGCCTAACTCCCCATGTTCGAACAAGCCTTCAAAAACATCGACGACATCCTCTTTAAGGACGCCGGCTGCACCAGCGAACTCGACTACACCGAGCAGACTTCCTGGCTCCTGTTCCTGAAATATCTCGACGCCCTCGAACACGACAAGGGCACCGAAGCCGCCCTCGACGGCAGGAAATACACCCACATCCTCGACAAACCCTACCGCTGGGAAACCTGGGCCGCACCCCGCGTCGGCGGGGGCAAGAACGGCAAAATCGACCACAACACCGCTCTCACCGGCGACGACCTCATCGCCTTCGTCAACGGCAAGCTCTTCCCCTACCTGCACGGCTTCAAGGCCAAGGCCATCGGCCCGAACACCATCGAATACAAGATCGGCGAAATCTTCGGCGAGATAAAGAACCGCATCCAGAGCGGCTACAACCTGCGCGAGATCATCGACCACATCGACGAACTCCGCTTCCAGTCCCAGACCGAGAAGCACGAGCTCTCGCACCTCTACGAAGCCAAAATCAAAAACATGGGCAACGCCGGGCGCAACGGCGGCGAGTACTACACCCCGCGCCCGCTGATTCGCGCCATCGTCGCCGTCACCGCGCCCAAGCTCGGCGAGACCATCTGCGATCCCGCCGTCGGCTCAGCCGGCTTCCTCTGCGAATCCTTCGATTACCTCAAGGCCCAGAACCCCAAGCGCACCACCGCCCAGGACCGCACCCTGCAGGAGCGCACCTTCTACGTCAAGGAGAAGAAGTCTCTCGCCTACGTGATCGGGATCATGAACCTGATCCTGCACGGGATCGAAGCGCCGAACATCGTCCACACCAACACCCTCACCGAGAATCTCGCCGACATCCAGG